>NZ_CP049801.1:1947841-2272481 GCF_011578045.1 Acinetobacter shaoyimingii
GATTCACTCTAATTTTCGATACTCGGCATTCTAATTAAATGAATTCTAATAAGATTGAAATAGCACTTATATTGTGCCTTTAGTTCCACCAATATGGTAAAGGTTTCTGCTTTAATTGCTTTCTATTCGCTTTATAGTTTGGATCATACTTTTCAACTAAATTCCAAAATGAAGTACTATGATCAAAATGTCGTGTATGTACCAGCTCATGCACACAAACATACCGAGTAATTTCTTTGGGATATAACACCAACGCACTATTTAACATGATGTCATGTCTTGCATTACAACTGCCCCATCGTGTTTTCGGTTGACGAATTGAACACAGCTTAAATAGCAAATCACATTCAGCACTTACTTGAGCGAGATAAGCAGGCAATGCTTGTTTCGCATAGGCAATCACAAAGGCTTTTAAGTATTGTTCGGGTGCACGATCACTAATCATTAACAAATTTTGACTTTGATCCCAATCATAAGATTTTTTTTGAGTACGATAGATGATCTTTAACGGCTGCACTAAATCAAATATATTCAGTTCACTGGGCAATGTTCGATCAATATTGACCATCTGAGCTTGTTGTTTTTGCCAAGTTTGAATGAGCCATTGTTCAGATTGCTGAATAAAATTTTGAATTTGACCTTGTGTGCAAAATATAGGTGCGGTGACTTTGATCTGTGTGGGCTCTACGCGAAGTCGCAACCGAGTAGATCGAATATTTCGAGTAATTTGGATTTCAGGTAGGTCAGATAAGGTCATATTTTCTTCTTTTAGTCATCCCCCAACCCTCCTTTTTCAAAGGAGGGAGAAATCTCATTTTCTTGTGCAACTTTTTTAAAAGCAGAGTTTTAAAAGGTTACTCAGAGAGATCCAGAGGGATTGGATCAATCATTAAACCGCAGTGCGCTCTTCAATACCATTGTTTGTCGCAACAATCGCAATATCTGCTTTATTGATCGCAAAGATACCATTACACACCACACCAGGAATATTATTAATGGTTTTTTCAACTTCAAGCGCATTTAAGATATTGAAATTATGCACATCCAAAATCACATTGCCATTATCTGTTACAACGCCTTCACGGTATGCAGGATCACCACCTAAGCTGACAATTTTACGAGCTACAGCTGAACGTGCCATTGGAATCACTTCAACTGGCAATGGAAAATCACGACCCAATTGTTCAACCCATTTTGAATCATCCACGATACAAACAAATTTTTTGGCGATTGATGCCACAATTTTTTCGCGTGTCAGTGCAGCACCACCACCTTTAACCATATGCATATGACGATCAATTTCGTCGGCACCATCAACATAAGCATCTAAGCCTGATACCGAGTTCATATCAACGACTTCAATGCCTAACTTTTTAAGGCGCTGCGCTGTGGCTTCTGAACTTGCAACCGCAGCTTCAAGTTGTAATTCTGGCAATAATTCAATCAGGAAATTTACAGTACTTCCTGTACCCACCCCCAAAATACCGCCTTTTGGTAAGTGCTTTAACGCAGCTTGGGCAGCAGCTTGTTTCTTTTCATCTTGGGTAGCATACAGACTCATAATTTGACTCAACTAATTTTTTGACATTTCTACTGAATTATCAGCGCAAATGTACAGGGGTTTGTTACAATGAACGCTTATTTTAAACTGTTAGATGGAAAATTAACATGCTGTCTCGTTTGGTTCGACAAATATTACAAGCAACGGTCTATGACGTTGCAATCGAAACTCCACTCGAAGCGGCACCACGAATTAGTGAAAAACTGAACAACAATATTCGTTTTAAACGCGAAGATCTCCAACCTGTCTTTTCCTTTAAGCTACGCGGTGCATATAACCGTATTAGCCAACTCCCAAAAGCACAGTTAGAACGTGGTGTAATTACGGCTTCAGCGGGTAACCATGCCCAAGGTGTAGCACTTTCAGGTCAAAAGCTTGGAGTTCGCGCTATTATCGTGATGCCAAAAACCACACCAGACATTAAAGTTCAAGCTGTGAAAAGACTCGGTGGTGAAGTTGTTTTACACGGCGACTCATTTGATGTTGCCAACAAATATGCCATTCAACGTTCAAAAGACGAAGGCATGACCCTTATTCCACCCTATGACGATGAACTCGTGATGGCTGGGCAAGGCACAATTGCGAATGAAATTTTACGCCAATGGCGTGATGTAGATTACGTATTCGTGGCTGTCGGTGGTGGCGGTTTAATTGCGGGTGTTGCAGCGTACTTAGGTGATGTTGCCCCACATGTAAAAGTCATTCCTGTTGAATATGACGAATCTGCATGCTTAAAAGCAGCATTTGACGCCAATGAACGCGTCATTTTACCGTCAGTTGGTCTTTTTGCCGATGGTACAGCAGTCGCTCAAATTGGTGAAAAACCATTTGAAGTGATTCAACTGCAAAAATCAGACAATTCGGGTCCAATCGTAGAACGTGAAGTCGTCTTGGTCAATACAGATGAAATCTGTGCAGCAATTAAAGACACCTATGACGAATGTCGTAGCATTGTAGAACCTTCTGGTGCAATGGCTTTGGCAGGTATTAAGAAATACGTGGTTGAGCATGGCTTAGAAAATAAGAACATGGTTTCTATTGTTTGCGGTGCTAACATGAACTTTGACCGTTTACGCTATATTGCGGAACGTACAGAGCTCGGTGAACGTCGTGAAGCGATTTTTGCAGTGACCATTCCTGAAGAAAAAGGATCATTCTTAAACTTCTGCCGTGCCCTACAAGGTCGCAATATCACTGAGTTTAACTATCGTGCAAGCGATGAAAGTGCCGCTCAAGTTTTTGTTGGCATCAGCCTAAAAGGCGGTGAAACAGAGCGTCAGGACATTTTTGAAGCACTGAAAGTTCAATATGATGTTGATGATTTATCTGATGATGAAGTGGCTAAACTCCATATTCGTTATTTAATTGGTGGTCATGCCAACATTGAAAATGAACGACTTTTCCGTGTCGAGTTCCCTGAACGACCAGGTGCATTGTTAACCTTCTTGGAACGCCTTGGTCCAACGCATAACATTACCCTATTCCATTACCGTAACCACGGTGCGGCTGAAGGTCGTGTTTTGGTTGGTCTTGAAGCAACAGATGCAAAGCAAAATCCAGATGGTTTGATTGAAACATTGGAAAGCATAACTTATCCATATGAAGAGATTACCAACAATTTTGGTTATCAACGCTTCTTGAAATAACACTGTTTCAAAAGATCATTATTAAAAGAGTCTCGAAATGAGGCTCTTTTTTATTGGATGATCCATGAACTCATGTAATTGTACTAGAATAAAGATCATCTAATTTTAGATAAGATCTAATTCATTCTATGAAGATTTAAGTGGATTTAAGACATTCAGATGAAAAGTAATGTTCAACACTGACATGGTCATATTGAAATTGTTCATTAAAGTTTTGGCAAAACTTTTGAATTACTTTTTCTTCACTCGGCACCATAATCCAATAATACTGTTCAGCATATATCAGCAATAACTCGTATTCACACTGATGTGCAATCAGGGAAATTTCTTTCACGCTCAGATCTATGATCTGCTGATTAACATCATAGTAATGCCCAATAATATTTTGATGTTTTTGATAATGCTCAATCAAAGGTGTCACTTTATTGCGTATTTTTGCTTGAATTGGATCAGCAGCGATCCCCTCATCTTGTAATACAGCAGCATAATCGAGTCCATTATCTAAATAGCTTTCAGGATCTATTTTCATTAAATATCCCCGATAACGATGCCCTAACTTTTCATGGGATAAAAACTGAATGAAATATTTAAATTTACGAATGTGCTTTTTTGAAGGTATTTCTCGTTCTAACAATTCGGGAAACCATTGCTTTAAAATTTTATAAATCTTCTTTTCATTCATGATGCAATCAACTCAATTGTTGAAGTTCAGATCGAGTTTAATACCACAACATGCATCAAATATGACAAATAGATCAAAGCAACCAAACTTAACAAACACAATTACAGCTGTTCAATTACATATTGGTTTTTAGAAAGATTGGATGATCATCTCAATTTTCTATAAACTATTAAAATGAATGATAAATGACTCATCAGCATCACAACTATAGCGATATCACACTAAATATGTTCATATTGATCATTCGAGTTTAAATCTGAATTCAACATAATAATCAACATTATTTACCAAGGATTTTACAGTATGGCGCTCTTTGCAGTCATTGGTTTGGGTAGTTTTGGTGCAACAGTCGCATTGGAACTGACCAGCTTAAAGCATGATGTCATTGGCATTGATACCGAGAAAAAATATGTCGAGAATATCTCAGACCAAATCAGTCATGCAGTGATTGCAGATGCGACCGATGAACATGTGCTTGAAGAGCTGAATATTAAAAATTGTGATGCTGTGGTCGTTGCAATTGGTGAAGACCTAGAAGCCAGCATTTTATGTGTATTAAATTTAAAAAATCTAGGCGTCGAAAAAATTTTAGTGAAAGCCAAATCCAAATCTCATCATATGATTTTGACGCATTTGGGTGTTGAAAAAATCATTCATCCTGAAGAAGATATGGGTATTCGTGTTGCACAATCCTTAAGCTACCCTATGGTTCGTCGTTATATGGCTTTAAATAATGATCGCTATATTGTTAAGGTTGAAGTCGGTGAACATTTGCAAGGCGTACAATTCCAAACGTTGCTTGAGCATAGTGATGGTGTAGAAACATTACTATTGCAACGTGGCTCACATGTCATTTATGAAGTCGCTCCCGGCACATTATTACAAGAAAAAGATATTTTGATTGTAGAGGGCCCTGTCGATCTGCTCAAAAAACTTTCGACGAGATTTACCTTCTTATGATGAAATTTTATCGAAAGAAATTACTAAATAAAAAAAGCAACAGCATCAATTTAAGCCCACCAAGTCTTCTGGCCTTAGGGTTTTTAAGTTTTATTGTGTTAGGTACGATATTACTTAAACTGCCTTTTTCACATGAAGGTGATTTAACGTGGATACAAGCCATGTTTACAGCAACTTCTGCTGTGACCATCACTGGCTTATCCGTTGTCAATGTTGGGGAAGCATATACCACTGTTGGGCAATTCATTATTATGCTGTTGATACAGTGTGGTGGATTGGGCTTTATGACATTTGCCATACTTGCTGCAATGAGCCTGTCGCCTAAAATTGGTTTAAAACAACAAGTTATGGCTCAAGAGACCATCGGTCAAACCAGTTTGGCACGTGCAACATTTACGGTTAAAGCAGTCCTTTTATATTCTTTATTTTTTGAAGCGATTGGTACGGCTATCCTCACGCTGGCTTGGATGCAAGAATATCCATTTTTAGATGCGCTTTTTTTTGCAGCTTTTTATAGTATTTCTGCGTTTAACAATGGCGGTTTTTCATTATTTCCGAACAGTTTAATGAGCTTTTCTGATCAATATCTCATTACTTTTACCATCAGTTTACTGTATATCATCGGCGGCATTGGCTTTGTGGTATTGATGGACATTAAGCGCAATTTTTCATGGAAAAAACTCAGTACCAACAGCAAATTGATCTTAAGCACCATTGCTGGATTGAATCTATTTGCGTTTATTGTGATTTGGAGTATTGAAGCCAGCAACCCTTTGACGCTAGCACCAATGTCTATTGGTGATCAAGCATTGAATGCGTGGTTCCATGCAACAGTACCCCGCTCGTCTGGTTTTAATAGTCTTGAAATGTCAAATATGCGTGATCCTGCAACCTTGGTGACCATGTTACTGATGTTTATTGGTGGCGGTTCACTGAGTACGGCAGGTGGAATAAAAGTCGGGACATTTATTATTGTGGTATTAAGCGTGATCACTTTCTTAAGACGCTCTGATGAAGTGACTGTTTTTAAACATTCGATTCCAGCTTCAGCAACCTACAAAGCCTTGGCTGTGATTTCAATTACCTCAATGCTGATCTTTTTAGGTTTCTTTATTCTTTTGATATTGGAACCCAATCATCGCTTTATCGACTTACTTTTTGAAGCAGTTTCAGCTGCATGTACGGTTGGACTCTCTCGTGGTGTGACATCAGAATTACATGCAAGTAGCCTATTTATGCTTATGTTGCTCATGTTTGCAGGACGTTTAGGCCCACTGACTTTGGCCTATCTGATTGCAACACCGAAAAAGAGCCGACTTAGTCATCCAAATGCTGAAATTCAAGTCGGTTAAATGGAAACACACCTTGATTTTCAAATATGCCTCAACCTTTAAGATAGCTGTATTGATTCAATACATTTAAAATCGTTGAGGCTTCTTTTTGATAGATCTTTATAGATTATGGGTTTTAGCTGAGGCATTTTTAAATACATAGGTTTTAAAACCCAGTTTTATTTGCCGCTAAAACCAATATAACGATACATCCCTTCAACACCTAAATCCGCTTTATAAATGAGAAAATCGGTGAACGTTGCACGGGTAATTTCATCAAAAACATTTGAGTTTTCATCATCTGCATGAATGTCATCCACACTACGTTGCATAGTTGTTTCAAATTCATCCGAAATATATTCAAAACCCAAATCCATGGCCATAAACAAGGTATGTTCACATGGCTGAATATATTGTTCTTGTTCCCAGTCGAGCACAGCATGCTGACAATGTGGACATGTGATATTACCCTGCTGATCATGTAGATCGATCAATTGAAAAGCCATATATTTAATTTAAATTGTTAAAACCTTAGTTTAACTGCCCAATGCAAAATTGAATAGTCTTTGCAAAGTCAGAAGCAATTTGTTTTGATTTATTGGTCAGTTTATAAAATATCACTGATTTCAGACATGATTTATCAATATACTTCTTCATTTCATGACGTGCTTATCAACATGATGTCTACACTTGAGCAGGCGATCATTCTCGCGACACAACAACATTCAGGTCAACTAGATAAGGGTGGACAGCCCTATATTTTGCATCCACTACGCGTCATGCTGAATGTGCAATCTATCGATGAAAAGATCGTCGCTGTGTTGCACGACGTATTAGAAGATACCCATATCACAGCGGATGATTTGCTTAAACTTGGTTTTAGTTCGCATATTGTCGATGCGATTATTGCATTAACCAAATATCCCAACGAAACACGTTTGGATGCCGCACATCGCGCACGACTAAACCCTATTGCACGCCGTGTAAAAATTGCCGATGTCACAGATAATATGGATTTAACCCGAATTGTAAACCCAACAGAAAAAGATCATTTACGCATGCAACAATATGTGCAAGTTTTAAAGTTATTAAATACATAAAAAGCTGATTCAAATACATTTTATATATTGACCTGATGCAACAATATTGGTTTAAATGGAGTAAATGTTGCAATTATGGAATGTCGGTATGCTGTCAGATTTGGATGATTTTTATTGTTTCGCTTTAGTCGTTGAACATGGTGGCTTCAGCGCAGCAGAACGAGCAACCGATATCCCCAAATCTAAACTCAGTCGACGCGTTTATAATTTAGAAGAAAATCTGGGTGTTCGACTGATTCAACGTAGCTCACGCCATTTTGCAGTTACTGATATTGGAATGAATGTCTACCGCCACGCTCAAGTGATGATGAGTGCTGCACAATCTGCACATGATTTAGTCGATCATTTAAGCGAACAACCCCGTGGTCTCATAAAAGTCAGTGTTCCTGTCACCATTGCCCAACATGAAATGAGTCGGATTTTACCTGGATTCCTCAAGCAATATCCTGAAATTAAAGTTCAATTTATGGTAACCAACCGACGTGTCGATATTATTAATGAAGGTGTAGATGTTGCTTTACGGGTGCGTTTCAATTTGGATGATGATCCAAGTTTAGTCATTCGTCAGTTCCGCCATGACGAACATCATTTATTTGCAAGCCAAGCCTATTTAAATGAGTTTGGCATGTTAAAAACCCCTGAAGACTTAAGTCAGCACCGTATACTCAGCATGGCCGATGAAAACACAGACCAACATATGATCCTGCATGACAAACATGATCAAGCGATTAAAATTAAAGTCAATCCTGTGGTCATGGGATCTGATCTTGCACTGCTTGCCAAACTAGCCTCTCAAAACTGCGGGATTACTTTACTGCCTGACAGCATTTCTCAAGATTATATTCAATCAGGTGAATTGGTTCGTGTTTTATCTGATTGGAAAATGCCTCTCGGAATTTTTCATGCGGTTTATCCGTCACGTCGCGGCTTACTTCCAGCAGTTCGAGTTTTTATCGACTATTTGGTGGAAGAGCTAAGCAAAAGATAAGCGAAATCTACATGTAAGCAAAGTTTATGCAGAAAAAATGATTAATCTTTGCTACCATCTCGGCTGCTCTGTGCTAGTTTTATAAATGTTTATGACTTCTTCTTACCAACAACAGCTTGATGCGAAAATTGAACGTATTCGTGATCAGTTTGCAGAATATCAACCACCCGCATTAGAAGTATTTGCTTCACCAGAACAAAATTTCCGTATGCGTGCTGAATTTCGTATTTGGCATACCGAAAATGATATGTTCTATGCCATGTTTGAACGTAGTGAGGATGGTCAACATAAAACTGTTGTTCGCATTGATGATTTCCCCATTGCAGACAAAAGCATTAATGACTTAATGCCTGTACTTTTAAATGAATTAAAAGCAGATGCGTTGTTATCCAATCGACTTTTTGAAGTTCACTTTTTAAGTACTTTAAAAGGTGAAATGCTGGTTTCACTGATTTATCGCAGTGCATTAAATACAGACTGGGAACATAAAGCCAAAACACTAGCTGAAAAACTCAATATTAAAATCATTGGTCGCAGTCGCGGTCAAAAAGTTGTATTGAGCGATGAATATGTGGTTGAAGAACTCCAAGTTTTTGATCGCACGTTTCAATATAAACAAATTGAAAGTAGTTTCACTCAACCGAATGCACAAGTCTGCCAAAAGATGCTGGAATGGGCTTGCAATGCTGCTGAACATACAGATAAAGACTTACTCGAACTGTATTGTGGTAATGGTAACTTCACCCTACCATTGTCATTAAAATTTAATCGTGTTCTGGCGACAGAATTGGCAAAATCATCTGTATATGCTGCTCAGTGGAACATTGAAAAGAATAAAATCGACAATATTCAAGTGGCTCGATTATCTGCAGAAGAATTTACTCAAGCCTATAATGGCGAAAGAGAATTTAAACGTTTAAAAGAAGCGGACATTGATATTCAAAGTTATGACTTTGATACTGTATTTGTCGATCCACCACGTGCAGGCATTGATGACGATACTTTAAAACTTCTACAAAGTTTCAAACGTATTATTTACATTTCATGTAATCCTGACACACTGTATGACAATTTAAAAACTTTAAGCCAAACTCATAAAATTCAGAAGTTCGCAATGTTTGATCAATTTCCATATACCCATCATGTAGAATCTGGCGTATTACTGGAAAAAATTTAAACAATTTATTTCAGCTAAATAAAAAGTCACTTTTCAAAGTGACTTTTTTATATTTAAAAGTTTAATAATTGAATCAAACAGTTATGGTTTTGATTAAAAATTAATCAAAGATAAAAACGTTTATAAGCAATCTTGTTATCGAAATAACAGTTTTGAAATGATAATTGCGTCACTTTCTGGGGCTTGAATTAAATTTTAAAGTGGCTATATTTCAAATCATATTAATTGCATGTGTAGACTCTATGAGTTTTTGGCAAAAGCTGTTAGCTTCGAATACTGAGCAAAATGAACATAAAAATCAGATTGCTTGTGTTGAAAATGATTGTTCTTGTAAGACCAATGACCAACTGATTCAAGCGCTTCAACAAGCGACCGATGAGGATGTCATTCAAGGGATTAAGAAAGTTTTAATTTCACGTGGCTACAGCCGTAAGGATCTTATTGAACTATTGAATCCAACAATAACAATGCAGTAACAAAAAAGCACTTATACATAAGTGCTTTTTTTATTTTTGAGTAGTGTATAAAAATAATGTTTTACATTTAAATTCATATACCTATAATTAAATTGGATAAAAACACTAGGAAAATAAATGCAAAAATCAACATTGATGTTAATACTGGGGATGAGTTTTGGTCTAACAGCATGTGGTGGTCTACCATCTGAATGTGCTGATGTTTGGGATAAAATAGCAAAAGTTGCCAAAGACAGTGGTATTCCTGAAGATGCAATCAAAAATCAAAAGAAAGAGTTTGAAGAGCAGATTGCTAAACTACCAAAAGAAGATGCAATTAAAACATGTAAAACCCAATCATCTGTACTCGATTTAATTCAATAATACAGCTCAGTATGCGGTGCTATTTAGGACTTTAAAGTAGCAAAAATGATCATTGGCTCATATTTGAATGAACACTATAGACCCTTCTCTTGTGCCGCATAACTAGAGAACAAACTTAACCCAAGCACTGAAACACCTTTCATTCTACAGCAGTATATTAAAACTTCTTACCGCAGAAATTATTGAAATAGTCTAGCTTTGAAATATTGTTTTTTAGTTCTCTTTTCTTTAGTACCTGATTAGCCATTATAAATAACCAAGTTAAAGTATAAACTGTGTCGTATGATGAAAGTTTGAATATTCACATAGATAAGAATAAGCCGTTTATTCTTTTAAAGAATATATGACTGATCAAACACGTGAGAAGTTTAGATTAAATACATAATTTTAATTGAATACCCTACTCAATTACTCTATTTTCACCCTATAATTATTACACCATAGCATTCTGCTTATCTGGTCAATGTATCCATGATTTGCATAGTCTGAGAAATATCAAACATCGTGATTTTCATTGAAATTTCAATAAAATTCCATTTATTGGAAGTTGAGTATGCGTAGTAAAGCCTTAAAAAAGTACCCGCTTGGTGCTCACCTGATCGTAAATCATTTTGGCTATAGCCATCACGGAATTTATGCAGGTAAAGGTCGTGTAATTCATTATTCAGGTCTTGCACATCTTTTTAAAAAACGTCCTATTGAAATAACGTCAATTCATCAATTTGCACGTGGAAAAAAAATCATCATTCGTGAATACAATCAACCCAAGTTTACTGGACGCATGGTTGTACGTCGTATGCGTAGTCGTATGCACGAAAACAATTACCATCTGATTATCAATAACTGTGAGCATTTATGTACGTGGGCTATTACAGGCGTCGAAAGTAGCCCTCAAGTGATTACCATGATGCGTCGTCTCACGACAATCGGGTACATCAGTTCAGCAATGAGTTATTTGAACAGTTTATTTTTAACGGTTGCCACAACCTCATTTGCTTTAGTGCTTTATATCAAGAAGAAATTAAAAGATCGTAAAAAGCTTAATGTTCCTGTTTATATCGCATTAAAGGAACAAAATACAAAGAAATAAAACGCTATTACATGAGATATAAGAGAATCAATAGTTAAAAAAAAGCCCTGCTTTCGCAGGGTTTCGAAGAGAAACAAAGTTTCAAGATGAGCTTTTAGGCTCAGCCTTAATATGATGACAAAAAGAATATTTGTCAAATAAATATTTGATTTTTATAATTAATCAATACAAAAATATTATTTAAGTATGACTTTAATAATTTTTTTTGAGAAAATATTCAAACACATTTCAGTCATATACATAGTATATATTTCAACTATTTAGACTGTTTTAATTTGGAAGTTGTAGAACTTTTTCACTGAAACTTACTTATTTAAAGTAACTTACTGAGTTACAAAAAGCCATCCTTAGCACTCGATTCAAGTTACATAAATAACAGCTGTTTTTATTCAAATTGGGAACTTACCAGTTGAACATGACGCTCAGAAAATTGACCATTCCAATAAGGATAATACGGATAAGGTGGATAAACTGCACTTATGCTATTTAATTGTTTGAGCTGGGCATCATCTAAATGAAAATCTTTTGATTTCAAATTTTCTTTCAATTGCTTCTCATTACGAGCACCAATCAGCACTGAAGATACTGTAGGACGATTCAATAACCAGTTTAGAGCCAACTGAGGAATGTTTTTCTGTGTTTCTTTTGAAAGTTCTTTTAAGACATCTAAGATTCGATAAAGATAGTCTTCATGAACCGGTGGTGCAAACTGAGCTGTTTCATGTAAACGACTTTGTTGTGGTATTGGATGATGACGATCAAACTTTCCTGTTAAACGCCCCCAACCCAAGGGGCTCCACACCACAGCACCAATGTGCTGATCATGATTTAAAGGCATGAGTTCCCATTCATAATCACGACCGATTAAAGAATAGTACACTTGGTGGCTAACAAATTTTTCATAACCATAACGATCTGCAATACTTTGAGCTTTCATGAGTTGCCAACCAGAAAAATTTGATGCGCCAATATAACGAACTTTTCCACTACTCACTAAGTCATTTAAAGTTCTCATTAACTGTTCTATGGATGTAAAACCATCAAACTGATGTAACTGTAAAACATCGATATAATCTGTTTTTAAACGTTTTAATGATTGCTCGACAGCATGTAATAGATAAGAGCGTGAATAGCCGACATGATTAATTTGGTCATCACTTCGTATGGAAACTTTTGTTGATATAATGGCTTGCTGTCGATGTGCTTTTAAAGCTTCACCCAACATAATTTCCGACTCTCCGTCAGAATACACATCGGCTGTATCAAAATAATTGATGCCCGCATCCAAACACAATCCAATCATTCGATTCGCTTCAACTTGACTGGCTTGTCCCCATGCTGAGAATATTTGACCCTTTCCACCTAAAGTCCCTGCACCAAAACCTAATTCGGATACACGCAATCCTGAATCACCTAAAAAATTGTATTTCATGATTTATACTCTTGTTTAAAATTCATGATCACAAAATAGCAATTCAATTCATTTCAGAAAATCAGGACAATAAGAAAATACTTTTTCGAATTTATGGATAATGAATACTGAAGACTTTCATTTTTTTATTCGAGTCGCTGAACTTAAGTCAATGAGTCAGGTGGCAAAAGAAACAAATCTCGCTGTTTCTGTTGTCAGTCAGAAAATACAGCGCCTAGAAAAGTCTATGTCACTTAGGCTATTTCATCGAACAACTCGCACCTTAACCTTGACGCAAGAAGGACAACAACTGCTTAAATATGGTCGTGGCTATCTTCAAGGCCTTGAAATACTCATTGACGATTTGAAAAGCATGGACCAGCAATTGATTGGAGATTTGCATATTTCTGCATCTACGACCTTCGCTACGCATGTTTTGATTCCATTACTATCAGCATTTATGATTCAACATCCCAAAATAAAAGTCCATTTAGAATTGGATGATCAAAACATCGATTTGATTGAGCAAGGCGTTGATCTTGCAATTCGTATTGGTACATTGTCAGATTCAAGCTTGGTCGCACAGCGGCTCATGGATAATCCTCGTTTGTTGTGTGCTTCGCCAAACTATTTAAGACGATTTGGAATTCCCAAAACTTTAGAAGACTTAAAAAATCATCAATGCATCATACAGAAGCATCAGCATGGGTTAACTCAGATTTGGAATTTGGTTGACGAAAATAATTCGCTTCAAAACATACACATAAATGGTCATTTTTTTTGTAATTCTGGGGAGGCTATTCGACAAGCATCATTATCAGGTTTAGGAATTTCTAATCATTCATTGTGGCATGTAAAAAAAGATCTAGATTCAGGAACATTAGTACAGGTCTTATCTGAATATAAGGTACAACCCACAGCAGTATATGCCGTCACTTCAAATAAAAAATTTATTTCCCACAAAGTTCAAGTATTGATTGATTATTTAAAACAAAACTTACTGAAATATGAAAATTTTATTTAATGACCATCGCTATTGAATCATCATTAATGTCAACAAGCTTAAGGTTACTGTTAGCCCAAATGGCAAATGTAATCTACGACATCGGTACTATACATACTAAAACGACTATTTTCAGGAACGCTAAAAGAATCGCCAACGCTATACACATAGGTTTCTTCGTCATCACCAATACGAACTTCACATGAACCAGAGATGATTTCTATTAATTCATTGACATGTGTTTCAAATGTCAGCGGTTTTTCTGTAGGCAACAATACACCAAGTGTTTTTTTTGATCCATCTTTACATTCAATCAGATAACTGATGGAACGACCTTGAAAATAAACATTGGGCTTTTTATGAATCGTGACAAAATCTAATTGTGATGTCATGTATTGTCCTTTATTTTTAAAAATTATCTTGTCATCATAAATTAATCAGTTTTTATCATAATTTCAAGAAATACCCAGCCGAAGCTGGGTAAAAATCCCGAAAATAATCACATTTTTAAAATCAGGTGATTATTTTCATCTCGTATTGTGTATCAATGTTAATACTAGGCCTTAGGTTTAAAACTATCTTTTAAATCTAAGATACGGTTAAACACTGGTTTTTCAGATGTATGATCGTGTTGATCTGCAACAAAGTAACCTTCACGTTCAAACTGGAAGCGATCTTCAGGTTTTGCTTGAGCCAAAGCAGGTTCAATCACCGCTTGAACCACTTTTAATGAATCAGGATTCAAGTTCGCCAAGAAATCATCATCAGCATCAGGTGCAGCTTCAGTAAATAGACGATCGTAAATACGAACTTCAGCAGGCACACCTTTTGTTGCAGAAACCCAATGAATCACGCCTTTTACTTTACGACCTTCAGGGTTCTTACCTAAAGTTTCAGGGTCAATTGAACATTTCAATTCAACCACTTCACCATTGGCATCTTTAATCACTTCATCGCATTTGATCACATATGCATGACGCAGGCGAACTTCACCGCCCGGAATCAAGCGCTTAAAGCCTTTAGGTGCGACTTCTTCGAAGTCTTTACGATCAATATAAATTTCAGACGTTAAAGGAATAATACGATCACCCATATCCACGTTTGGATGACGTGCATGCGTAAGATCCATGTCTGCTGGTAAATTGGTTAAAGTCACTTTCAATGGATTGAGTACCGCCATACCACGTGCAGCCGTATTTTCCAAAGATTGACGAATCGAGAATTCCAGCATTGCCACATCGACAATACCATCTGTCTTCGACACACCAACCCGCTTACAGAAATCACGAAGACCTTCTGGCGTAAAACCACGACGGCGCATACCCACAACAGTTGGCATACGTGGATCATCCCAACCATTCACATAACCACCTTCAACCAATTTACGTAATTTACGTTTCGAGGTGATGGTGTAATCAATGTTTAAACGGCTTGATTCGTACTGACGTGGCACAGCTTCAGAATGGACTTTTGCAACCACCCAATCATAGAACGGACGATGATCTTGGAATTCCAAGGTACATAATGAGTGTGTAATACCTTCAATCGCATCTGACAAAGGATGCGCATAATCGTACATCGGGTACATTTTCCATTTATCACCTGTTTGGTGATGTTCAGAATGCAGTACACGATACAAAATTGGATCACGCATATGCACGTTCGGTGACGTCATATCGATTTTGGCACGAAGGACAGCTTGCCCTTCACCCAATTCGCCATTATTCATCTGTGCAAAACGTGCAAGGTTCTCTTCAACCGAAGTATCACGGTAAGGAGAGTTTTTGCCAGGTTCGATGAAATTACCACGGTTTAGTTTAATTTCTTCTGGAGATTGCAAATCGACATAAGCATCACCTTGCTTAATCAATTGAATCGCCCAAGTATGTAATTGGTCGAAATAGCTCGATGCATAGCGTGCTTCGCCATCCCACTCAAAGCCTAACCATTTTACATCATTGGCAATACCATCGACATATTCTTGTTCTTCAGCATCTGGGTTAGTATCATCAAAACGAAGATTACATAAACCATCAAATTCTTCGGCAATACCAAAGTTTAAGCAAATAGCTTTAACATGACCAATGTGCAAATAACCATTTGGCTCAGGTGGGAACCGAGTCACCACTTTCTCTGTGCGACCAACAGACAAATCATCTGTAATGACTTGACGTACAAAGTCTAAGCCTGGCTGTTGTTCTTGCTGCGCAGCATCGACAGAGGCAGTACTAGGTGTCGGGGTATTTGGCAGGCTTGAAACAACATCATTTGGCTTCATAGTTGATAAATCACTTGTATAAGATAAAATTAGGATAATAAAAACGCTTTTCTAAATATTTAACAAAGAAATTAACGTTTTTTCTTGCCTTGTAGTTTACAGTTTGCTTATGCTTCTCTCAACCAAAAACCCATGGCTTTTTTGTCCATGATTAGGAGATTACACAATGAGTTTTCCTCAAGTCGAATTAAACACCAATAAAGGTCGTATTGTTCTTGAATTAAATGCTGAAAAAGCACCTAAAACTGTAGCAAACTTTTTAGAATATGTACGCGATGGTTTTTATGATGGCGTAATTTTCCACCGTGTTATCGATGGTTTCATGATCCAAGGCGGTGGCATGGATGAAAACTTCAAAGAAAAAGCTACTCGTGATGCTATTGAAAATGAAGCTGATAACGGTTTGACCAATGACTTAGGTACGATTGCAATGGCACGTACTCAAGCACCTCATTCAGCATCTGCTCAATTCTTCATTAACGTTGGCAACAACGGTTTCCTTAACCACTCTGGCAAAACTGCTCAAGGTTGGGGTTATGCAGTATTTGGTAAAGTAACTGATGGTATGGACGTTGTAAACGAAATCAAAGGCGTTCGCACTGGCAACCGCGGTTACCATGCAGACGTTCCTTTAGAAAACGTTGTGATTGAATCTGCTAAAATCATTTCTGAGTAATAATCCCTCCCAACCTCCCTTTATTAAAGGGAGGAGAAGTCCCTCTTTATTAAAGAGGGACTTAGGAAGACTTTAAGGAAGCTTAAGTGACCCATCTGTTTATTTCAGATCTACATTTGTCACCTGATCACCCTCGACTCATTCGAGGGTTTTTGGATTTATTAGACCAATACCAAACTCAAGAGACTCAACTTTATATTTTGGGAGATTGGTTTAATGCATGGATTGGCGATGATTACTCTGCCCCATGGTTAGACGACATTGTTGAACATTTGAAAGCATTTACCGCTGCTGGAAACCGAGTATATTTCCAAGTCGGCAATCGAGATTTTGCTTTACATCAAGTCTTTTTAAATCAGTTCAATGGTCAACTTCTTCCTGATATTGATACCCTTACGATTGGGCAAACCAAAATTCGTATTGAACATGGTGATGCACTGTGTACAGATGATGTGAAATATCAACGCTTTAAGAAAGTCATTCGTAATCCTTTTTTAATTAGTTTCTTACGCAAAACCCCGCTGAGTTTTAGAACTAAACTGGCTGAAGGTTTTCGTAAACGTAGCAATCACACTAAAGAATTTAAGTCTTATGAGGTGATGGATGTCAATCAGGGTGCTGTTGCAGAAGCATTAAAAGATGTTGATCTTTTGATTCATGGACATACACATCGACCTCAAATTCATCATGAATATGGCAAATTACGTATTGTCCTTGGCGACTGGCGTGAAGATCAGGCACAGATATTAGAAATTGATAATCCGAATGAGCATTCATTTTCATTAAAAACGTGGTCATATTAGCCTTTGTATTAAATCCAATAAAATAATTATTGGATTTATCTTCTTGACTAAAATATATTATATGACAATAAAATAACTCAATCTCATTCATATGTTAAAAAAAATTCTTTTCATCATTTTTCTTTTATATTCTACTACTGGGTTGGCAAGTACCAATAACAATCAAGATGACTTAGCTCAGATATTTTCAAATGATGTGTTAAAACTCGATTTCCCAGATGGTCTGACTTTGCAATCGATGGCAATTATTGCAGATAAAAAAGGATATCTTATTTATTTCGATGACAATATCGATACTCAACAATCAATTCCCCAAGTAAATACAAAAATCAGTTCATTGGCATTATTTAAACAATATATAGAAAAATTTAATTTGAAATATAAAATCCATAAAGATGGATTTATACACATCTATACCAAAGAAAATTATATACCCGAGGTTCCTTACTCTTATGGTTCTATGTTTTTGGTGAGTGATGAAAAGTATGGCTGTTATACCAAAGTTCACGACATAATGGATTTATATAACATGAATCTGTATGACCAATCTCCTTCAGATAAAAGCTTAAAAAAATTTGCTTTAGACACCATTTTAATTAATGCCGTTTTTAAAAATAAACGTATTAATTTCATGTGTATGACACAGGGCGATTCTACAGAATTTTTGCATCTAAACATCAATGGCTTTGATTTTATGCAAATTGTTGAACTATTTTATCAACTCAAATATGAATTTCAAACTACAAAAGGTCATGACTCAATGAAATAGTTAGGGCTATACAGCCTAGACTCTAACTCATTCACGAGAATAAAACGCTCAAACTATATAAATGCTTGTTGTATTTTATTTCGACTAACACTGTTTTAATCCGTTCTCACCGTCTTGCTTTAACACATAATTGGCAGATAATGGTCGTCATCTTTTGATTGAATCATCGAGTTTTTCATGTCCGATTTTAGCAATATTACTGTCACTTCTCACGATGATGGAAAAGTGTCTCTACTCATTGGTAATCAAGCAATTTCTGAGCGTTACGATGTTCATTTAGATGCTGGAATTATTGATGAATTGAAAGTATTAGAAGATGGAAAATCCCTCAAGTTATTCGATCAATTTATTTTTTCACATACCGACTTAAACTTTGAACACAGCTACAGCTATGCGACTGTGATTTTAAAAACTGAAACTGAATATCAACTACACCGTAATTTTGTCTATAAAATTACCGCCGAAACACAAGCACCTGTTGAACATGTCATTACCAATCAGGGACAACCGATGACGACTGAAGATGTTCAGTTATTCATTAATAAACAAGTGCAAATGTCTTTGGAAAAGTACACAGATCTAAACTACGCTTATTAATATGACCATAAAAAAGCCCTGATTCAGGGCTTTTTTTATACTCATCTTTACACTGATCAAGATTAAATTTTCATGAGTCATGTTCGATTAAAATCTGATGATAATTCTCGATAAAAACATCAGTACAAGCTTGCATCGCTGAACCTACACCCACACATTTTGCACCCGCTTTGAACACTGCTTCGATACCCGCCGCCGCATCCTCAAAAACAAGACATGCTTCAATTGGTATATCCAATATTTGAGCCGCTTTTAAATATCCTTCTGGGCTGGGTTTACCTTGTTGAATATCTTCCGCAGCTACAACCACGTTTGGCATAGGTAAACCTGATGCTTTGAGTCGTGCTTCAATTAAAATACGCTCAGAGGAACTGACAATGGCCCAAGGAATTTGCTTCGAATTAAGCGCATTGAGAATATCAAATGCACCATTCACCGCCTGTGCTTGATCTGCTGCCTGTACAAATTGAGCAGTCAATTGTTGATACTGCGCATCGACCTCAGATGCTTGAATAAACGCCCGCACGATATCAATGCTCCGTTTACCGTGACTAAAAGCAATCACTTTCGACGCATCTAATGCATTCTGCTCTGCCCAGTTCTGTAAAATTTGCCCGATGGAACCTGTCGACTCGACCAATGTTCCATCCAAATCAAAAAGAATCGCCTGAACAGCATAACAGTGTGTACTGTGTTGAAATCTAACCTGCATTAGGCGCCAATCTCTTTCAACAAGGGCAATAACAACTCAGCAGTATATTGCGCTTCTTCAATCAAAGGCCATCCCGACATAATCAATGCACTTAAACCTGTTTCGTCATGATATTTTTGTACTTGCATGGCAATATTTTCAGGGCTTCCGACCAAATATGCCGCTGAAGATGCATAACCAAAAATATCCAAAGATGACCAAGCACTCATACCTGCAAATAGGTTGTCTTCTAAACGCAAAGACTCAAGCGGTGGTAACTTGCCTTGACGAATATAATCCACCCATTCTTGACGCTGTGCATCTGGCGCTTTGAAGCTATCAATTCCCTGTTCACCATTGGTTTTACGCTTAATTGAAACATCCAATTTATGTTTCAACAGTTCTGCACCCGTTTTTTCAAAAATCTGATAAAACTGTTGTTCTGCTTCTGTTTGTGTTTTACGTACGGTCACACTGGTTAAAGCACCCAAGTCATCGTATTTTCGACCATGTTGCTCTGCCGCTAAAACTGCACGCTGAAATTGATCTTTGACTCGTGCACGTTCACGAATCATCAATAAATAGGTATTGACCACTTCCCCTGCATGCTCGATTCCTGCTTGCGAATCGCCTGTACCCCACAGTTGAATACCCTGCGGAGAAGTTGGCTCAATGGTGTAATCTGTATTGGGGAATAATGAACGATAACCTTTTTGATAATGCGCTTGGAATTCTTCCCAATAATTCTGGCCAAGTTCATACCGAGTTTCAGGCGTTAGGGTCACTCCATACGTTCCCACACGTTGTGGTGTCCCATTGATGTGATTAAATAGCAATCGACCGCCATGAAACTTTTCAAAAGTCAGCGCTTGTTCTGCAAGTAGCTTTGCAGGTGTTAACCCTGCATATTCAGCAACAAGGAATTTCATCTTCTCGGTAAAGCCTGCAACCGATGCAGCCGAGGTCAATGGATCGTTTGGCCAAGTGGCGACAAGTGCGCCAAAGAAACCGCCCTGATCGATGGTCTGTGCTAAACGCTTGTAGCGCTGAAAATCCACAGGATAAAATTCATCTTGCATCCAAGGGTAATGACCATCCGCAGTACTTAAGTACCACAATGCTTTAATTGCCATGTTGTATTCCTAAAGTTTAAATGGTGGACTGAAGCGGTAAATTTGGATTTGAACTCCATTCCGCCATTGACCCATCGTAAATTTTGACTGAATGTGCTTGAGATTGGATAAGGGCAAATGCTGCACCGCTTGCGGTAATACCACTGCCACAATAAATAATGATGTTCTTGTTGAGATCGAGCCCAAACCTTGAAGCTATATGCTCAAATGACGAATAGAATTCACCTTGCTCATTGAGAAAATGAGCAAAAGGAATATTGATACTTCGAGGTATGTGACCACGTCTTGCATAACGTAATTCTGAGCCATCAAATACCTCAGGACGCAGTACATTGATTAACTGTGCTTGAAGTTGACCAGATACAACATTTTCAATATCTTGCTGACTTGCAAAATATCGTTCATCTAAATTAAGCTGAGGTAAATCAACATTTGGGACAAATTTAGTTGAAACCTCGCCTTGCTCTACAGTCAGTCCTTTTGCAATCCAAGTATTGAATCCCCCAGACAATACATAGATATTTTCAAACCCATAAGCATGCAAAACCCACCATAACCGTGTGGCCCAAATATGATTTTCTCGATCATAAATGACAATGTTCTGCGCTGGTTGCAATTGAAAATGAACCAAAGATTTCGCGAATTGAAACTGATTTGGATGTTGATAATGCAGATCTGTTCCTAATGCACAAAAATGTAAATTTAAATCGACATATTGCGCGTTTGGGATATGTCCATTTAAATATTGCGCATATGCTTCTTGCGCCTGAAAGGATTCAGCAGTTTTCGAACCAACTTCAAGCACTTGAAATTCATCTAAATGCGCAAGCACATACTCGGCATCGACTAAAGCCTTCATGCAGCGACCAATTCCTCAACTGAAAATTCTAAATATTGCTCAAAGTCATCCGCGGTAACATTATACAATTCATTGATAAATTCACGTTGAAAATCTCCAGGTGCATCGGTTTTTAAATGTGCTTTCTTACCTGCAACGGCATAATGCGCATGCGCTGAAACAACCGCATTAAATGGATCTGTGACCGAAGTATAAGCTGCGACCAAAGCCCCCAATGAACATCCTGAAGCGGTGACCAATGGGAAAAAATGACTACCGCCTTTAATTTTAGCAAGCCAAAACTTTTCTCCAGTTTCATGACTTGTTTTCGCGACGATATGATCAATTTCACCCGATGCTGAAACTGCGGATGCATGATCAAGTAATGACTTTGCAGCCTCTACTGAATGTGCTGGATCATTTGAACTGTCAAAACCGCGTGAATTAGCCCCTAAACCAGCAAGACCAATAATCTCTGATGCATTGCCACGGATTACAGTCGGTTTAAATGATAGAAAATCAGCAGCAATTTGACCACGCCAAGACAATGCACCTGCTGCAATTGGATCTAGAACCCAAGGCTTTTTTAAATGACTCGCTTGCTGAATGGCCAATTGCATTGCTTCAACTAAAGCTGATGTAGGTGTTCCCAAATTAATAACTAAACCTTGTGCAAAATTGACAAACTCAGCAGCCTCTTCAGGATTATCAACCATTGCAGGAGATGCACCAGCACTGAGTAAAACATTGGCCATAAAGTTAACTGAGACACTGTTGGTGATGCATTGCACTAAAGGCTTTTGATTTTTTAAAGCTTGATGAGCAGCTAAAATGCTGTCTAAATTTGGAATATTTATAGCCATAAACACATCATTATGAATAAAACGTGTTTCTATTATCATTAAAATGAATTTAATCAAAAAATAATAAAATAAATAATACTTATCATAATAAAATAATTATCAATTTATTTTAAGCTAATATAAAAATATTATAAAAATCAATCATAGGTAATATGTATAACTTAATAGCTTTCACCAATACAACATAACATCAATTTTAAAATCAAACCAATCATTTTTATTCAAATCTTAATTATAAATAATATGTTTAGCTAAAAAACTTAACAATTTATACTCAATAGCAATATAAAATTAAAATTTTAAAATCAATTCATTAGATTTACATAACAATAAATCATTATAATATTTTGTATATTTATTATTCATTTTATTTTGTTTCTATTTAAATCTTAATTTTTATAATTCAGCGATCTTTTTTTTGCTCAAAGTTAACAATGAATTTTAGAAGTTTATTTATTGGTGTTTTATTTTTATCCACACTATCAAATTCTTATGCAGATGAAAATCAGTCCATTCCATCACTCCAAATCAATGGAACAGTTCGCTTCCAATATACCCATAACGATTATTTAAATACTTCTGGTAATAAAATTGATTTTAGTGATGCTGTACTTTGGCTTAATTATCAAAAAGGCGCTTTAAGTGGTCATTTAGATTATCGGGTTTATCAAGCTTACGATAAAATTGCGGGTATTCATTATCCTGTAAATGCTTGGTTAGCATATGAAGTTAAACCTGAACATGAAATTAAAATTGGATTACAGCCTGTACCCATTGGTCATAGTCGTTACTACAGTAGTGCATACAATTTGACTCAGATGTACCGTCTCGGTTTAGAAGAAATTAATCATTGGGGTTTGAGTTATCAATACCATCCAGATGACTTCAATTTAAGTCTGGCTTACTTCTTTGCCAATGCAGGCAGCCATACAGGTAAAAGCCAAAACTCCTCGCATTATTCTAGTTTTGTCACTTCAGAACCTTCATTTACTGAGGGAACACGTTTAAAGGAAAATCAATCTTATGCTGTTAAAGTGGATAAAACCTTACAGTATGAATTGAATCAGCACCAGGCAACGACACAGCTCGGTGCATCGTATTTATATAACGATCTTACCAATTTAAAAAACAAAGCTGATGCACATCGCCAAGTGTGGACAGTATTTCAAAACACACAGGTAAATCGTTTCAATTTTAACTTCACCTTTGGTGGTCAAAAAATAGATAACAAAGATCAAGATCATCCTAATTTCACGACCTTTGGTTTTTTTGATGGTTATTTTAATGTTGCAAATAAGGGTCATTTTCTCGCAACAGAAGTGAATTATACATTGCCTTATTCAACAAAAAATTGGAGCGAGCCTAAACTCTACACAACTTATTCTCGCTATTTTAAATCTGATTCAGATTATGATGATTCTGAGCGTTTGATCTATGGTGTATACACAAAGTACAAAGAAAATTTTCAATTCTATTTAGAGAATATTCAGGCTAAAAACGATGTTGGCTTTGGTTCTGTAGATGGTTTTGCGCAAGGCAAAAATGCGTCTTGGAACAGTATGCTTTTTCTGTCGCTGGGATATTATTTCTAATGTCGTTTTTGCTTTTCGATAATCAAGTTCAATAAACACATAGCGAGTATACACTCGCTATTTTCAGTATTTGAGATTTAAAATCTAATTTCGGATAGAGTTAATAACCACCTTGCCCATGATTGACCGAGACATTGGTTTTATACTTGGCTAAAAGCTCTTTTAATGAATTAATCAGTACACTGGTATCGACACCGACAGCGACAAACTCAGTCCCGATGTCCAAATATTTTTGTGTGGCTTCGTGTTGAGTCGATAAAATCCCAGCTGCCTTACCCGATTGTCGAATCCGCTGTATTGCATCAATGACCGCCTTTTGTACCTCAGGATGATTCGGATTACCCTGATAGCCCATTGTTGCTGATAAATCTACAGCGCCGATAAAAATACCATCAATTCCTTCAACATTTAAAATGTCATCTAAGTTGTTCAGTCCTGTCACAGATTCAATTTGTATTAACAAACAAATATCTTCATGTGCAGTTTGATAGTAATCTTCGATACTGTTCCAGCGCGTTGCACGTGCCAATGCTGCGCCTACTCCTCGAATTCCTTCAGGTGGATATCGCACAGCTTTCACCATTAATTCCGCCTGCTCTACAGTTTCGACCATTGGGATTAAAAGCGTCTGAGCACCAATATCCAGTAATTGTTTAATGAGTTGAACGCTGCCAATAGGTGGACGAACCACAGCTTGTGATGGATACGCTGCAATACTTTGCAATTGTGACAGCGTCGTTCTGAGATCACTTGGTGCGTGTTCACCATCAATCAACAACCAATCATAGCCTGCATTGGCAGCGATTTCGGTGCCATAGGCATCTGCCAGACCTACCCACAGACCAATCTGCTGTTCCGTTTTGAGTTTTCTTTTGAAATGATTGATGTATTTCATGGCTCAACTCACCTTTTAGGGCAATATTCATGGATAGATTATGCCGCTTTTGTAGCAGCCTAATAGCAGATAAAAATTTAATGCATTTTCAGGCAAATTATACCGCATTATCTGAACACAAATAGTGCAATAGTCTTCGTTATATTCTATTAAAGGATAGTTTTTAATAACTAAAATCGGAGTAAAATCTGAATATAAATTTAGGAGATTATTGATGGATTTACTTAACGTATCAAAAACACGATATACCACAAAAGCTTATGATGCCTCAAAAAAAATTCCACAAGAACAATTTGAACGTTTGTTGGAAGTTTTACGTTTAGCTCCATCTTCAATCAATATACAACCATGGCATTATTTCATTGCGGATCATGAGGTAGCCAAACAACGCATTGCCAAATCATTGGTAGGTAAATACGAATATAACGCGCCTAAAGTTTTGCACTCATCGCATACGATTTTATTTTGTACCCAAGCCGATATTACACCCGATCACCTCAATGCATTACTTCATCAAGATGATGTCAGTGGTCGTTTCAAAGATGATGCAGCAAAACAAGCACAAAAAGAAACGCGTTCAGGCTATATTGATTATTACCGCAATGAAAAAGGTGATATTCAACGTTGGGCAGAAAATCAAACTTTTATTGCGTTAGGTCAAATGCTGCTTGCTGCAGGCATAGAAGGTCTAGATGCCACACCGATTGGTGGCTTTAATGAAGAGATTATCAGTGAGGAGTTAAAGCTTAAAGAACAAGGTTTAGTGCCATCTGTACTTTTGACTTTAGGCTTTAGAAGTGAAAATGACTTCAATGCCAAACTGCCTAAATCACGTCTTCCTCAAGAAAAAATCTTTACTCGTTTATAATTCATCTTATTGGAATAACATAAAAGCATGAAAATAATTCATGCTTTTATTATTGCATCTATTTTTTCACCCAATCAATACAGATTTAAACGGGTATTTTCTGGGAGATTTCCTGACTGATTAGCACGGCTGTTGCAGCAGATAAAGTCCACCCCAAATGTCCATGACCCGTGTTATAAAAAACGCGTTCTCGTTTTCCTTGTTGAATCACAGGCATCATATTGGGCATCATCGGACGCAGACCCGTCCAAGGAATACTATGTTCTGTAGAAATATCGAAATTACGATTCACCCAATCAATTAAAGGCTGAATCCGTTCTGCACGAATATCACGGTTATAACCATTAAACTCAGCTGTACCCGCCACTCTAAAACGATTTGCTCCTAAACGCGAAGTTACGATTTTAGCACTTTCATCCAGTAAGCTGACCCAAGGTGCATTTTGAATGCTGCGTTCGTCATCTAATTGCACTGTGATTGAATACCCTTTGACTGGATAAACATTGACCCGATCGCCCAACTGATGCGACAACTGATAACTTCCGACACCACCACAAACTAAAACAGCATCTGCTTGAATAATTTCAGTTTCTGCTTTTTCATTGTCTTTTAAATTTTCCGAGCTGGTTTTTATTTTAATTTCGACACTTTGACTGTGATGATTAAAATCAATCACTTCTGTCCCAAATAAATATTTTGCGCCTTTTTTCTGTGTGACCTCTGCTAAACCTTTAGTAAATTTATGAATGTCACCTGTTGCATCGTCAGGGCAATAAAACCCACCATAATAATTGCCTGTTAATGTCGGCTCAATGGTTTTGATTTCATCAACACTCACTGCATGACGTGCTAAACCACCCTCACAAAGCATGTCATTCACCTGTGTTGCCACTTTATAGTCATATTCAGTGTGATAAAAATGCAAAATGCCGCGTTTTTCAAGGTCAAAATCAATATGTTCTTCATCAGCGATGGCAAATAAACGTTGACGTGCCATGAGTGCCAATCGAACAGTTTCATGGGTATTTTCTTTATAGTGTTTAATATTGCCCAGAAATTCCATCAACCAAGCATATTTATGTACACTAAAAGAAGGATTCAGCAATAATGGCGCATTTTTTTGTGTCATCCATTTGATGCCTTTAAGCACCGTAGATTTTTGATTCCACACTTCAGCATTACAGGCAGAGAGTTGCCCACCATTGGCAAAGGAGGTTTCCATGGCTGGAAATAAATGCTTGTCGATAACAGTAACCTGATACCCCAAATTAATCAGCTCATAAGCGGATGTAACGCCCGTAATTCCAGCACCAATGACAACCACATGCGGCATAAATACACTCCTTGGAAGTGATTTCCAAATATGCCCCATCTGTCACGGTACCTGAGAGCTTCGAATAACATTCAAAACATTTGAATGCGATCCATCCCCTTCGGTGAGTCTGAATTTTATGCTATGAATGATGCTTCAGACTTCTCTCCAGATGTAATGTGATTGTTACAGTCCTTTTGCCTGAGAGATTCCGGGGTCGTTGCTCCTTCGGCGTGTTCACAGAAGAACATCTCTCCTGCAACAATCATGATTTTTATTTCGTATTTGTTCTATAGCAATGTATATGCCATTCTTGAATCAAAGAGAAGTAAATAGATGTAACGATTATTAAATATATCAATAAATTCAGGGAAGTATATCTTTATTTTTAAAAATAATGATCTTAAACTGCAAGATTCTTATTCATTTTAAATAACGAGATAAAACTTTGTTATGCCGTAAAATGGCGCACTTTCACAACCACTATTTTCCTTAAGACATTATGCATGCGTTTATCTAACGCTTTTACAATGCTGATTAGTCCATTAAAAATGGGGATCATCATCAACGTAATTTTTAAAAATCTAAGTGACTTGCACCATTTATTCACATACATCATAAATACTCACCAACTTTTAAACATATTTAAAAACTTAAACATATCTAAAGACATTGAGATCATCGTATTCAATTTTCGGGGTTTTATTGGAAATAATATCGGTCAGTAACTGTGCTGAACCACACGACATGGTCCAACCTAAAGTGCCATGACCTGTATTGGTATACAGATTTTTATAAAAAGTTTGACCCACAATAGGCGTTCCATCAGGTGTCGCAGGACGCAAACCTGTCCAAAAATGCGCGTCTGAAATATCACTGGCATGTGGAAATAGCTGTTCAAGTACCATCAGTAGTGTATCTTCACGATGTATATTTAAAGTGTGGTCGAAACCATTGATTTCAGCCATCCCCCCTACGCGAATGCGATCATCAAAACGAGTTAATGCGATCTTGTAGCTTTCATCTAAAATTGTTGATACAGGGGCTTTCGACGCATCTATAATTTTTGTGGTGATTGAATATCCTTTCAGTGGGTAAACAGGTGCATCAATATTCAACAGTTTCAACATATCATGACTATAACTGCCCAATGCCATGACATAAGCATCTCCTTGGACTTTGCTACCATCTTTAAGCACCACAGCAGATATAGCATCATGCGTGAACTCAAGACGCTCAATATGTGTGTTGAATAAAAATTTCACGCCTTTTTCTTGAATTAAATCTGCCAATTCAGTGGTGAATTTTTGACAATCCCCCGTTTGGTCATTTGGAAGCCTTAAGCCACCTACAAAATCAACTGTCGCAAGTGCCAAGGCAGGTTCAACACGTATTACGCCTGCCTTATCTAATAACTCAAAAGGCACGCCTTCTTCTTTTAAAACTTCGGTATCTTTTCCTGCAATATCCAATTGATGTTGATATCTAAACAATTGCAAAGTACCCAATTGACGTTCATCAAAATGAATACCCGTGTCTAGTCGAAGTTGGTCTAGGCAATCACGGCTATATTCTGAAATCCTCACCATACGTTCTTTATTGATTTGATAACGATTAATGTTACATTCAGCGAGCATTCGTATCATCCATTGATACTGATACATATCACCTGTGAGTTTAATGGCTAGTGGCGCATGCTGTTGAAAAATCCATTTGAAAGCCTTTAAAGGTACACCTGGTGCAGCCCATGGTGATGCATAACCTGGAGAGATTTGCCCTGCATTGGCAAAACTGGTCTCCAGTGCAACATTGGGTTGACGGTCAATGACTGTGACTTCATGTCCTGCCTGATTTAAATAATATGCTGTGGTGGTGCCAATCACACCTGCACCCATAACGACTATATGCATAAAACACCGCCTTGTATAAATCTAATTTTCAGAAGTTTTTTGTTATATATTGCGTTTTAAAAATCGGTTCATATCCTTTTGAATTTAATGAATGACCATTGATCAATTCATCTTTAGCCTTACCTTGAAACAACTCATCCTTTGAGTACGTATTGCAAAATTTATTATGATTTAATAATCGAATATCATCACACCATTAAAATACACATCAAATAATACGGTGCTAAAACACTGTTAAAACCTGATATTACAACCAGTGACTCAAGTTCAGTAGACCACATGAACTAGACCCTATTGTATAAAACCATTGTAATAATATGTGATGCATTTCACTTTAAATTACGACTGAAGATTGAGAAATACAAGCAAGTTTTAGATGATTTTTAACGTGGAATTGTTATAAAAGATGTGTAGACATAAAAAAACATCACCACTGGGTGATGTTTTTTTGATTGAATAAGTTATGTTGGTATGAATGAATCACACCGATTGGGCTTGTAAGATCAAACGCGCCAAATCCAAATCTTCAGGATAAGTAATTTTAATATTGTCTGAACGCCCTGTAACGACTTTAACAGTTTCACCATAGTATTCTAAAGCACTTGCTTCATCGGTAATGGTGATGCCATCTGCTAAGGCTTTTTCAATGGCACGTCTTAAAGTACCTATTGTTGAAATTTGTGGAGTCTGTGCTTGCCATAAACAATCACGGTCTACGGTTGTTTGTATGTCTTGATGATCAACACGTTTAAGTGTATCGCGTACTGGAATCGCTAAAATTGCACTACAGTTTTGTTCCAATGCCGTATTGATCAAATTATTTAAGCATTCAACACTCACACATGGTCGTGCTGCATCGTGTATAAAAACCAAATCATCTTCATCTGCAAAGCTTGATAAATGAATAAGACCATTTAAAACAGAATCAACGCGCTCGTTTCCACCTAGACAAAATTGAGCCTTATCTTTATGACTCAGTGCTAAATTTTCAGCAATATCATCCTGCGCTGAAATCGCCAATACATAGCCTGATAAAGGCAATTGATTTAAACGTGCAACAGTATGTTCAAGCACAGTTTTATCTTGAATCATTTGATACTGTTTAAGCTGCGTTTTAGAAAAACGACTTCCTGAACCTGCAGCAGGAATGATTGCCCACAATTTATGGCAATTCTGGGGCAACTTCATCTTCATTGGTACGGGTATCTACTTGTGCATTTGGATCAATATATATGGGTTTGTAATTGGCACTAATGGTGCTCATTTGCACAAATGTTTCATGTGGCTTGATCAGACCTAAATCTAAACGTGCATGCTCTTCAATGGCTTCAACACCATTTTTTAAGTCATAAACTTCTGCCGCCAAAATGCGATTTCGTTCTTTTAATTCTTCATTCAGTTCAGCTTGTTGCTGAATTTGTTGAATTAAAGCGTGGTGAGGGAAATAACCACCCTCACCAAACCAAAACTGGTACTGGAGAAATGCGATGAGAATAATCGCAAGTCCCAGCAACATTTTGCTTGAAGTTGTATTAAATACTTCTAACATTTTCATTCAATGATTAATTCAAACCTTTGAATTCAGCTTTACCGCGATATGCAGCTTTAGTCAATTCTTCAATACGAAGTAATTGGTTATATTTCGCTACACGGTCAGAACGGCAAAGTGAACCAGTCTTGATTTGACCCGCTGCTGTACCCACTGCAAGATCCGCAATTGTAGAATCTTCAGTTTCACCAGAACGATGTGAAATCACTGTAGAGTAGCCATTTTCTTTCGCAAGATAAATTGCATCTAAAGTTTCAGTCAATGTACCAATTTGGTTGTATTTGATGAGGATCGAGTTACCGACTTTCTCATTGATACCACGTTGAAGGATTTTCGGGTTTGTAACAAACAAGTCATCACCCACCAACTGGATCTTATCGCCAAGGATAGACGTCAAGTAAGACCAACCTTCCCAATCAGACTCGTCCAAACCATCTTCAATTGAGATAATTGGGTACTGGTTTACAAGACCTGCAAGGTAGTCAGAGAATTGGTTGCTAGTGAATGCTTTGTTGCCTTCACCTGCAAGAATGTATTGACCATCTTTGTAGAATTCTGAAGATGCACAGTCAAGCGCAAGCATGATGTCAGAACCTGCTTTGTAACCAGTTTGACCAATCGCTTCAAGAATTACCGTAATCGCTTCTTCGTTAGAACGAAGGTTTGGCGCGAAACCGCCTTCATCACCAACAGCAGTGTTTAAACCTTTTTTGTTTAAAACTGATTTTAAAGAATGGAAAATTTCAGCACCAGCACGTAAAGCTTCAGAGAATGACGTGAAGCCTACAGGCTCGATCATGAACTCTTGAATATCAACGTTATTGTCTGCATGTGAACCACCATTGATGATATTCATCATTGGCACAGGCATCGTCAAAATTGATTGACCACGTAAGTCTGCGATGTATTGGAAAAGTGGAATTTTCTTTTCAGTTGCAGCAGCACGCGCAGCAGCCAAAGATACTGCCAATGTTGCGTTTGCACCTAATTTTTCTTTATTTTCAGTACCATCAAGCGCAATCATCGTATTGTCGATGTCTTTTTGCTCAAATACTGATTTACCAACTAAAGCATCACGGATCAAAGTGTTTACGTTATTTACCGCAGTTTTAACACCTTTACCTAAGTAACGTGCTTTATCGCCATCACGAAGTTCTAAAGCTTCACGAGAACCAGTTGAAGCACCAGATGGTGCACATGCACGGCCAACTACGCCAGAGGCTAAGATTACGTCAGCTTCGATGGTTGGGTTACCACGAGAGTCCAAAATTTCACGTGCACGAATGTCAACGATTTGGCTCATGAACAATTCCTCAGTTGATTAATAAAAACGATGCGTCAAAAAAGACGCATCAAAGTATTGGTTTAGTGTGTATCTAACTTTTTGAAACCTTTGACCAAGGTATCCAATTCTTTCAGTTGAGCCAAGAATGGCTCAAGTTGCGACATACGCAAGGCACACGGACCGTCACATTTGGCTTTATCTGGATCAGGATGCCCTTCCAAGAACAAACCAGCTAAACCTGTTGCCATACCTGCACGCGCCAATGTCGTAATTTGTGCACGACGACCACCCGCTGAATCTTCACGACCACCTGGTGTTTGCAACGCATGTGTTACATCAAAAAATACAGGAACATTCATCTGCTTCATGGTGTCGAAGCCCAACATGTCTACAACAAGGTTGTTGTAACCAAATGCTGAACCACGTTCACAAAGAATCAGTTTGTCATTGCCTGCTTCTAAGCACTTATTCATGATATGACGCATTTCATGCGGTGCTAAGAATTGCGCTTTTTTAATGTTAATAATGGCATCGGTTTTCGCCATCGCTTCAACCAAGTCAGTTTGACGACTTAAAAAGGCTGGTAGCTGAATAATATCCGCCACTTCAGCGACAGGTGCAGCTTGATACGGTTCATGTACATCGGTAATGATCGGAACATTAAACTGTTTTTTTATGTCGGATAACCATTCAAGCCCTTTTTCCAGACCTGGGCCGCGGAAAGAGTTTAAGCTTGAACGATTGGCTTTATCAAAGCTTGCCTTAAACACATATGGAATATCTAATCGCTTACAGATATCAATATATGATTCAGCAATTTCAAAAGCCAAATCTTTAGACTCAAGTACATTCATTCCGCCGAATAATACAAATGGCAAATGATTTGCCATTTGTATATCGCCTAAACGTACAATTTCTTGTGGTGTTAGTTGCGACATTTAAACTTCCTAGTTTATTTCGTATCGATCACGACTTTTTATACGTGCACTATTAGTTAGTTTTTTGATATTGCTTTTTAGCAGCGTCAATAAAGCTAGCAAATAATGGATGCCCATCACGTGGTGAACTTGTAAATTCCGGGTGGAATTGTACAGCAATAAACCAAGGATGTTGTGGAATTTCAACCGTTTCAACCAAATGCTGAACAGGTGAATAACCAGAAATTCGCATGCCTTTTTCTTCAAGCGCTGGAATGAAACGGTTGTTCATTTCATAACGGTGACGATGACGCTCAATAATTTCTGCGTTACCGTAAACTTCACGTGTTTTTGTGCCTTCAACCAATTCTGATTTTTGAGCACCTAAACGCATTGTTCCGCCAAGATCAGACTCGATACTACGTTGCTGAACTTCACCGCGCTCATCTAACCATTCAGTGATCAAACCAATCAATGGTGATTTTGTTGAGCGATTGAATTCAGTTGATGTTGCATCTGTAATTCCTGCAACATTACGTGCAAACTCGATCACAGCCAATTGCATACCTAGGCAAATACCCAAGAATGGAATGTCGTTTTCACGTGCAAACTGAATCGCTTTCATTTTGCCTTCAGTACCACGTTCACCGAAACCACCTGGAACTAAGATTGCATCAGCATCTTTCAATACATCGTTTACATCTTGGCTTTCAAGTTCTTCAGCATTGACATAGTCAATTTGAACTTTGACACGGTTTTGAATACCCGCATGTAAAAGTGCTTCATTTACAGATTTGTATGCATCTGGAAGTTCAACGTATTTACCGACCATCGCTACGCGAACGGTATATTCAGGGTTCAATAATGCTTCTACAACATTGTCCCAATCTGAAAGATCAGCTTCAGGCAAATCGTTATAGCCAAAACGTTCACAGATTAAATCGTCAACATTTTGTTCATAGAATGTACGTGGAATTTGGTAAATCGTACGCGCATCTTTACATACCACAACAGCACGTGCTTCAACGTTCGTAAATAATGCAATTTTACGTGTTGTGTCAGCATCTACATCATGTTCTGTACGGCAAATCAGGATATCTGGCTGAATACCAATCGATAGCAATTCTTTAACAGAATGCTGAGTAGGCTTGGTTTTAAGTTCAGCAGCAGATTTGATATAAGGAAGAAGTGTCAAATGCATGAGCATGGTGCGTTTATGACCAAGTTCAACCATGAGCTGACGTACAGATTCCATAAATGGAAGTGATTCGATGTCACCGACTGTCCCGCCGATTTCAACGATTGCAACGTCATAGCCTTCACCAGCGCGAAGAACACGTTCTTTGATATTGTCCGTAATATGTGGAATAACTTGGACTGTGCCACCAAGGTAGTCACCACGACGTTCTTTGTTTAAAACATCTTGGTAAACTCGGCCAGAAGTAAAGTTATTGAGTTTGGTCATTTTGGCACGACGTAAGAAACGTTCGTAATAACCCAAGTCTAAATCTGTTTCTGCACCATCCTCTGTGACAAAAACTTCACCATGTTGGAAAGGGCTCATTGTCCCTGGATCGACATTGATGTATGGATCCATTTTGACCATGGTCACTTTTAAACCACGGGCTTCTAAAAGTGCAGCAACTGAAGCAGCTGAAATACCTTTACCTAGTGATGAGACTACACCACCAGTCACGAATATAAAATGGGTCATTAAGTTTCTCGTACAATGGAGCCTAAATTGGCCTACAATGTTGTGCGATTTTACTTTACTCTGCACCAAGAAAGCAAAGTCATTCCGCATCAATTCATAGAACAATAAACAATTGGTTATTCTATCAGCTTTTCCGATAAAAATTTAGGGGGAATGAACAGGATTTTTCTATTTGAAATTGCTGTTATACTATGGCAACGAATATATCCAGTTTTGTTTTGAGCAATTATGAATAAGAAACTTTTAATTAGCGTAGCAATTGCGACTGCATTACTTGTTACTGCTTGTGTAAAAAAAGAAGCACCAAAGGAAGATGAACAGGATCAAAATGTTGAGACAACAGCACAAGAGCCTGTAAATGTTGAACCGATTGAGACACCAGACAGTAGTGAAATTCCTACGCGTGTTGAAGTTGAACATCAGGAAACCAACAACACTTCTGCAACCATTCGTCGTGAATATCATGATGCACCAGCTGAAGATTTAAGTGCTCGTGATACAAGTGCCAGTTCAAATGCTGCTGAAGCTGTAGAAACTAAGCCTAAAGCTGAAGCAAAACCTGCTGAATCTAAGCCTGCAAACCCTAAATCTTCATCTTCTACTAGCCAGACTGAAGATGATGCTGTTGCCGCTGCCATTGCTGCTGCAACTCCTGCTTTAGATAACTAATTTTTTTAGCTTTGTCTGACGTAAAAAAACCGAGCTATTGAGCTCGGTTTTTTATTACAGCAATTGAATACTTTTTTAATATGTAAATTAACTTACTACATCATTTTAAAATACCACCTTTACAGTTTTGTACTCTTTGTCTTTAAAGGCATCTAGATATCAATGCAGGACGATATAAACTCAAAACATCAAAACACTTTGACACACCACAAACAACTGGATACTGTTTAATGAGTTCCTTTTTAGAACTTAATTTGTGGAGAAAATAATGACAACCAATCTACCCGTTTTAAGAGAAAAATCTTCTTTTCCAGTGCGACGTATGGATTATCAATTTAATAATATTCCACGCTACTGGTGCAATAATGAGCCTTCATTTACACATTTCTTCACCGCACTTTCTACGCTTTTTCCTGAGGGTGAATCGTATTTTGTAAGATCTGTTCGCGCTTTGAGAGCAAAAGCAAAAAACAATCCCCGTCTTGATCGTGAAATTGGTGCATTTATTGGTCAAGAAGCCATGCACTCCAAGGAACACCATGCATTTCATTTAAGTGCGAAACAACATGGTTTAGACCCTGAATCGCTTGAAAAAGTAACAGGAATTATTTTAAAAGGCATAGAACGTGTATTTAGTAAAAAATGGAATTTATTGGTTACGGTTGGATTAGAGCATTACACCGCGGTATTGGTTGTGACCATGATGGAGTCAGTCAATGAACTCATGACAGATGAAACCATTCGAAATCTATGGTTGTGGCATAGTGTTGAAGAAACTGAACATAAAGCTGTCGCTTATGATCTGTACGAATATTTATATGGAACAGGTTTGAGTGCTTACCTTCCTCGTGTCACCATTTTTACGCTGAGCTTGGCGCTGATCATCACAATGTCCTCAATTTATCAAATTGTATTAATGAAACGAGATCGCCAATTATTCAATTTAAAATCTTGGGGCAAATTCCAAAAATTTGCACAACAATCTTATCAAATATTTATTCCAAAATTTATAGATTACTACCGTCGAGATTTTCATCCTAACCAAACAGATGAGTCAGAACTTGTGGCTAAAACAAAGATCAAAATTGGATTAGAACCCAGCACCAATACCTTATTCAGTTAATTCAGTTAATTCAGTTAATTCAGCTTCAATAAGATATACCCTAATCACTGATTAGGGCATTTTTATTACTTCTCGCTTAATTCTTAAATAAAGTTCAATAACCAAATGAGCCTTCAAGATTGAAGATTTTTTAAATAATCTGCCATCAATCTGGTTGCCCATGACCGTGTCGATAAACCCTCATAAAAACCACAGTGACTGCCCTTCTTGGTGGTGACCACCACAATATTTGGCATTTGACGAATCACTTCTTTATAAGGTTCAAAATTCTTAATATGACAAACAGGATCATCTTCTGCATTTAAAATCATTAAAGGAATTTTTACATTTTCAAAAACATAAATGGGATTGGTGGCTTGGGTATAACTCTCATAATCTTGATAACCCGCCATTTCAAAATAAGCTTGCTCGAATTCTAATAAATTTTTTGCTTGTAATACTTTAGACAATGATGCTGTTTGCTGCCACGTTTGTGTATAAGGCTTGATAAATTTGGTAAACAACTTTTTGGTCATCATTTTACTGTAAAAAGGATGTACATTGCCAAAGCCTGTTTCAGTGTTATACCCCGGACATAAAGCAAATGCTGCTTTTAATGGGGTATTTTCACCCTCTTCACCCAAGTATCGAACAAGAAGTCCCGTACCCGCTGATGAACCAACACCATACAAATCAGATTGTGGAAATTTGTTTTGTATGTATGCAATCTGCTCTCGTAAATCATCGGTTGAGCCGAATAAATTCATCTTAGCTACAGGCATGGGCAGACCCGCATGACCACGGCGCAAACACAGGGCAATACGCCATCCTGTATAAGCATTTAAGTCTTTCACCAGTTCACGCATACTTTCAGGCGAACCCGTAATGGTGTGCATGAGTACGATGGTAGGCGTATCTGTAGGTAAATCCAAACCATACCAAGCAATTGCTGTGACACCGCCGTCTGACATTTTTAATTGGTCGACGCGATCATACTTTAAGCGAATGGTTCTTTTCTTGATTAGATCAAAATAAATCAGATGTAAATGCGGGTTACTGAGCCACGGCGTTGGGCGATATTTTTGGTTAAGTTGTGGAAGTCGACTGAGTATCTGCTGAGAGTGACTCTGCACGTTATAATATACGGTGGGCTGTTCAGCTCCAGTGATTTGATCAAGCGTGTTTTGTAATTTATTTTGTAAATAATCCGATATATCTTTAATGACAAGATTCATGTTCACTTAACCTGTAGCGATTTATATGGATGATTTTTGAAAATTTATCCAAAAAAACATCCATAATCATTCAAGTAATATGCATTAATTCTACGCCTATAAACCTAAAGTCGCCATACGTTGTCCCATGAGTTCAGCCAAGGCATTCAAGCCACTTCTAGGTCTAATCATCACTTCAAAATCAATGATTTTGCCTTGATCATTAAACTGAATCATATCAATCCCTTTTAATTTTTTATCACCAATGTTTGCTGAAAATTCAAGCACCACATTTTGTCCGTCATCACTATAAAACTCACGATGATATGTAAAGTTCTCAAAGATCTGAATTACATTTGTTAATATAAAAAATACAATTTGTTTACCTGGATACGGCTTATAGGCCACAGGTGAACGGAATGTCACATTGTCGTCAAGCAAGTCGTTCAATATAGACATGTCTTGCGATTTAAGCATCTCATGCCAGCGTGTGATTGATTGTTGAGTGGTTTGAATCGTCATTGTTCAATTCCTTTTTTTTGTTGTGATATACCATTTGGCTGTAGGCAATCCTCCTCATTTAAAAGGAGGATTGAGAAAATTTAAAGAAACATAAACCCTCCCTTTACAAGCAATGCTGCTTAGTTTGAATAAAGGGAGAAAGAAGCCAACGTCTTTTAAATTACTGCTGCCAATTCTGCACCTTGGCGAATTGCACGTTTAGCATCGAGTTCACCTGCCTCCAATGCACCTCCAATTAAATGCACAGACTTACCATCGGTTTGTAACTGATCATACATCGCGGTATATGGCTCTTGACCTGCGCAAATAATCACATGATCCACATCTAAAACTTTCGGTTGCTCATTCACTAAAATATGTAAACCTTGGTCATCAATTTTTTCATAACTCACACCTGGAATCATATTCACCTGACGATGTTTCAAACCTGTTCGGTGAATCCAACCTGTGGTTTTACCCAAACCAGCACCTACAGAGTTAGATTTCCGTTGCAGTAGGTATATTTCTCGATCAGCTTGTTCCACGCTTGGTTGCTTTAAACCACCGACATGTGCATAAGTTTTATCAATTCCCCATTCATCATAGAACTTGTCTGGGTTTAAGCTGGCACTTTCGCCTTCATGTGTTAAAAATTCTGCGGTATCAAACCCGATCCCACCCGCACCAATAATCGCAACACGTTTGCCTACTGGCTGACCATCTCTGAGCACATCCAAATAAGACATGACTTTTGGATGATCGATACCTTCAATATCCAATTGACGAGGAGTTACACCAGTGGCAACCACAATCTCATCAAATGCTGAATCTGTTAATTCTTCATAAGTTACAGCATGATTAAGCTGAAGTTTGATGTTGGGTTGCAATTCAATTTTACGTTTAAAGTAACGTAAAGTTTCATAGAATTCTTCTTTACCTGGAATGGTCTTGGCAATATTAAATTGACCACCAATTTGATTTGACGCTTCAAATAGTGTGACTTGATGACCACGTTCAGCTGCATAAGTTGAAAAGCTTAATCCCGCAGGTCCAGCTCCAATCACAGCAATGTTTTTAACTTGATTTGACTCTTTAAAAATGAGTTCAGTTTCATAACATGCACGAGGATTGACTAAACACGTTGCAATACGCATAGAGAAAATATGATCTAGACAGGCTTGGTTACAACCAATACAGGTATTGATCTCATCACTTTTGGCTTGTTCGGCCTTTTGTACAAAAAATGCATCAGCCAATAGCGGACGCGCCATCGACACCATATCCGCATGTCCCGAAGCCAAAACATGCTCAGCCATTTCAGGAGTATTAATTCGGTTTGAGGTGATTAAAGGTACTTTCACTTGCCCTTTTAATTTTTGCGTGACCCAAGTAAATGCAGCGCGTGGCACTTTGGTCGCAATGGTCGGAATACGCGCTTCATGCCAGCCTATACCTGTATTGATAATGGTTGCACCTGCTTTTTCTATTTCTTTGGCAAGATGAACAACTTCTTCGAATGTTGAACCGCCTTCGACCAGATCAAGCATTGATAGACGATAAATAATAATAAAGTTTTCACCCACTTCTGCACGAGTACGTTTTACAATTTCAATCGGCAAACGGATACGATTTTCATAGCTCCCACCCCATTCATCATCACGATGATTAGTACGTGCAGCAATGAACTCATTGATTAAGTAACCTTCTGAGCCCATGATTTCAACGCCATCATAGCCTGCAAATTGCGCCAGCTTTGCACAATTGGCAAAATCAGCAATGGTCTGATGGACTTCAGCAGATGTCAGTGCATGAGGTTTAGTCGGGTTAATTGGCGCTTGAATTGTTGACGGTGCAACATTTTCAGCTTGATAAGAATAACGGCCAGTATGCAAAATCTGCATCGCAATTTTACCACCAGCATCATGCACAGCTTGGGTAATCACCTTATGCTTTTCAGCTTCTTCTATTGAATCTAATTTAGAGCCACCTGCAAAGGTCACCCCAGCATCATTGGGTGCAATCCCACCAGTGACAATCAGTCCAACACCACCTTGTGCACGTTCTGCATAGAAAGCAGCCATACGTTCATAGCCACCCTCGACTTCTTCTAATCCCACATGCATTGAGCCCATAAGTACACGGTTTCTCAATGTAGTGAAGCCTAAATCAAGTGGTGCAAGTAAATGAGGATAATTGGACATAAGATCTCCTTGGCTGGCTTTCGCTTGCTATTTTTATGTTTATCTAAAATTTGCTAATGCAACTTGTTGCATAATTTCCATCTAAACACTTTATAAGCGAGAATTGATTTTTATGCAACATGTTGCATAATACAGTTGATGATTTTTTTAAGATGAAAAATAACAATGTCTTTATCGTATGTGCTATTGACCAGTCTAATCGAAAAACCAAGCTCTGGTTTCGAACTAGCACGTCGTTTCGATCGCTCCATGGGTTTCTTTTGGAATGCAACGCATCAGCAAATTTATCGTGAATTGGGCGCAATGCAAAAAAAAGGTTGGATCTCTGTTATTGAAGATGAAAATGACACAGGTAGAAAAAAAACCTATCGCGTTGAACAGTTAGGTCGTACAGAACTTGCAGACTGGATGGTTAAACAAAGCCCGCCTGCGCAACTGCGTGAAGAACTCATGGTTCGTCTACGTGCAGAAGCACAATTGGGTGGCAATACCGTACTGCCTGAGCTAGAGCGACACTTAACATTACATCAACAAAATTTAAAAGTTTATCAAAGTATTTATGATAAAGATTTTAAACAGGGTGATGATCAAGACCGCACACTTTACATTCATAAAATGATTTTGCAGTTAGGTATTGAATTAGAGATCGGTTGGATTGGCTGGCTTGAACGCGTTATTTCACACCTAAGAACATTTAAAATTTAATTATGATCGATGGATAAAATTTAAATATGCCACATTATCACATGCCAGATGGTGAACAACTTTACGTTCGTGAAATAGGACAAGGTGAGCCTGTACTGGTGCTATCTGGTCTGGGAATGCAAAGCTGGCAATGGTTGCCTTTTCTTTTACCTTACGTCCAGAAGTTTAAATTTATTATTCCAGATTGGCGTGGTTTTGGTGGCTCTAAACATTGCAAAATTCCAGCAAATTTAGATGCGATTGAAAGCCATTGGTTAGACATTGAAGCACTGCTCAAATTGTTAAATCTTGAACGTACCATTGTGATTGCATATTCTATGGGTGCAACCACTGCTATGCACGGTATGCAATATGGTCAGTTTAAAGACCAAATTAAAAGCTATTTACATATTGATCAAACGCCTAAAATAACTGCTGATGATGTTTGGCCTTATGGACTATTAGGCAAAAAGCATCCTCAACTTAAACAACTACTCGAAGAATTATCAGGTGTTCTGCATCAACATGAAGATGTCAAAAATATCTCTGACTTAAGCCAAGTCGATCAACAGCACTTAACACAACTATGGATTTCATTTATCGAATTACAAGCATCCGATAAAATCACACCTAAAGTTTTTAAGCTGGCGTTTCATTTTCCTAAATTACAAAAACATATTTTGCCGATTCAGCGCTTAGATTATTTGACTTGGTATATTGATAGTTATTTCAATCATAACGAAGATTATCGTGAAGCAGTGACTTCATTGAAACAGCCTGCAACCTTCTTCATTGGTGAGCAATCGACATTGTATCCATCTCAGGGGCAGCTATTTATCGCCAACTCTCTTGAAAATAGCCAACACGTATTGTTTCATAAATCTGGGCATACACCACTGATTACAGAGCCAGTTAAATTCAGCCAAGAAATTGGAAGATTTTTAAAAAATAGCGTATAAAGCATACATAAAAATAATGATTTATAGAGATAACAAAATGAAGCAAATCGTTTTAATGGCTATTTTACTTTCAACATCGAGTTTCAGCTTAGCAAAAATGCAGACCTATACCATCGTTAATGGTGGTGGTATTGATGATACTGCTCTGACATTAAAAGATGCCAAAAATAAAGAAATACATGCCTATTGCATGGATCAGTGTGGAAATTGGTTCAAATCTTCTTCAGAACATGAAGGTGTCACTTTAAACACCAAATATAAAGGTAAAAAAGTGCTCGCCGAATTTTCCTATGAAAATAATAATGACAGAATTGCCGGCCCCAGTGCTGACGAAAAATTATATTTTATTAAAAAGATTAAACTCTTAAATAAATAATCCATATAATGTCGTTAAATAAATATAAAAGCTCAAGACTGAATACTTGAGCTTTTTTAATTAGTCTCTCACCAATGTTTTGACCTGATTAAAATCTAAGCCACTTCACCATCAATAATGCCTTGGGCTTTGAGTTGAAGTAGTTCTTCTTTGCTTTTAAATCGCGACAGAATGCTTTGTGTATGCTCGCCCAATTGTGGTGGTGCACGATGATACTCCACAGGTGTTTCTGATAATTTCATTGGAGATGCAATCACTTTAAAATCAGGATTCAACTCATGTGGAATATTGACCACCATGTTGCGATGCTGGATTTGTGGTTCATCCAAAGCATCAGCCACTGAATTAATCACCCCTACAGGGACTTTGACCGCATGAATCGCATCGACCCAGTCCTTGGCATTTTTCGTTAAAAAATACGTCGACAACAACGGAATCAATTCATCCCGATGTTTAACTCGGTCTTGATTACGTAAATATCTCGTATCTTCTAATAATTCAGGTCGACCAATGGCAATGCACAAATCCTTAAACTGTTTATCATTACCACAAGCGATAATAAATTCTTTATCTTTGGCTTTAAACGTTTGATACGGCACAATATTCGGATGATTATTTCCCATACGCTTTGGTGCAACACCTGAAGTCAAATAGTTCATCCCTTGGTTGGCCAATGCTGCCACTTGCACATCAAGCAATGACATATCAATATATTGACCACGCCCCGTATGTTGTCGTGCCAATAAAGCGGCTTGAATGGCAATGGTCGAATACAATCCCGTTTGAATATCGACCACTGCTACTCCAACTTTCTGCGCACCACCACCGGGTAAGTCATCCTTTTCGCCGGTAATGCTCATCAAGCCTGACATACCTTGGATAATAAAATCATAACCGGGTTCTTCTGCACGCGGACCATCTTGTCCAAAGCCTGTGATCGAACAATAGACCAAATCAGGATTGAGTGCACTTAAACTGGCATAATCCAAACCGTATTTTGCCAAAGAACCTGCTTTATAATTTTCAATCACGACATCTGAAGTTAGAGCAATCTCACGAATCAAAGCTTGACCTTGTTCTGATGAAATATCCACGGCAACTGAATATTTATTGCGGTTGGCACATTGATAATAACCAGACTCACGGGTTGCTTGACCATCCTGATCTGGCATCCACGGCGGCCCCCATGAACGGGTATCATCACCGACATGCGGGCGCTCAATTTTGATGACTTCAGCACCCAGATCAGCCAAGATTTGACCACACCAGGGACCTGCCAATACTCGACTCAAATCTAATACACGAATTCCTTGTAAGGCACCCATTTTTGACTCCTGATGCCAAGTGTATAAACACTTGGCGATTATTGTATTGATGCTTTATTTGACTGTTACTGTTTTTTCTACATTTGGTTGTATGCTTGAAGATTGGTCATCCGTATCCTGATCAACTGAGCTTATTAAAGACGATTGCTGTGGATCATACTGCCGTTCACGAATAAACAAGCCTGGAATAACCCCTGCAATGAAATAAGCTCCACCCATCACAATAAATGCCATAGTAAATGAGCCACCTGCTGCAATAATACCAATGGTCGCTGGTGCAACAGCTGCGCCTAGACGCCCCATATTGTATGCACCACCAATTGCTGTACCACGCACATCGGTAGAGAAAGTTTCAGCCATATAGGTCGCATTGACACCATATGGAATGCCATATAAAAAGCCGAAGGTAATGAGCAAATAAGCAATATTATCTGGTGTGTTAAAGAAAATAATTACAGGAAGGAATGCAGCCGTACTGACCGTACCAAACACGAAAGTAACACGACGACCTAATTTATCAGCTGCATAGCCTGCAATAATTTTGCCTAATATCATTGCCGTATATGCACCCACCATATAACCTGTGAGGGCTTTAAAATTCATATTGAGTTCGGTTTCTAAATAGGTCGGCATCCAGTTATTTACGCCATAATAACCAAACTGTAGAAAAGCAGCGGTTGTCATCCACAATAAAAACATTTTACGATGTTGTTGATGACTAAAAATACGCTTATAAATACTTTCCGATGGTGCTTTTGTTGTCGCACTTATTTGAACTTGAGGCTGAATAATATTTTGTTCTTTACGTTTCAATTGTTCAATTTTCGCTTCTTGCCAAGATGCAGGTTCTGGAATAAAACGCATGAAGATTAAAGCAAAAGCTGCTGGAATAATGGTGACATAAAACAACATGCGCCACCCATGATCTGGAATAATCGCACCAGCCAAGAGTGTTGCTACGATATAACCAACTGTTTGCCCAGTCTGTAATGTTCCCAAAACAGTAGTACGATATTTAGTTGGTACATATTCAGCCATGAGCGTATTACATGCCATGTAAAGTGAACCCAAACCAAATGCACCGATAAAACGCAGAATCATGAATTGTTCATAGGTTTGAGTAAAACCTAAAATACAGGTCATGATCGAGAAGAACACCACTGACCAAGCAATTGTTCTAACTCGACCAAATTTATCACATGCCCATCCGCCAGTAATACCACCCAATGCCATTCCTGCGAGTGAGCTACTTCCCAGCATTCCAGCTTGAAATGAAGACAAGCCAAATTCAGCTTTGAGACTCGTCAAGCTAAAAGACAGCAGCATAATATCCACGCCATCAATCACCAATGAAACAAATGCAAAGATGAATGCCAGTTTCCAAGTATTTGCGCCTATGCGATGTGCTGTCCCAAGATTTGATGGTAATTTCGTGCTGAGCGTTCCTGCTCCAGCGTGATTTTGATTATTCATATCCATTTACCTCATTTTCCCAAATGAGTCATCGACATTCCTATGTCTTTACATCAGATTGCGAGCGCTTTGATCGTTTGTTTTAATCCGATTATTGAGCATGCAATTCATCTCATGTACGGGTGTTAGAAATGTTCACGATGAATCCCTTAACATTAAAAACAGTTTGAACTTCGTCTTTTTTAGGACAAAGAAACCCTAAGGATGTTCTTCTTTTGAAAGAACATCCTATTGTTTAAATTGAATTAATTTTAAAAAGCTGGAATGCCAGTTTGTGCACGACCAAGGATCAAGGCATGTACATCATGCGTACCTTCGTAAGTATTGACGACTTCAAGATTGACCAAATGACGCGCAACACCGAATTCATCTGAAATCCCGTTCCCGCCCATCATGTCACGCGCCACACGTGCGATATCAAGTGCTTTACCACAGTTATTACGTTTAATCAGGGATGTACCTTCGACTGAAGCAATTCCTTCATCTTTCATACGACCAAAACGTAAAGCAGCTTGTAAACCTAAAGTAATTTCAGTTTGCATATCGGCCAATTTCTTTTGCACCAATTGATTGGCTGCTAAAGGACGACCAAATTGCTTACGATCCATGGTGTATTGATGCGCTGTATGCCAACAGAATTCTGCCGCACCCATTGCACCCCAAGCGATACCATAACGAGCACTGTTTAAGCAGGTAAATGGACCACGCAAACCACGAATCTCTGGAAATGCATTTTCTTCAGGAACAAAAACATTATCCATCACGATTTCACCCGTGATTGAAGCACGTAAACCCACTTTACCGTGAATTGCTGGAGCAGACAGTCCTTCCCAGCCTTTTTCTAAGATAAAACCACGAATGTCGCCGACATTGCCTTCAGGCGATACTTCTTTCGCCCAAACCACAAAGACATCTGCAATTGGACTGTTGGTAATCCACATTTTTGCACCAGTGAGACGGTAGCCACCATCAACTTTTTTGGCACGTGTAATCATACTGCCTGGATCCGAACCATGATCAGGCTCAGTTAAACCGAAACAGCCAATGTATTCACCTGTTGCAAGTTTCGGTAAATATGTTTGCTTTTGTTCTTCTGAACCAAATTCATTGATGGGTACCATGACCAATGAACTTTGCACACTGGCCATTGAACGGTAACCTGAATCGACATATTCAATTTCACGTGCTACGAGACCATAACTGACATAGTTCAGTCCTGCACCGCCGTATTGCTCAGGAATGGTTGGTCCTAAAAGACCCAACTCACCCATTTCACGAAAAATGGTTGGATCGGTTTTTTCATGGCGAAATTGCTCAAGAACTCTCGATGCCAATTTATCTTGGCAGTATGCTTTAGCCGCATCACGAATCATTCGCTCTTCTGCGCTAAGTTGCTGTTCAATCAAAAAAGGATCTTGCCAATTAAATTGAACACGTGCTTTTTTTGCGGTATTGACCATTTGATTCATCGCTTCCTCTGCTTGAATATACATTTTCTTTGTTTTACTCGATCCTATGCATGAATCGTCGTACACGCAAACGATATATTTTCATGCAGATATGCATTTTACACATATCTCAACCTATAAATGCGCAATCAAATGCTTTAATCTGGGTTGAATCTATCGAGTGTCGCGATATATTACGACCAAAGTTGTATCGCTTAGCTTCCTAAGCTCTATTTATGTCATTTTTAAATAACTGATTGGATAAAGGATAATCCATGCGAAGGAACATTCCATCTTTACAAGGTTTATTGTGTTTTGAAGCAGCGGCCAAACATTTAAGTTATACCTTTGCTTCTCAAGAACTTTTTATTACTCAAAGTGCTGTATCACGTCAAATACAACAACTCGAACAGTTTTTAGGGCTTAGTTTATTTACCCGCACCCGTCACGGCGTAGAACTCACACCAGCGGGACAACAATATTATAAAAGCATCAAACCATTATTATTGGGCATTGAACAAAGCACTTTGGATGTCATGTCCCATAAAGGCTTAGGTGGGACGTTAAAGTTGGGTGTAGTACCTACATTTGCGACGCGCTGGTTATTGCCTAAATTACATCGTTTTAATGCCAATCATCCTGAAATCACCGTTCATTTAGAAACAAGTACCAAACCTTTTTTATTTAACGAACATATTTTCGATGCAGCCATTTATGCTGGAACACAGCAGCAGATTGATCATTGGCCAGGAACACAAACGCATTTTTTGATGAAAGAAGATGTTGTTCCTGTATGTTCACCGCAACTGATTCAGCAGTATTTTCCACATGCACAAATGGTAGATGACTTTAGTTATGATCTAACGGATGATCAGTTGATTCAGCTTCCTTTATTACAACAGACGACGCGTCATGGTATCTGGCAAGAATGGTTTGAAATGTGCCAAATCCCACATCCAAAACCCTATGACGGTCAAAGACATGAATTATTTTCCATGTTGGCTGTTGCTGCACATCATCACATGGGGATGGCTTTGATCCCACAAATGTTAATCGAGCAAGAGCTAATAAAAAAAGAATTGGTCATTGCTTCACGTCGTAGACTAGAAGGTGTACGCTCATACTATTTGGTTCATTCGAGTCAAGAAATCACGCCTATTATTCAAAAATTTGTTGATTGGATTAAACAAGAACTTGAAAATTCATCATTTTTTGATAAATATTGATTGTTGCGTGCTCGACAATCAAGTCATTTAAAATCCATACATTAGGTAGTGTTTCGATTTTTCCGCATAAAACAATGAAACTTGTTGAAGGAAATCATGATGCAAAAATTAGTGGTGTTTTCAGGTGCAGGAATGAGTGCTGAAAGTGGAATCAGCACATTTAGAGACAGCAATGGTTTATGGGAAAACTATGATGTCAAACAAGTGGCGACGCCTGAAGCATGGGCAATCAACCCAGAACTGGTTCAACGTTTTTACAATGAACGTCGTAAACATATTTTAGATGCACAACCCAATTCTGCACACCAACTTATTGCCACTCTCGAGCATAAATTTGAAGTACATGTGATTACACAAAATATTGATGACCTACATGAACGTGCTGGCAGTCAACATGTACTCCATTTACACGGCAATATACGTCTAGCCAAAAGTTCAGGGCCTCATGCCCAATACTCTAAAACATTCTACCCTATAGAAGGTTGGGAACTTGATTTAGATCGCGACAAATGCCCACAAGGTTATCCACTACGCCCTCATGTGGTGTGGTTTGGTGAAGCAGTTCCAGCCTATGATGATGCGATTCAAATCGTTAATGATGCCGATATTTTTATTGTCATAGGATCAACGCTGACTGTTTATCCTGTTGCAGGTTTAATTCATGAGATTACCGCCCATTGCAAAGCTTATTATATTGACCCTGCAGCGGATTACACACGTGTTCCCCGTCAATATGAATGTTTTAAAATGCCTGCAACTTTAGGTATGCAAAAAGTGATTGAACAGCTATCCAAATAATTTAATCATTTGATCAAAGGCTCATTGATTCTGATCACACAAGATAAAAGCCCATAATGCATGGACTTTTATCTAAGACTTTTTGATATTTTTGCCATGCGTTATAACATTGGCTAAAACAACATTTACTTCATTTTGTCTATATATGGCTTCACAATTCTATAAATAATGATCGCAATGAACACCAGAAGATAGAGTGGCCAAATCGTAATTAAAATCACCATGAGATCTAAGACAAATTGCCATCCATATTGAATACCATTCCAAGCACGTTTCCAGAAGCTATCACCGTTCAGGCGTGCTACTGCATCAATATCCACATCAATTCGCTCTCTAACTAACGTCGGTTGGCTGATGGTGATTGAGATCGTGCTATATCGTACACGGTCATTAACCTCCAACTGAGTTAGACGGTCAATTTCATTCAATTGCTTATTCTTAGTATCGCTTGGTACATATTGCGTTTGTGAAATTTTGTCCTGTAATAAGCGCAATTCATAACGTTTTGCAGAATATTGTTGTTGATTTAAAAAATACATCAATGGCAATAATTGATTGACGACACTGGCTGCTTTTTCACTCGGAATACGAATAATCATTGAAGCAAGCGGGTCTACTTTTTCAAAAATTTTAATCTTACCTTCTGCGATACTTTGTGCATTCTTATCAACCACATTAAAGTCGATATTTTTTTGCTCGATAAAACCACCCGCTTGCATGGTGATTTTTTCGATTTCCAATGCCGTTTTCACCACATCTTTGGCGGTAAAATTAACATTGGCTTCACGTACCATACGTCTGTTTGCTTCTGCTGGATTTGGTGCAGACAAAATCACATCTGGTTTTTGTTCAGTCACTGGAGAAGTGTTGGGTTGATGATCGGCAGCTTCTGCTTCAACACCATTCGGTTCAGCTTCGACTGCAACCGCCGTATTTTCTGCACTGTCTGCTACTGCAGCAGATTCATCAGTTTTTTTTGAACAACTCGCAATCATGACGCTTGCTAAAGCTAGAACTAATATTTTTTTATTCATTGGTTTTCTCAAGTTTATTAGAATTTAAATCATTGTTGTTTTTGAACAAAAGGATTATACGTGAATTATTCCCAACGGGTATACATAAAAAAAAGGCCTTAAATAAGACCATTTTTAATCGTTAGTGAAATGAAAACTTAACTTACTTTTTCAATCACACGCTCTTCAAAAGGCTGAACAGCAATTTCAGAAATCATGTTTTCAAAAGAGAAAATTTCATCCAACTGTTGTTGTGTTAAAAGCCCTTGTTCCAATACCACTTCTTGAATGGTTTTGTTTTCAGCAATACATTGTTTACCAATTTCATCACATTTTGCATGACCTAAAATCGGATCAAGCAAGGTAATAATACCAACACTGCGCATGACTGCATCGAAGCAAACTTTTTCATTGGCTGTGATGCCCTGTACACATTTTTCATCCAAGGTCTGAATTGCATTGGTCAGTAAATCAATCGATTCATTTAAAGAGACCGCAATGACCGGTTCCATCACGTTGAGCTGCAACTGTCCTGCTTCAGCTGCAAAAGTAATGGTTAAATCATTACCAATCACTTTAAATGCAACTTGATTGACCACTTCAGGAATCACAGGATTGACTTTTGCAGGCATAATTGAAGAACCTGCTTGGAGTTCAGGTAAGCGTATTTCTGCAAGCCCCGTTCTAGGACCTGAACTTAATAATCTTAAATCATTACAGATCTTAGAAAGTTTCACTGCCAGACGTTTTAGAGTACTGGATAAAATAATAAAGACACCACAATCACTGGTCGCTTCAACATAATCTTCAGCTCCAATGAGTTTTAAGCCTGTTATTTCACTTAAATAATCATTCACCACATGCGCATAACCTTGTGGGGTATTTACACCTGTACCAATAGCAGTCGCACCTAAATTGATTTCCAATAATAATTCACGTGTTTTTTTAATGAGACGAACATCTTCTTTTAATAAAGTGGCAAAGGCATGAAACTCTTGACCTAAAGTCATGGGTACAGCATCTTGCAACTGCGTTCTACCCATTTTTAAAACATAATTAAATTCACTTGATTTAAAAATCAAGCTACTAATTAAATGATTCATCTGAACAAATAAAGCATCTAAGGCATAGTATGTTGCCAAACGAAGTGCCGTTGGATAAACATCATTGGTAGATTGTGATTTATTGACATGATCATTTGGGTGAATAATATCGTAACGCCCCTTTTCATATCCCATCATTTCTAATGCAATATTAGCGATAACTTCGTTACTATTCATATTAATTGATGTACCTGCACCACCTTGAAATACATCACTTGGAAAGGAATTGCTCCATTTTTCAGGATGATGAATTAACACATCACATGCTTTTTGTATCGCTAAACTCTTCTCTTCACTTAATTTTTCAAAATTTAGATTCGCTTGTGCTGAGGCTTTTTTGACTTGTGCCAATGCTCGAATAAAATTAGGTTGCTCACCCACCGTATGCTTAGAGATTTTAAAATTATCTAAAGCTCTTATTGTATGAATGCCATAATAACGATCAGCAGGAACTTCTCGCTCCCCTAACAAGTCTTTTTCTATACGTGTCAAATTCGAATTTAATGTATCCACAATTTATACTCACTATGTGCAGGTTTCGGTACATGATGATTAATACTAGTCTTGTGATTAAGATTAATCAGATACAAATCTGGATTATTTGGAAATGCAATATTGTGAATTAGAGGTCTAATGTATTCATTGTGAAAGTATGTAAATAAATCCAGTTTGACTATTTTTATCTTGTTTTATATTTCCTACATTATCAATTTATTTAAATGATATAAAATAAATTGGTATTTATATTTTTTATACCACTTTAATTTAAAAAATCGCTTATGTATCTAAATGTACATTCAGATACATAAAATAATCATAATTACCTTATAAAAATCACAGCAAAAAAAAATGCTTATGTGTTTGAATCTCCTCATTCATTTTCTTGCTTTAACATTTAAAAAAATAATCTTTGTTTAAAGTTTAAATTGGCTCTCATGGACAGATGACAGAAGGATACGTTATGAATTTTCTCAACCCCACAGTGGTCACATTTTTATTTTATATCGTGGTCATGATATGTATTGGACTATATGCATATAGAAAAACCACCGACTTTTCCGACTATATTTTAGGTGGTCGTAGTTTAGGTAGCTTTGTTACTGCACTTTCTGCAGGCGCATCCGACATGAGTGGTTGGTTGCTTATGGGTTTACCGGGTGCAATTTTCGTCGCTGGTCTTTCTGAGTCATGGATTGCCATTGGTTTAATTATTGGCGCTTGGTTTAACTGGTATTTGGTTGCAGGGAAACTTCGTGTCCATACAGAAATTCAAAATAATGCCCTGACACTTCCAGATTATTTCACCTATCGTTTTGGCGATACCAAGAAAGTTCTACGGATTATTTCCGCACTTGTTATTTTAGTTTTTTTTGCGATTTATTGCGCTTCAGGCATGGTTGCAGGTGCTCGCCTGTTTGAAAATTTATTTGGTATGGATTACACCACAGCCTTATGGATTAGTGCAATTGCGACCATGAGTTATGTATGTATTGGTGGATTCTTGGCCATCAGTTGGACCGACACCTTTCAGGCAGGTTTAATGATTTTTGCCTTGTTACTTGCGCCAATCATGACATATTTCGCCATTGGTGATACTAGTCAATTTACTCAACTGATTGAAACTGCACGTCCACATGCATCAAATATGTTTACAGGTATTAGTACCATTGCGATTATATCCTCATTGGCTTGGGGCTTAGGCTATTTTGGTCAACCGCATATTTTAGTGCGTTTTATGGCAGCAGATTCGGTACGCTCCATTCCAAATGCACGTCGTATTGGAATGATCTGGATGGTGCTATGTTTAGCTGGTGCGGTAGCGGTTGGTTATATTGGCATCGCTTATTTCCAATTACACCCTGAATTGGCTGCAGGAGTTCAAAAAAATCCTGAAACGATCTTTATTGAACTCACCAAAATTCTATTCAACCCTTGGGTCGCAGGCGTAATTTTAGCTGCAATTTTAGCTGCTGTCATGAGTACATTAAGCTGCCAGTTGTTGGTGTGTTCAAGTACATTGACAGAAGATTTATATAAAGCTTTTTTACGCAAAACAGCCAGTGAAAAAGAGTTGGTTTGGGTCGGTCGTTTGATGGTATTGGCTATTACTGTATTGGCCATTATTTTAGCCATGAACCCTGAAAGTAAAGTATTGGGCTTGGTTGCCTATGCTTGGGCAGGTTTCGGTGCAGCCTTCGGTCCATTGATTCTTTTATCACTGTTCTGGCGTCGTATGACCACCAATGGCGCTTTGGTGGGAATGATCGTCGGTGCTGTAACGGTGATCTTGTGGAAAAACACCATGGGGCATATCGGTTTATATGAAATTGTGCCGGGCTTTATCTTGTCATTTATCAGCATCATTGTGGTCAGCTTGATGGGTAAACCGCCTACACAAGACGTTGAACAACGTTTTGATCAAGCCAATGAAATCTATGAACGTGAAATGAAAAATATTTAACAGCTTGATGCTTTTACAGTTCAATTATTGGAAATAAAAAAATGAGGCGCTATGCCTCATTTTTTTAACTGCATAATTTCATTTTACTTTTTGTGGTAGTTTAAATTGTGAGCTGTCTTTAATAACTTCCATGACTGGATAGCTTCGCGTTTCTTTGACTCCAGGCAATTGCCATAAAGTCTGTCCAGAAATACGGCGGAAATCTTCCATATTTTGGCAACGAATCTTCACCAGAAAATCGAATCCACCACTGATCATATGACATGCCACAATTTCAGGGTATTCAACCACAGCTTCTGAGAAGTCCTCCAGTACATGTGGTGTGGTTTTATCGAGCAAAATTTCAACAAATACCACAAAATTGGCGTCCAAAAGTACAGGATTAAGCTTGGCTTCGAAGCCTAAAATAAAACCTTCATTGGTGAGTTTTTGCACTCTCGCTAATGCAGCGGTAGCTGAAAGATTGACCGCCTCAGCCAATTTAATATTTGAAATCCGACCATCTTTTTGCAGGATGTCCAAAATTTTTATATCGATTCGATCAAGGGTTAAAGAAGCAGCAGACATATGAATTATTCTCTAAATATGCATGAAATTATAGTGAGTTATTCGTCAAATATTCTGTAATGATAAATTAAATATGGTTAATTACTCAACAGAAATTTACAGCTTCACAGGATGTGAATATGAACACATTTGAAATAACAGCAACTGAATCTTTGAAGCCGAGCTTAGATTACATTACAGCGTTTTCTGAGAAATCAGAATTTGAACTCGCGATAAATACTGCATGGAGACGTGCAGAACCTGAATGCGTCGAGAATCTAATTGAACATACGCAAATTGATGCTGAACTCAATCAAAAAATTTATGCCACTGCGTTCAATTTAGCACATAGCTTACGGGAACGTAAAAGCTCAGGTGGTAAAGCAGGTATTGTACAAGGCTTATTACAAGAATTCGCCCTCTCTTCTCAAGAAGGCATTGCCCTCATGTGTTTGGCAGAAGCGTTATTACGTATTCCTGACAGCGCAACTCGTGACTTACTCATCCGTGACAAAATTAATCAAGGCAACTGGAAAGAACATCTAGGTCAAAGCCAGCTCATGTTTGTCAATGCCGCAGCTTGGGGTTTAATGCTGACAGGCAAGCTGATGGAAACACCGAAGCAAACCAGTTTGTCGAGTATGTTGACGTCCCTACTTGCACGTAGTGGTCGCGGGATTATCCGTAAAGCGGTTGATGTTGCTATGCGTATGATGGGTGAACAGTTCGTCACAGGTGAAACCATTGAAGAAGCATTAAAGCATGCTGAAACTTTAGAAGATAAAGGCTTTCGTTACTCATATGACATGTTAGGTGAAGCTGCTTTAACTGAGCATGATGCGGATCGTTATATGGATGATTATACGCAAGCCATTCACGCAATTGGTAAAGCATCTAAAGATAAAGATGTCTATACTGGCCCTGGTATCTCCATTAAATTATCTGCGTTGCATCCACGTTATCAACGTGCGCAAGTTGCTCGCATGCATGATGAACTTTATCCAAAAGTCTTAAATTTGGCTTTACTCGCAAAGCAATATGATATTGGACTGAATATTGATGCTGAAGAAACAGATCGTTTAGAAATTTCATTAGAACTTCTTGAACGTCTTTGCTTTGAACCAGCACTCGCAGACTGGAAAGGCATCGGTTTTGTCATCCAAGCTTATCAAAAACGATGTTTCTATGTGGTTGACTATATTATCGACTTGGCAAAACGTAGCCACAAACGTTTAATGATTCGTTTAGTAAAAGGTGCGTATTGGGATAGCGAAATCAAAAAAGCACAAATTGATGGTATGGATGATTATCCAGTGTTTACCCGTAAGGTACATACCGATTTGTCTTATATCGCTTGTGCCAAAAAATTACTGGCAGCGCCTGAGCAGATTTACCCTCAATTTGCGACACACAATGCGCAAACGCTTGCGACTATTTACCACTTAGCAGATCCAAGCACGTATTATGCAGGTCAATACGAATTCCAATGCCTACATGGTATGGGTGAACCTTTATATGAACAAGTCGTTGGACAACGTAGTGATCATAAACTTGGTGTACCTTGTCGTATCTACGCACCTGTAGGTAACCATGAAACACTTCTGGCTTATTTGGTTCGTCGTTTATTGGAAAATGGTGCAAATACGTCATTTGTCAATCGTATTGCAGATAAAACGCTTAAAGTTGAAGACTTAATTGAAAACCCAGTGCATGAAATTGAATCAAATGCCAAGCAAAGTGGTCATGTCGGTGAAAAACATCATGCCATTCCATTGCCAGTTGATTTACTCCAACCTGTACGCACCAATTCTAAAGGCATTGATTTAGCAAATGATGCTGATCTTGAAGAATTAAATGCTATTGTTGCTCAATATTCAAAACAACAATGGCAAAGTCATAGCCTAATTGATGGTTTGAGTTTTGATGGTTTCCAGCAAGGTAAAGCTGAATCTATTATCAATCCCGCAGATCACCATGATGTGGTGGGTGTGGTCTATGAGGCAACATCAGAACAGGTCAATCAAGCCTTAGTGAATGCACAAAATGCAGCTCCAATCTGGCGAAGTATTCATCCTGATGATCGTGCACAAATGCTAATGAAAGCTGCAGATTTAATGGAAAACCGCATGCAAGAGCTGATGGTTCTACTCTGCCGTGAAAGTGGTAAAACCTATGCCAATGGTATTGCTGAAGTTCGTGAAGCTGTCGATTTTCTCAGATATTATGCAGCTCAAGCACAGTCCTTTAAAGTTGATGCACAGCTTAAACCATTGGGTACAGTGTTGTGCATTAGTCCATGGAACTTTCCACTGGCGATTTTCACAGGTCAACTTTCTGCGGCACTTGCAGTCGGCAACTGTGTGATTGCTAAGCCTGCTGAACAAACGCCTTTAATTGCATCAGAAGCCGTAAAAATTTTATGGGAAGCGGGAGTCCCACATTCAGCACTTCAACTTATTCCAGGTCGCGGTGAAACAATTGGATCGCAGTTGTCTCAAGATGAACGCATTCAGGGCATCATGTTCACAGGCTCAACCGAAGTAGCAAAAATTTTACATAAAACAGTATCTAAGCGTTTAAGTCCTGCAGGATTACCTATTCCGCTGATAGCAGAAACAGGTGGTCAAAATGCTATGATTGTTGATTCATCAGCATTGACTGAACAGGTGGTATTAGATGCAGTCAATTCAGCTTTTGATAGTGCGGGTCAACGCTGCTCTGCCCTTCGCGTGCTTTGTGTGCAAAAAGACAATGCAGATACGCTCATCAAAATGCTTAAAGGTGCAATGCAACAGCTGAATGTTGGCAATCCTAAATATCTGAATACCGATGTTGGACCCGTAATTGATACCGAAGCGCAAGACAATATTCAAAAACATATTGAAACTATGCGTGCCAAAGGTTATCCAGTTCATCAATTAATGCGCAACACTCATCAAAATGATTTACTTGCAGGCACATTTATAGCACCTACATTAATTGAGTTGCCGAACCTCAATGATTTAAAACGTGAAGTTTTTGGTCCTGTCTTGCATGTCATTACCTATAAATACGGTGAGTTAGATCAATTATTGAAACAAATCAATGATAAAGGCTATGGTTTAACCATGGGTTTACATACCCGTATTGATGAAACGATTCAGACCGTAATAGCAAAAGCCCATGTCGGTAACCTATATATCAACAGAAATATTGTGGGTGCTGTTGTGGGTGTACAACCTTTCGGTGGTGAAGGTTTATCTGGTACAGGACCTAAAGCTGGCGGTCCAATGTATTTGTATAAATTGATGCAACCAAGCTCAATATCATTCAATCGTCCATTTGGAACACTCAATCAGATTGCGAAACCTGAACACAATGAGGCATATCTCGCTTTCCAAAATTGGGCGAAAAAACAATATGCACAACATGATCTTGCACAAATTGATTCACCCATTGGGATATATGAGTTGCCTGGACCAACGGGTGAAGATAATCACTATACGGTTTTAGCAAGACAACGTGTATTGTCCATTGCCAAAAAAGATATTCAATACTTAAAACAGATGGCCAGTATTTTAGCAATTGGCAGTGAAGTTGTTGTTCTAGATACCAACAGTTTTATTATCAAGAACATGCAAAGTATGCCTGAAGCATTACGTAAGCGTATTCATATTATTCAAGATGTACAAACTGGTGATTTCGATGCTGTACTTCATGTGGGTAATGAACAAGAACTCATGCAGTTACAAACTAAAATCGCACAACGTGATGGCGCTATTATTGCAATTACCCACTTAAGTGATGATCAAGCAATTTCACTTGAACCTTTGCTTATCGAACGTGCTTTAAGTGTAAATACTGCTGCCGCGGGTGGTAATGCAAGTTTAATGACACTGCAAGATTAATGACCCGATAAAATGAATCAAAGACGGATAACAGCTATATAAATGATGGCTGTTATCCTTTTATTTATATCCACGGATATTGTTTTACAGGACGTTTTAAACATGGATGATATTGGGCAATAAATAAAATGACTTATTTCCTGTCTTTTTTAATTCAATCTAAAAATGTTTATGTCTACATGAAACTTTAAATACGAGACTGTATTTTTCCATGTAATTTTCCCATGTAACAATTTAGTAAAAGCAATTCCATTTCAAAATAAACTGAGTTTAACAATGTGCTCAATTGAAGCATGACATCATATTGACCATTTTTCCATTTCCAAATGAGCGAACATTTTCATTTGGATTTTTTTTGTTTTGAATAAGTATCTTTCATTAATCAAAAAATGATCATTGAATCGTATTTAAATTAACAATAAAAGTTCCGTCTCTTGCACCATATATGGCTCAGGGAATAGGTGAATAATGAGAGATTTTAAGCTTAATAATACCCTCTCTCTAGCCCTCACTTGCGCTTCATTTTAAAACAGTGCTTTAAAAATTGCTCAGGAGATGGAACTTTATATAGTGGTCAACAAATATTGGACATATTTTTAAGTTTGTTTTTATTTTTAAATCCTTGCACTTTTCTTCTTAAGCCTTCTATGACCTAAAACAAGAATTTGTATTGATAAGATGAATCGTTTTGCTTTTAAAAAACACTGCAATTAAATAAAAAATCCTTCAATTTTGAAGGATTTTTAAGGCATCTTGAACAAGATTACTTTACGACTTTAGCATCTCTTTATGCAACGTTTGCAAATATAGTTCCGCTTCTGATTTGTTATCGAATTCTTTTTGAAAGAGTCCTGTGGTTTGCACACTATTGGGCGTATATTCAATATTCATGATAAAACGACCATTTAGCGTATCTTTTGCGACCTTAACTGCAATGATATGTTGCGAATTAAGGTAAAACCCTTTTTCAATTTTTACCAACATAATAAACCCCTGATGTACAAAATACCCAATAAAAAAACAGGCTTAAAAGTAGTCTGTATTTATTGATTCATCACGTGATGATGATCTTAATATAAAATCATCATAAACCAACATATGTGATTAATACAATAAAAAATAAATATATTTTGATACATATCACATATTATTATTTTTTGTGATTTAAAAACACAAAAACACCCCTAAAAAGGGGTGCTGTTATAGGATTTAAATGAATAATATGGTGATAAATTAAACACTCAACATACTATTCAGGGTTTCTGACACATTTTTAGATTTCACTAAAGGTTTTAAAGCCTCAAGTTCATTTTTCACTTGTGATCGCTGTGGTTCTGCCAATGTATACCAACGTGACAAGACTTGAAGAAGACGAGAACCTAAAATTGGATTTTTCTCATCTAAGTATTTTGCTAAACCAATATAATGCTGAACACCAAAACTCCACGTGTTGGCAGGATTATTACTCAAGCCACCACTCACTGAGCGAATACGATTTGGTGTACCTAAATCATAGTCTGGATGTTGAGTGAGTGCCTCAATGGTTTGTGCTGTCGCATTTGGATGTGCTGCTTGCACCATAAACCATTGATCAAGTGATAAAGGCTCATCCTTAAAGCGTGCATAAAAATCAGTTAAAGCTTGCTTCGCTTGGGGAGCATCATTCCATACCAAGACACGCAATGCACCTAAACGCTCTGACATATTATGTGTCGTTTGATATTGCTGATAAGCAAAATCGAAAGCATCAGTATCGCCTTGTCGGGCAATCAAACTGAGCATAATATTTTTAATAGCACGTACACCCATGGCTTGAGAGAAATCTTTTTGTATTGCTGGATCCAGTGCCAAATACGTCTCTTTACAGAATGAACCCAATTCACGTGCCAATGTATCCAGCAAGGCATTACGTTGTTGCTTGATTTGATCAGGGTTGTATTCAACATCGATACGACTACCCAAATAACCTTCAGTTGGCACATCAAATAAACGTGAAGCCAAAAGTGGATCTTTTTCAACGACATCTGGCACTGTTTTTTTCATGGCTTGAATATAAATTGATGCATCATGACCATTGAGTAAAATACGTTCCAATAAGGTTTGAGTTGCCTGCCATTGGTTAAAGCCATTGGTTTCATATCGCATCAGGAACGCCAATTGCTCATCTGTATAATTAAAAACTAGATTTACAGGTGCTGAGAAATTACGCAATAAAGACACCACAGGTTGAGAAGTTACACCTGTAAGTTCAATACTCGCCTCTAATTGATCAAATAAATAAACACCATCTTTGACATTGTTTTCTACCAATGCATCTGAATGAAGTGTGTATTGTTCGCCTGTTTCAGCATTGAATAATGCTAAAGCGACAGGAATTGGCACTGCTTTTAAGTTTGGATACTTTGGATGCGGTTTTAAACTTTGTTTAAAGCTTAGACGGTACGTTTGATTTAGTGCGTCGTACTCACCTTTTGCCTCAAGCTTTGGTGTGCCTGGTTGGTTATACCATGTTAAGAATGCTGATAAATCGACACCAGAACCTGCTGTGAGTGCTGCAACCCAGTCTTCAACTGTTACAGCTTGACCATCATGGCGTTTAAAGTATTCATCTGTACCTGCACGGAATTTTTCTTTTCCAAGCAAGGTCGCCATCATGCGGTTAATTTCTGCACCTTTCTCATACACTGTAGCAGTATAGAAGTTATTAATTTCAACAAAATGATCCGGACGTGGCGGATGAGACAATGGACCTGAATCTTCAGGGAATTGATGTGCTTTTAATACTGCAACATCATCAATCCGTTGTACCGCAGCCGATTGTAGATCTTCTGAGAAGGACTGATCACGGAAAACGGTTAAACCTTCTTTTAAGCACAATTGGAACCAGTCACGACAAGTAATCCGATTCCCTGTCCAGTTATGGAAATATTCATGGGCAATGACTGACTGTACACGCATAATTGCTGCATCTGTCGTGAATTCTTCATCTGCTAATACACAAGAGGTATTGAAGATATTTAAACCTTTATTTTCCATTGCGCCCATATTGAATTGGCTGGTGGCCACAATCATATAATTGTCTAAATCATACGGACGACCATAATGTTCTTCATCCCAACGCATAGAATGCTTCAAAGCTTCCATTGCGATATGACATTTTGGAATATCTTTTTCTTCAGCATAAATTTCTAAAGCAACATTTCGACCTTCAGAAGTGACATATGAGCCCTTAAGAACAGCTAAATCACCTATCACACATGCAAATAGATAAGAAGGTTTTTTGGTTGGATCTTGCCAAATCGCATAATGACGACCTTCACCAGCCTCGCCTTTTTCAAGCAAATTACCATTTGCCAATAGCACAGGAAATTTCTTGTCAGCTTCAACACGTGTGGTGAATTCTGCTAATACATCTGGACGGTCAGGATAGAAGGTAATTTTACGGAAGCCTTCAGGCTCATTTTGAGTAACAAATAAATCACCCCCCGCCAAATAAAGCCCTTCCAATTGAGTATTGGTTTCTGGATGGATCACCACAGAGGTTTCAATAATGGCATGATCTGGTGCATTCTTAATCACCAACTGTTCAGAATCGAGCACATATTGTGAGTTAGAAAGTTGCTCACCATTGAGTTGTATCGATTTCAACTCTAAATCACGCCCTAAAAGCACCAAGTCACCTTGAGTTTGACGCTTCATGACCAGTGTTGAATTCACATTGGTATGATCAGCAAAAACCTGTATATCTAAATTGATAGATTCAACAAGAAAGGTAGGTTTTTGATAATCTTTTAAATAAACAGTTTGGTCTGCTTCAACCACTGGATTTGCTGCGATATTCATATGATGTCCTGATCCCTATTGTCTCAGCCAGATATAAGCTTAGTATGTCTTGATCATACGACAAGTTGATTGCTCTGTCTGCGCTATTCATTTGAAATATATATGGGCACTTTATCTATTTTTTTCAATTGTCACCCGACAGGATTTATACAAATTCTGCACTTTGATTATTATTCTTAACCCGAATCCTGCTTAAGCCGATGACTCCATAATTTGAATCGTTGGCTTATTTCGATGGGTTAATTGATATGCACATAACGAAGCATAAATTCCGCTGAGAAATCCATAAGTACTACGTGCTTTACTCGTCACTAAATGATATTGCCCTTTCAATAAGCTGAATAATGTTTCTATCTTATTGCGTTGCCTTAGGTGATATTCATCTGATGCACTGAGTTGAACAGATTCCATGTTCCTCCGATGATAAGTAATTAAGTCAATACCTTGAACTTGCAGCCTGCGCTTTAATTCTTGGCTGATGTAGCCTCGATCCCCGTAAATTTTTCCTTTTAGGCCATCAACTAATTGCTCAACCATTTTTATGTCAGCAACATGTCCATTCGATAAAGCAGAACAGGTAATTTCACCAAATTGATTCATCGCAATATGTAATTTACAGCCATAGAACCAACCCATTGAGCTTCTACCGCGTGATGCAATTTGGACTAATGATTTATGGCGTTGAATACGTTGATTTTTACAAACTGGCAGAGTTGTTGAATCAATCCATAAATATTGTGTTTCTTGACCTTTCATCAGCGCCACATGCAAAGCGTGTAGAGCCAATTGGTGCATATTGATCAGATGAATCATCCTTTGATAGCAAGGCAAGTATTTAAATAAATAGCTTTTATCTTCTTTTAACCAAGTGAAAAAGGCTTTGAAATTAGTGAAATGAGAGGATTTATACCAAATAGCAATAAAGATAATTTCTGAAAGACTGAGTTGAGCAACTCGGATTCTTGAAAGTTTGCCATCTTGCTTGAGAAATTTCCAATAAGTTGCTTCAAATTGTAGAAAAAAGTCATCAATTAAGCAGAATAATTCGGTACTATTGAACATTAGGACTAGGGTTGTGAGTTTGGTGTGGTAACTCAACTGATGGCTCTAGTCCTTCTATTTTTCAAGTCAATTTCTTATCCGCGATTCGGGTTATTCTTAATCGAAACTATTCTCAAAAATATATTTTAAAAAATCCAAACTGGTTACATTTTGAGCACGATTATTGCTTATACATAGGTGTAATACTTCACTAAGATTATAAAAGTTATCACAAGGAGCTAAAAATGAGTTTAAAAAATCATGTGGTTCGCGCAGGAAATGTAAAGGCTATCCAAACGCTTCATGCAGCTGGTTTGGATCATAAAGTCATTTCAATGTTTATGAATTGTGAGGGAATACAATTACAACCTTCGGATGTTTTATCGATTCTAAAAAGCTATGATCTTTTGGGTCATCAAAAACTATCGAATAAAAAAGTACAGGCTTTGATTGCTGCTAAAAAGCTTGTTGAAGATGATGACTCACTGCCTTGCCCTGCATCATATTAAGTTCCAATTTTCTCATAAGATTTGAACTTAAAATGCAATACCAAAATCCAGTGACATCGTTAATATTTATTTTAATCTACCAATTAAATACCTAAGGCATGAAGATCAAACCTTGTTCTTCATGCCTTTTGTTTTGGATATATAATTTAGATATATAAAACAGATGTTTCAGTAGAAGATTCTTTATTAGATCATACAATGATGACTATGGAATGCACTTCTAAGCATTTCTTGTGAACACAAATAAACACATGAAAATTCATCAACAATCGTTAACTATTTTTCATTTTAATACATAAAGCGATTTCATTGATCCTAACGCTTAGGCTATTTTGACTATCAAATAGCGCTTGTTTTGTATATTAGCGTTTCAGTCTTAAAAATAAATCATCAGAATGAATCGACATGAATATACGCATACCAATTCTAGTCAGATGTGTATAATCAAATTTATCTCTACCATTATGTGTCGTCGCTATTCATGTTGCTTCAAATTCTGCAAAAACAGTTAGATGAAAGTACCAATTGTCCTTTGTGTCAGGCTGCGATGTATTGGATTGAGGCGGAACAATATGATCAGCCTATCCTTTTTCATGAATGCAGTAATTGTCAGCATCGTGTTTATCAGGATACTAAAATCAATTGTCATTGTAATCGTTGCTTAGTTAAACGTAAGAAAATGATGGCTGAAACTCGTTTACAGGAACAACGTAAATTTAACGCGAAAAATAAAGATGTTTTTGAGTTTGATCTTAATCAACTGAGTTTTATGCACAAATTATTTTTACTCAGCATTTTAGATAATCACGTGCAAGAAAATAGCAGTTATCAAGAGTATATCGATTGGGATACCATTAAATATCACAGTATTACCCCGAATTACTTATTTCAAAATTCACTCATTAAACAATTAGTTAAAGATCAAATTTTATTGCCTAAAGATTTTTCTGATGAAGCACAACATTATTATATTAACGTTCGTTTAGATGGATATTCAGAACCCAGCTTATTTAGTATTACGCAGCATTTAAGACATCAATTTTATGAAAATTTAACTCTTGGTGTACCATTTAAAGACGCTGAGGAAGTTAAAAGTGCTTTATATACGGTACTTTATCAAGAAATTGTCCAATTTATGCAGTTTTATTGCCGTACTTGGGGTATTCAAATTGCTGGTAATCAAAATTTTCAAAAATTTTGTTTCCGTTTGATGGATGGATTGGCCGTGGGTCAAATTTATTATTTGATTCAAACAGCACTGGAATATCTGCACAAAAGTAATGCGCTACAAAAGAAAAATGACAATTTTATTAATACCAATATTTTAAAGAAAACTTTAGAACAATATCGTGAACGTTCACTGACTGAAAAGTGGGAAACATCGACTTTACCTCGCCCACCAAATATTCAATTCAGTAAAATGAGTGAAATTTTATTTTTCGAATTTTTAGGCTACGATGAAAGTATTTTCTTCCAACCGATTTGGCGTTCATGGAAAAAAATAGAACCACGCCTAAATTTTTATTCACAAAAACGTTGTATGCATTGTGGCTCAAATCAGCTTACGGTTGAATATGATGCAAATGACTATGTTTCGTTATATTGCCAAAATTGCAAACACCAAGACCATTATTTCACCCGTTGAGGGATTGCTATGAATCATCCAGAACTATTATCCAATTCTTTATCGCATGAGCAATTAGATACTCAGGTGATTTTGCAACACGTCGTCAATGCTTGGAAACAATTACAGACTCAGCAACCTTTGGTGCAATGTATTACCAATATTGTTGCTGCTAATTATGCCGCGAATATTTTATTGGCTGCAGGTGCATCACCTGCCATGGTGGATAATCCTTTTGAGGCGGAGAGTTTTACCACCATTTCAGGGGCGCTCAGTATAAATGTAGGTACACCTCATACTGAACAGATGCAAGCCATGCGTATTTCTGCACAAACTGCCCAGCGCACAGATACCCCTTGGGTATTGGACCCTGTAGGATATGGCGCGGTATTGCCTTGGCGAACTGAAATGGTGAATGAGTTATTAACCTATAAACCAACTGTAATACGTGGCAATGCGTCTGAAATCAGCACACTTGCGGGTGATCAGAATGTTGAAAGCAAAGGCGTTGACAGTACTTTAAAGAGTGCAGATGTGTATGAACATGCTAAAGTGTTACTGGAACATTGTGAATGCGTGGCGATTTCTGGTGAATCTGACTACATTATTTCTAAAGAATATAATGCCGTAATTCAAGTCAATGGTGGTTCGCACTTGCAACCTAAAGTCACGGCAACTGGATGTGCCTTAGGTGCGTTAACTGCAGCATATTGTGCTGTAACCACCCCCACTATTGCGTGTATTGCGGCACATGTTCATTTTGCAATAGCTGGAAAATTGGCATTTCAGAAAGCACAAACTGTCGGCAGTTTTAATGTGGCATTTTTAGATCATGTCCATGGATTAACGGATGAAACTATTGAGCAGTATGGTGATGTGCAGGTTTTAACATAAATTTTAAAAATTAATTCAATAATTGGACCATACTTAAATCAATATGGTCCAATTATCCCATTCATAAACCTCCCTTCAACTCTTATAGCTGGAAGATGATTTAAAACCCTCTCATATCTTGCGCTATTGTTTTGGCAAAATTTGCTAAACTAATATCTTTGAACATTAGAAACTTAGAAAGTTCAAACCACTCCCTAATCGACAAATCTTCTATAGCTTTTAGTGGAGTCATCTTTGAAGGTAAATTTTTGTTGATGTCTGCCAAAAACATTTTTTCCATTGTGTCATACTGTTCTTCACTAACTGTAACATCTAGATTTTTCATAAGAAATCACCTTAAATTTAGGAGTTTTAATTCTAGCTTACAAAAAAATGTGCTTATTTTATTATTCCTAATTTACTTAATGTACAGAATTCTGTACATTAAAATTCAGAGCTTAAGTTAGAATCTATCCTAAAAGGTCAATACAATTTTAAAGCCTTCGGTATTTACATCAGCCAGTGGTGCGATAAACTGATCGGATATTACAAAGTATTTGGTCAATATTATATTCATCACGCTCCTTCTCTATTTATAGGAAAATTTATGCACGTATTCACCTATACCGATGCACGTAACAATCTAAAATCGGTTTTAGACAAAGTTATTGAAGATGCAGATGTAGCTGTTATTACACGTAAAGAAGGTAGCCATGCTGTAGTGATGGGACAGGAACATTACGACAGTTTAATGGAAACCCTCTATTTACTTTCCTCTCCTAACAATGCAACACGCTTAAATGAATCCATAGCTCAGTTACGAGCGTCACAAACAAAACAAAAGGATTTAATTGAAGATGACGATTCGTAACATTGAATGGACTGATCATGCTTGGGAAGAATATGTCTACTGGCAGACACAGGATAAAAAGGTACTCAAGCGTATAAATGCTTTAATCAAAGAGTGTCAACGCACTCCATTTGAAGGAACAGGTAAACCAGAACCATTAAAGGCAAATCTATCAGGTTTCTGGAGTAGACGAATTGATGAAAAGCATAGATTGGTCTATGAGGTTTGTGATGAACGGATTAGTATTGTGCAATGTCGTTTCCATTATTAGCTAGTAAAGCCAAACTTAGTTATGAGGCTTTTTTGATTCTTAATATCGAATTAACGTCAAAGTGTTAAACCTAATCTCAAGAAATTTTCATTAAAAGTATTCAAACCATAATTACTACTAAGCGCACTAAACCCTGTCTTTACTGAGTTGTTTTACGATAAAACGCTCTCGGCATTTCTGAAATTTCGACGCAGAGCTGAACATTTGAACCAGAAGCATCATAGCTCTTAAAGGCATTTAAGCATTTACTTAAATCATCTGCCATTTTTGCCTTTTGTTCATCTGTGCGACCCATCAAAATGTATAAACAGACGTGAATATAAGCTTGATGGGTATCACCAAAGCCAATCAGAAAATTTTCATTGGCACGAATACGCGTCTTAATTTCATCTGGATGACCAATGAGTCCTGTATCAAATAATGCGTGATTTAAATCTTGCATCAATGATTGACAGTTTAAATCTTGAATATTGTCAGAATATTCAACAATCATTTGTGGCATAACATGTATTCCTATTCATCATCAAACTGATGATGAATCAATCAATTTCAAATTGCTCACAACATTATTCGATGTAAAGTAATGCCAAACGCACTTGGTCATAGCCCATGCGTGGACTTGTCGCCTCAACAATTGGACGAAGTTTAATACTTCCATCTTCAGCAAAATGTTCAGGACTTTGACGTTTCTTCAATTTTTTATAAATTTTACGCACTTGCTCTACGATTTCTTCACCAGGATGCGCCACAGAAATATCTAGCCCCTGCTCTTTATGCAATTTTCCTAAGTGATTAATAATGGTTGCAGGCGTTAAACCACGCTCTACCGCAATATCTTGGATCTCATACCCCCCCAAGAACAACTCCTTGGTTTCATCCAAAGTTGCTGTCGCATAGTTTTGCTTGCCTGCATTTCTCGCAATTTTTTTCTCATTGCGTGCAATTTCAGTTTCATTCAATGTTCCACCACAATGGCGAATAAATGCTTTGTGCTGTGGTTCTAAATCAATATCTGCAAAGTGTTCTTCAGCTTCTTGTGACAACTCTTGGAAACGTCGATCAGCCTTAATCGCCAAACTATCCAGTTCTAAAGCTTGCTCGTTAAAACCGAGTAAACGCAGCCCTTCTATCGACTTTAAACGAGAAAGTGCAACATAACCCTGACCTTTTTCAAAGGTACTGGCCAAATTGATTTCTGCGGCAGCCAAGGTCATGCCTTGCGACTTATGAATGGTAATAGCCCAAGCTAAACGTAATGGAATTTGTTGAAAACTGGCAATGGTTTTACCTGCATCATTATCTACAGACCATGTTTCAGGCTCGACCAATAAAACCGTGCCATCCGTCAGTTTAACTTTGGGTAAAATGCCATAGTCATCGACCTCTTCAAAACTAATCACTTCGCCCAAACTGCCATTGATATAGCCCATATCGAAGTTATTTTTTACAAACATCACTTTGGCGTGCTTTTTCAATGTCAGTTCTTCAGGTGCGCGTACAGAAGACTTTAAGGTTTCAATCAGCTTTTCATTTCCATCAATATTGGCATTAAATTGATGACTATCCCCTTCAATATCATTGAGATGCTGAAAGTTAATATTATCGACATCCATGTTGTGGGTATACAGACGTGTAAATGTGTCACCAATATCTTGCTGACGTGTTGCTTGCAAGGCACGAATATGTTCAGCCTGAATGCTCTGTGAACGTATTGCATTTAAAATATCATTCAATGCTGAATCATCTTGACGATGTTGCTCAGTTAAATAACAAACTCTAAATTTAGCTTCCACCCACGCCTGCGACATAAAACAAAATTTATCGCGATTCTTTTCATCATTACGCCCCACAGGCGGTAACTGGAAAAAGTCTCCTGCGGCAATCACTTGTATGCCACCAAAAGCTTCATCGGATTCTTTGAAATATTTAAGGACTTGATTGACCAAATTCAGTTGCTTGGCATGGAGCATCGATATTTCATCAATAATTAAAACCTGAGCGCTCTCAAGATGTTCCTTGAGATATTTACGCTCTTTCATGCGTTTTAAATCATCATCCGATAAAAAATCTTTAATACCAATGCCAGCCCAAGTATGAATGGTCATGCCATTCATATGCGTTGCGGCAATCCCTGTAGATGCGGTGATCGCCACAGGAACTTTACGCGCTTTTAAATAATTGATGTACTGATTTAAGGTATAGGTTTTCCCTGCACCGGCAGAACCTGTCAAAAAGACACTTTCACCCGCTTTCATTAATTTAAGTGCAGTTTCTTGCTTCATATCAACCCAACCTTATCAGACCGTCATAGCCTAACCATTTTTAAAGAAAAAGTTAAGTTGAAAATCAGTTGTCTAACTTTGCCACGACAAATCATGACCAGTTTATAGTTCATACAAAATCTAATGGATGATCATGCATTTAAACTTTGATTAAGTGATTGAATAAATTTTTGAGCAATTTCTTCAATTTCTTCAGATGCTTTTTCATTGTTCGCAAAACGTAATTGATCAAAATGCAATTGTTTATTTTTTAAATAACATCCCAAAGTTAAATGAAGATGTTCATCATCAAGCGATGCCATATGAAATGCCGCATAGCCACCATCAACAATAAGTTCAGTATAGGACAACGCCAAACAATGCTTATACACCAGTGACTCATTGATAATCTGTTTCAAACTATTGAGTTCACTAAAGATCCAAGCATCATATTGAATTGGTTTCTGATGTGTAACGCTCGGCCATTCATCAACATTTACCCGTCTACGTAGCTGATTCAATGTGTCTTCCAAGTAGACCTGTTCATGCCATTTGATCGCCTTTTGATACAACCCTGTCCATGTCACATTTTTAGCAATATTGGGTTGTCGTTGAAACAGATCAATTAAATAATCTGCAACATAGGATTCAAAGATACCCATATTTTGGTTGAGGTAACGATGCTGATGTTTAAATAAACTTCTAAAATCTTGCACTTCCAATTGGTGCTTTTTCAAACTGTGAAAAAAAAATGGACTTTGCTGTGTTTCTGGTTCAATAAATTGGATTAAATCGGCTGGAATATTTTGAACAATATCATTCAGATATTGTATAAATGCTTGTATCACTCGATTGATATGCTTAAACACTTGCTTTGCAATTTTGGGATCCAATGCAACCTGCTTATGGAAAATTTGCAACCATTCTTCAACATACAATACGTTTGCAGGAATGTCTTGGCATCCGTGTTGATCATCGCTTACAGCTTTTGATTGATTACTTATAAATGGATCATGCGTTTTGACATGAGTATGTTTAATCCAATCATTGCGTAATGCAAATTTTGCACATTCTTGAACAAATAAACGTGCAGATGACGATTTAAAATATTTTAAAGTCGCCAAAATCACGTGTGGAGGGTACGGCGTGGTATGTAAAAAACTCAGCGCTATCATGGTCATTCTGACATTTGCATCGTCAATGTGTTGCGATATCCAATCATTAACGATTTGATCTTGTCTAAACAACCAATTCACTGTTCTTTTTAAATAACAAATCGGATAGTTAAGCGTACGTTCAGACTTTTCATGCGAATTATTCAAGCCAAATTGATCATCCCAATATTCATGATCTGGCTCTAAAAAAATGTCTTTGCTGAAAATATCTTGGTATTGCCAATAACCACGTTTGATGCGACGGGCAAATCCCAACAAATGAGGATTTTCTTGAGCATGGTGTCGCAGCAAATCATAATCCTGTTGATGTTGAAGCAGATCTGCTAAACAGTAGCGCTCAGGCATCGTTATTTGCATAATCCGATAAATATATGCAGGAATAAAAGCTTGTGCTGATAAACAGAAATGTTCATAAGCAGGAATAACTTTTTGAATCGCTAAAAAACTTTCGCCAATGATTGAGTTTATTAAACATAAATGTTTAATATTCACTTCAACATGCAAAGGGATTGCCTGTCCTAAACCAGCATAGTTTTTTAAATAGGAAACATTGTAATAACCTGCTTCAATCATCAGCTGATCAATACATTCTGCTTCTTGTTCAGTTAAGTTATATAAATACTGCTCTACACGGTTTTCACCATCTACCCACTCAAATACAGATTCAACAATAATTTGCCTAAAAATTTGAACTTTGCTTTGTAAAAATAAAGCGTCGACGGTGTTAGAACTATTCAGAAAAAAATGAATATCATTAAATACAAAATCAGCAATTTTTTGCACTGATATATTGGGATGAGGCGTCGAAAACTCGATTAAATGTGGATTTTCCTCAGCAATATTGACTTGCACTAAACCATCGGCAATCGTGATTTTCTGTTGTTCTTCATGCACGACAAATAGATTATCAGGCGTCAATGACCAGACATAAAACCACTGATCTTGAAAAATTTGCTTCAGTGTTGGTGAAAGCTCCAGCAATTTTTGAGCTGTTTGCTGATGATTCTGTATCTGAATTTTTTCTACATCCAAATCCATACTCGAGCCTTAACATAAATCATTGATTTAAAAATTAACTTAAGAATAGACCTAAAGCTAATTCACCACAAACAAAAGCTTGCAAGCATATCCCATTTCAGCACATCTAAATCATTGAGATTGATTGAGTACATAGCTTTATCTACGTTCTGCATCTACTGTAAAATTTGGCATTATAAAATGGTTCTACAATATTTTAGATTAAATTTGACAATTTACATTGTCCAGATTACAAATAAGCATGAATCACAAGGATAATCATAAAAATGAAAACCATCGTTATAACAGGTGCAAATACAGGTATTGGTTTTGCAACCGCTAAAAAATGTGTTCAAAGTGGTCATCATGTGATCTTAGCTTGTCGTAACCTTGAAAAAGCTAAACAAGCAAAACAGCAATTAGACACCCTTGCACAGCAACATCAGGCCAAAGTTGAGATTGTCCAACTTGAATTGAACAGTCTACAAAACGTGAATGATACTGCAAATGACATTTTATCTCGTTTCCACAAAATTGATGTTCTCGTCAATAATGCAGGATTACTTACACCTCAGCTTGAAAGCACACAGGATGGTTTTGAAAAACAAATCGGTGTGAATTATCTAGCTCACTATTTATGGACACTTAAGCTGTTACCTTTACTGAAAAAATCAGATGCCGGACGTATTATTCATCTTGCTTCACTTATGCATTTGGCAGGTTCTATTCAATTTGATCAATTCAAAGCAGATGATGTCACGCGATACAATGGTGTGAAGCGTTATGGCAATAGCAAATTAGCTAATCTTCTGATGAGTAATGTATTGGCAGAAAAGTTGAAAGATACACCAATAACCAGTAATGCAATTCATCCAGGTGGAGTCGATTCAGAAATCTATCGTGATTTACCCAAATACCAATATGCCGTGATTAAACTTTTTCTGATTCCCCCTGCAAAACCAGCACAGTTGATTCATGACATTGCGTTTGATCCTGCATGGGCAAATCGTTCTGGTGAATATATCAGTTTACAAACGCCTGCATTTAAATCAAGAAATGCCAAAGATATACAACTTGCAAGAAAGCTTTATGATGTATCTTATGACTATGTAAAACAGTATCTTGAATAATCTTTTTATCAAAGGATATTTGTATTTCCGATATGCGTTGCATTATTAAAAGCTTTGATGTTTCAACCGCTACGAAAAACAAACTCCTCCTGATCAAAAATCAAATAAGAATGATTTAAATTTAATGACATGGAGTCTTTATGAATCACGTTTTCAATCAATATCAAGCAGATATTTTAGGTCCAGGTTATGAATGCATGACCTTATCTTTCCCTGATGATTATGAAGGCTCTGTAGTTGCCAATTTGGTTCGTAAAAAAGCCAATGCGAAAACCTCAAAAGCGGTGCTCTATGTGCATGGCTTTATTGATTATTTTTTTCAAACTGAAATGGCAGAACAATTTAACCAACACGGTTATGATTTTTATGCGCTTGATTTAAGAAAATACGGTCGTTCCTTATTGCCTCATCAAAAACCTTATTTTGTTTTAAACCTTCGAGAATATGATGCTGAAATTACAGCTGCCTTAGAGATTATTGGCCAAGAAGAACATGAGCATGTGTTATTAAGTGGACACTCAACGGGCGGTTTAACCACTACACTATATGCAGCACATTATCCAGATCATCCATTGATCAAAGGTCTATGGCTCAACAGTCCTTTCTATGACTTCAATATGAATATCATTAAGAAAAAAATTGCCTTACCGCAACTGAGTCGCCTTGGCGCTAAATTTCCAAATCTCAAATTTCCGAGTGAATTAAACAAATGGTATGTACAAAGTTTACACCGTGATTTTTTTGGAGAATGGGAGTTCAATCTCAATTGGAAACCTAAAAAGTATCCAAAGGTATATATCAGTTTTGTACATGCTATTTATGAAGCGCAGAAAGAGATTCATCAAGGGATAAAATTAAATATTCCTGTACTTGTTATGCATTCAGACAAGACCAGAAATCCAAGATTATTCAACCGTGATGCACGTACCAGTGATGTGATTTTAGATGTTAAAACCATCCAAACCTACGCAAACAAGATACAAAGTGATGTCAATGTCATTACAATTAAAGACGGTTTGCACGATTTAGTGCTTTCAGCTGCCAATGTTCGTGAAAAAGTGTACACACAGCTTTTTGCATTTTTGAAAGATAAAAACCTCTAAGTATACTTTGGGGAGTAGCCCATTTTGAACACGAACATTGTTCAGTTTTAAAATGAGCGTTCTTTTATAAATCGTTTTTTAAAAGCATCTTTTAAAAAATCAAAGTTCATTGGCACTAGGCTCAATGGTCAATAAAAGCGCTTAAGTTGCACCATATTTAAATCTGCAAAATTGATCATATAAGGGAGAATTGAACAATAACGTCTCCTCTTACAACGCTTTTTCTCATCTGTTGAGTAACGAGTGAACACTGATCATCAATGTTTAATAATTGAATAATGTCTTAATAAAAGAAGTGTGCCCAAACCAATATATTAAAAGCGCAGGTCAACGTTTATTCTGAAAGCACATGATGATCATGACGAACTTTTTTTAATTTGAAATCCTCAGTAAAAAATTATCGTTCATCAATATAACGAATAAGCTTTTGGTATATTGGATTATCTGTTGGGATCAGTTCAATCAACCGTTCAATTGCGTCAAAAGCCTCGGGGGAATGCGCCAAATGTTTAAATAAGATGTCGGCATCTTTGGCTTTAAAAATAGCATCGCTCAGTCTAGATTCTAAACAATCCCGCCAAGCCATTAAAAATGGACTTTCTGTACGGGTTAAGAATACCCCTTTACATAAGTTGAGTGCCGTTTCGGTATACCCAGCATCGAGTGCTTGCTCAACTTGTAAAAAATCACCTTCAACTTGAGCATTGAGGCGGTAAGGACGTGAACTAAGCAGATTGCCTAAAATTTCACGTAAATGTGACATTTCGGCCTTTAAAGTCCCCATACTAATTTTACGCTCACCATATAAGGCTTGGTGTAATGCTTCTAAATTCAAGCCTTGCGGACATAATGCAAGGATAGTCAAAATTTCAATCTGACGTGGTGTGAGTACTACAATTTTGCCATTAAACAAAACTTGAGGGATGGAAAAAGCACGAATGAATAAGTGATGTTGTTGTGTTTCGATTAAAGCTGTTTGAATAATCGAGGCACAGCGTTCAGCAGCCAATAAGCCCAAACTGTTGTGATGATTCCAAGTGGTAGACAAGTCAATCACGCCCACAATTTGTTTAGAATAAGGATCGACAATGGGTGCTGCATAACATACCCAATCTTGCACAGAGGACATGAAATGTTCATTTGAAAACACACAACATGATTGCTTTGTTTTTAATGATAGTGCTAAAGCATTTGTACCCACCAATTCTTCACGCCACTGCCCACCTTGAATAAAATGAACACGCTCAGCTGCACTTTGCATTTGTCCACTTGATGCAGTCCAAACAATAGTGCTTCCAACATCACCTATAGCGACCACCATTGAAGATTGTTGGGCTAAACGTTTTAACTCATCTTGGCACATGGTCACTGCATGATGAAGTGCTGTTTGTTCAGTGCTTTTTTGTTTAGCTAAAGGTGCGGCATAACGATCTGTGGGTATAGATGCCATTTCTGAGCGTTGCCAAGAACTGACGATGCTTTGCCCAAGTTGATGTGCTTGACGTGATGACAGGCTGGTATTTTGTCTTAAGCGCTCAATCTGATCCCGTTGTTGAATTAAAGCTTGGGTATTGATCATAGAAACATCCTTTTATTTGTGCTTTGCCGATCACTGGCTTATTTTCTGAGCATTTCATTGCATCATCATGACATTTGCTAGCTGTTCAATTTATCTTAACGCAATCTCGTTATAAATAAGAAACAATTCACATTTAGAAATGATTTTGTGCATTTCATAAAGATCGAATATGTTAACTTTTTTATAGGCTTATGCCGATAACTAAAATGACCAACCTTTTTCCAACCTTAGCTTGCCTATGCTCAAATTGAATATAGGTGTAAAGCATCAAGACTGAAATCTTGGTTCAGCATCATCATGGATAATAACTGAATAGGGATAAGATTATGCGCTACGCAGACCCAAATACTGATGGCTCAAAAGTACAATTTAAATCACAATACGAAAACTTTATTGGTGGCAAATGGGTAGCACCCGTCAAAGGTCAATATTTTGACAATGTCTCTCCTGTCAATGGTCACCCTTTTACTAAAATACCGCGTTCGAGTGTTGAAGATATCGAATTAGCATTAGATGCTGCACATGCAGCGAAAGACAAATGGGGCAAAACCTCTGCAACCGATCGTTCAAATCTACTTTTAAAAATAGCAGATCGTTTAGAAGCAAACTTAGAATTACTTGCTGTTGCTGAAACATGGGATAACGGTAAGCCTATTCGTGAAACGCTTGCAGCAGATATTCCACTGTGTATCGATCATTTCCGTTATTTTGCAGGTTGTATCCGTGCCCAAGAAGGCGGAATCTCTGAAATTGATGAAGATACCATTGCCTACCATTTCCACGAGCCTTTAGGCGTAGTCGGTCAAATCATTCCTTGGAACTTCCCTATTTTAATGGCGGCTTGGAAACTTGCACCAGCTTTGGCTGCAGGCAACTGTATTGTTTTAAAACCAGCTGAACAAACACCAGTCAGCATTTTAGTTTTAGCTGAATTGATTCAAGATTTACTACCACCAGGTGTACTCAATATTGTCAATGGCTACGGCGTTGAAGTCGGTCGCCCATTAGCAACCAATCCACGTATCGCAAAAATTGCATTTACAGGCTCAACTGCTGTCGGACAGCTGATTATGCAATATGCGACTGAAAACATTATTCCAGTCACTTTAGAGCTTGGTGGTAAATCTCCAAATATCTTCTTTGAAGATATTATGGATAAAGACGATGAATTCTTGGATAAAACCCTTGAAGGCTTTGCTATGTTCGCTTTAAACCAAGGTGAAATTTGTACTTGTCCTTCTCGCGCATTAGTACAAGAAAGTATTGCAGATAAATTCTTGGAAATGGCAGTTGAACGTGTAAAACGTATTAAGACGGGTCACCCATTAGACACTGATACCATGATTGGTGCTCAAGCTTCACAAGAGCAACAAGACAAAATCTTGGGATGTATTGCCACTGGCCGTGAAGAAGGTGCGCAAGTGTTAACTGGTGGTGGAGAACGTCACGAAGTCGGCGAAGGTTTCTATATTGAACCGACCATCTTTAAAGGCAACAACAGCATGAAAACTTTCCAAGAAGAAATTTTTGGACCGGTACTCGCAGTGACCACTTTTAAAGATTTTGATGATGCAATCAAAATTGCCAATGATACGATTTACGGTCTAGGTGCAGGTGTTTGGTCACGTTCAGCACATACGTCTTATCGTGCAGGTCGTGCAGTTCAAGCAGGTCGTGTTTGGACCAATTGTTACCATATCTACCCTGCACATGCTGCGTTTGGTGGTTATAAAAAATCAGGAATTGGACGTGAAAACCACAAGATGATGCTCGATCATTATCAACAAACCAAAAACTTGTTGGTGAGTTACTCAACCAAAGCCATGGGCTTCTTCTAATTTAGAAATGAAGGAATTACGGTGGCAAGGCGTTGCCGTAATTCTCCTTATCTATTGAAAAATCGTAGTGATTACGTTCTAAGCCAGATAAATCCGTTTAATGATAAAAATATATGCATTCATACCGTGACAAAAAAACGTCATAGGATGTGGTATTGAAATTGCATTGATTGATGGATCAAACATAACAATATTAGGAGTTTATCATGTCTGATATCGACGCTGGACATTCAGCACCTCTCCCTCCCTCTGAAACACAACAAGAATACTTTGAAAAACGTCAACTCAAACAAGGCGCTGTCGGCTGGTTACTCCTAGTCGGTTTAGGTGTTGCCTATGTCATTTCTGGTGACTTTGCAGGATGGAATTTTGGTCTTGCGCAAGGTGGCTGGGGTGGTATGTTTATTGCCACGGTCGTGGTTGCCATCATGTATCTGTGCATGTGTTTATCCATGTCAGAAATGTCGACCATGCTCCCGACCGCTGGTGGTGGATATAGTTTTGCCCGTACAGCATTTGGCCCTTTTGGTGGGTACCTGACAGGAACAGCCATTCTCATTGAATATGCCATCGCACCTGCAGCCATTGCTTGTTTTATTGGTGCATATTGTGAATCACTTTTTGGCGTGGGTGGTTGGATCATTTATCTGATCTGTTATTTAGTCTTCATGGGCATTCATTTAAAAGGTGCTGGTGAAGCCTTAAAAATCATGTTTGTGATTACCGCTATAGCTGCAGTTGCTTTGTTTGTTTTTATCATTTCGATGATTCCGCATTTTAATAGTGCAAATCTATTTAACATTGCTGTAAGTGATAAAGCTGGCGCGAGCACCTTCTTGCCATTTGGCTATATGGGTATTTGGGCTGCTGTACCCTATGCCATTTGGTTCTTCCTTGCTGTTGAAGGTGTACCACTGGCAGCAGAAGAAGCCAAAAATCCTACTAAATCGCTCCCACGTGGTTTAATCGGTTCAATGTTAATTCTTGCTTCATTTGCCCTGTTAATTTTGTTCTTAGGCGCAGGTGCTGCAGGTGCAGATTTACTCAAAGATTCAGGCGCACCATTGGTCGATGCTTTGGTTGCGGTATATGGACAAAATACATGGCTTGCAAGCTTTGTGAACTTTGTAGGTCTGGCGGGTCTCATCGCAAGTTTCTTCTCGATTATTTATGCTTACTCTAGACAAATTTTTGCTTTGTCTCGTGCAGGTTATTTACCGACATCGTTATCGCTCACCAATAAAAATAAAGCGCCTTACTTAGCGATCATTATCCCAGGCATTATCGGTTTCTTGCTGTCGCTCACTGGTGAAGGTGATCTACTGATTTTAATGGCTGTTTTTGGTGCAACGATTTCTTATGTATTGATGATGCTCTCTCACATCAAACTTCGTATGAGCCGTCCAGATATGCATCGTCCATATAAAACACCAGGTGGCATTGTAACTTCTAGCATTGCATTGGTTTTAGCAGCAATCGCTGTAGTGGCGGGTTTCTTGGTCGATCCTAAAGTCTGGTTTATGGCAGCTGGGATTTATGTTGCATTTATCGCCTACTTTGTCTTCTACAGTCGTCATAAACTGGTGAAAGGTACACCTGAAGAAGAATTTGAAAATATTCGCAAAGCCGAACAAGAGCTTTAAAAGGATTGAGCTATGTCTTACAAAACATTAATTGCCCATCAGAATTATGTCTTTGCTGATTTAAAAACCCTGATGGCCAAAGCAACACCACTACGTTCGGGGGACGAACTGGCGGGGGTTGCTGCAAGCAATGCAACCGAACGAGTGGCTGCACAAATGGCGCTTGCCGATGTACCACTCAAGAATTTCCTCAATGAAGTTTTGGTCGATTACGAATCTGATGAAATTACTCGCCTGATCATTGATGAACATCGTGCCGATTTATTTGCCCCGATTACTCATTTTACCGTGGGTGATTTCCGTAATTGGCTGTTAAGTGAAGATGCCACCACAGAAAAATTACAACAACTGGCGATGGGACTTACACCTGAAATGGTCGCTGCGGTCAGTAAAATCATGCGTAATCAGGACCTGATTTATGTGGCGAGTAAATGCGAAGTCGTGACTCAGTTTCGTAATACCATTGGCTTAAAAGGTCATTTATCAACTCGACTACAGCCAAACCATCCAACTGATGACTTACTCGGGATTTCTGCCAGTATTTTAGATGGTCTCATGTACGGCAATGGTGATGCTGTGATTGGCATTAACCCTGCGACGGATAATCTGCATAACCTGTCTGAACTACTCAAATTGATGGATCATATTATTCATCAGCATCAAATTCCGACTCAGTCTTGCGTGCTGACCCATATCAGTTCAGGCATTCAACTGGCTGAAAAAAACGTTCCGATTGATTTAATGTTTCAATCCATTGCTGGGACGCAATTGGCCAATGAAGGTTTTGGCATTAGCCTAGATCTCTTACAGGAAGGTTATGAAGCTACACTGGCTTTAAAACGCGGAACTGTGGGACAGAACGTGATGTATTTCGAAACAGGTCAAGGCAGTGCCTTATCGAGCAATGCCCATCACGGGGTCGATCAGCAAACCATTGAAGCACGTGCTTATGCCGTCGCTCGTAAATATAAACCATTATTGGTCAATACCGTGGTTGGCTTTATTGGACCTGAGTATTTATATGACGGCAAACAGATTATCCGTGCAGGTTTAGAGGATCATTTCTGTGGAAAATTACTCGGCTTACCCATGGGCTGTGATATTTGCTATACCAACCATGCCGACGCTGACCAAAATGATATGGATGTCTTACTCACCTTGTTTGGTGCTGCGGGACTGAACTTTATTATGGGCATTCCGGGTTCAGATGATGTAATGCTGAATTATCAGACCACCTCTTTTCATGATGCGTTGTATTTAAGACAGTTAATGGGACTTAAACCTGCACCTGAATTTGATGCATGGCTTTCTGAGCAAGGCATTTTCAAACAGCAACAAGGTCAAATTCAATGGGCGGACAGCATGCCAAGTCAATTCTCAAAGTTATTGGCATAAGGGGATCAGTATGACTTTATTACCAAGTGAACAGTATCAACCTGATCATCATGCTGATCCGTGGGAAAAACTCAAACAATTTACCGATGCTCGAATTGCACTTGGTCGTGCAGGTTGCAGTATTCCCACCCAAGCGATGCTTGAATTTCAATTGGCACATGCCCAAGCACGTGACGCAGTTTATCAAGCTTTAGATGTTGCACAATTACAACAGGCTTTTAGTGCGATGAGCTTAACTTCATTACATGTACAAAGCCAAGCGATAGATAAAGAAACCTATTTAAAACGCCCAGATTTAGGACGTATATTGGATGATGATTCCAAACAAATTTTAAAAGATGATCGTCAAAATAATACAGGTGAATACGATGTCTGTATCGTGGTGGGCGATGGCTTATCTGCCCTTGCCATCGAGGAAAATGCTGTTGCCTTTGTTCAAAATTTAAAAGAACAGATTGATCTTGAAGGTTGGACACTTGCACCCATTGTCATTGCAACAGGTAGTCGTGTTGCTTTAGGCGATCAGGTTGCTGAAATCTTGAATGCTAAAATGTTGGTGATGCTGATTGGTGAACGTCCAGGACTCAGCTCGCCTGACAGTATGGGCATTTATTATACGTGGGATGCAAAAACAGGTTATCTGGACTCTAAACGCAATTGTATTTCCAATGTTCGACCTGCAGGACTGCCCATTGCTATCGCGACACAGCGATTAATGAATTTGATGCGAAATTCAAAAAAACTAGGACTCTCTGGTGTGAACTTAAAAGATGAGCATCAGATTCAGAACATCGAAAGTGATACACCATCAAGATTGTTGTTCTAATGCAGATGGGTAAATCCATTTTAGTGTTTTGAAATATTATTTTTTGAAATAATGCAAAGGGATCACGTTATTTAATTTCATTGATCATGGATACGCGTCCTTTTGCATTATTTGAAGATATATCAATACAGCCATACTCGCATATTTAGACTTTTTAACGCTAAAAACTAAATTAAGATTGATTAAAATCAAAGATATTTAATATTTACTTATATTTTTTAAGTGAAATATAAACTAATAATCAAATTAAAAACCAACATCCCATCAAAAAAAGCAATCTTCTTTAGATTAAAAAAATCATATTTCTAATATTTATAGTCTATTGATTAAATAGATTATTTCTAAATCATATTTATTCATAATATTATTCAATACATAGAAATATTTTAAAAATAACAGCTTATTAAGTACTTTACTTTCCATGTTATTGAATTGTAAAAAAGCTATAAAAAAAGCATAACCATGTTATTAATAAAAGCGGTTAAATAATCCTCTTTTATTTAGCCATTCATAATAAAGGAGTTTAATTATGAAAAATCGTAAAAAGAATGCAGAGTATCTAGGTACTCTATTGGGATAATATAAACATTTAAGTTTATATATAACACCTTAAAATCAGGAGCAATGATCATGAAGAATCGTAAAAAAAATGCTGAATATTTAGGCACCCTACTCGGCTAATCCATTATCCCTCCAAACTTACCATTAGCACATCAATACTGATGTGCTAATGCTTATTTTACTTTGTGACATTTTAATTTTTGCGGTAATGTTAATTTTAAGGTGAAAGATATGGACGTTTTAAATATTAGACCCAATTTTATTAAGACCTTTACCCAACCTGAGCAAGATTATTTTTGTGTAATAACCAATGAATCTCTAAAAGATCAAATTAAAATTACAGATGACTCGAATTATATTGAAAGTCAAATCATCCTCTATCGAAATGAGGATAAATTTGAACACATATTACAGCATAAAGTCCCTGAAAATGCGCATGTGTTGGTGATATCACCCGATGTATTCTTTCAATCTCCTGAACAGAAATATATTGGTGCTCACCGTAAACTAATCGCAATGGCATGTAATTCCACCCCAACCAATCATCATTCCATTCAGCATTTTCTCAAAATTATTGAAAATACAGATCCTGATGCACAACAACAATTTGCAGATCAGTTTTTTGAGATCGGTGAAAATTCTGAATATTTTGAGTTTATAGATCCTGTAAATAACACCCATGCAAAGTTTAATCATCTAGATGAGAGCTATTTATGGAGTGAGCAGGCAGGACATCTTGGTTATGGTGAACAACAACTGGCTCCAGCTGGAGAAATCAGTGTTTTACCCCTAAGGATTCAAGAGTTTGATGAAAATCTACGGCTAGATTTTAATGGCACCATCGCTTTTCAAGGCTCAGCTATTCTACATAATGGCACACCCAGTTTTTTAAGAGCTGATCAGAAAAGATTGCATGATGCATTAAGTGAAATACAGCATCATCCGCTCATTGCCCGAGTTGAACATGGCACTATTGTAGAATTAACAGATCCTTCAGGAAAATGCCCCAATGCTTTTCGTACATTGAAGAGCATGTTTGAAGTTGATTCGCGTTATCGGATTCTTTGGGAAATCGGTTTTGGTGTGAATACTTTTAACGAAATTTTAGCAGGTAATCACGCCATGAATGAGACCTATGGAGCAACACATGGTGCCATTCACTTTGGCTTAGGTTTAACCCCTTATACCCAATATCATCTTGATATTATTTGCCCAAATACAATCGTGAAAAACAACCAAGGTGAATATCTTATTGGTAAAAACACCAGCAAAATGCAAAGAAACAAAACTATTGGTTGCCCTTGTATCGAGTAACGAGTAACTGGCTTTGAGTAACGATTACATGCATACAAGTTATGAACATCATATTTTTCAACGCACCTTCCCTGTATGTTTAGCATTAATACCAATAGGATTTCTCTTCGGCATTCTTGCTGGACAGCAGGGCTTAAATCTAATATCCGTTTTGTTGCTCAGTATCTTTGGATTTACTGGCAGTGGACAATTTATTTTTTTAGGCTTTTATCAGGATCATTTCCTGAAAATCGGTTACTTCACTGCTTTTCTAATTATTTTGAGTATGAACATCCGCTATATTCCAATGACTTTAACGACTATTCCCGCAAAAGCTTACCCTAAAAGTCTTATGCTCTACTCTCATCTTTTATCGGATGAATCTTTTGCAGTAGAAAAAATCACAGATGATTACGCCACTCATTTTAAAATTCGGATTTATGTTTTTCTAACATGGGTTTTATCGACTATAGCTGGCCAAATGTTATCAGCATTCATCCCCAAAGAGATTATCGGTTTACTCAACATTTCATTTCCCATTGCAGCGACTTTGTTTACTTTAAGTCTGCTGAATATCCAATCGAAATATATCAATCGAAAATCAATAAAATTACTTATTCTTTTTTTACTCAACTTATTACTTTTTATGATTATTGGTGCAAATTTATTTTGGCTTCCCGCCATTATTGTTAATTATTTCTTTTTAAAGAGTTTCAAATGAACCAACAAATCATATTCGGTATCATCGGATTATTTTTGATTAGCATATTGGTGAGGATTATTCCTGCATTTTTAAAAAATAAAATAAAGATCGAAACCATTCAAAACATCGAAGAGCATTTACCAATATCTGTATTTATTACCATGGCAACATATCTGTTTATTACTGAATTTCAAAAAAATTCAATTGCTGCTATTACTGGTTTTATGGTGATTGTCATTATGATTTTTTTCAAAATCCAAAATATTATCGTTATTGTAATTACATCTATACTGGTGTATTTAATGATGAATTATTATTTTCCACAACACCTATAATTTAAATAAATTGAGTGGAGCGTTTTTATACAGCAACTCCCCACTCGTTTTCATCACTCTTTATTCTAATGTGATGATTTTCACCACATCAAAACTTCAGTTAAGCATTTTTAAGTGACTGCATATCAATGACGAAACGATACTTCACATCACTTTTCAGCATACGTTCATAGGCTTCATTAATGTTTTGCATATTAATGATTTCAACATCGGATACAATATTATGTTCACCACAGAAATCCAATAATTCTTGGGTTTCTTGAATTCCACCAATCAATGAACCTGCAATGGATTTACGCCCCATTATCATCGGCACAGAATTAGCACTGATTTCACCCAAATACCCCACCAAAACGATAGTGCCATTCAAAGCCAAAGTTGGAATATAAGGCTTAAGATCATGATCATAAGGCACAGTATCGATAATCAAATCAAATTGATTTTTCGCAGCTTTCATCTGCTGTTCATCTGTTGATAATACGATTCGATCTGCACCTAAATCACGTGCATCTTGTTCTTTACTTGGTGAACGGGTAAATAAAGTCACATCAGCACCTAAAGCATGTGCCAATTTAATCGCCATATGACCCAAACCACCTAGCCCTACAACAGCAACTTTTGATTCAGGGCCTACATTCCAATGTCGTAATGGCGACCATGTGGTAATACCAGCACAAAGTAATGGCGCAACTGCTTGTGTATCTAAATTTTCTGGAACTTTGAGCACGAAATCTTGACTACAAATAATCGTTTGTGAATAGCCGCCATAAGTCACACTCTGATCATGACGATCTAGACTTCCATAAGTGCCCGTATTGCCCTGTTCGCAATATTGCTCTAAACCATCATGACACGCTGAGCAGGTACGGCACGAATCCACCATACAGCCAATACCGACCAAGTCACCAACTTTGTATTTTGTCACTGCAGAGCCAATACTTTTCACTCGACCAATGACTTCATGACCAGGAACAATCGGATAACGACTAAAGCCCCAGTCATTGCGTGCTTGATGTAAGTCTGAGTGACAAACGCCACAATATTCAATATCAATAATGACATCATCTGGGCGACTACGGCGCTGTTCAAATTTAAAAGGCACCAATGGACTTTTCGAATCTAAAGCAGCATATGCCAATACTTGCTGAGTCATACCTTATTTCCTTTATTTCACTGCATTGATTGTGTGAATAAAAAATCAAATCACCACAACCATCATACCTCTAAAAGCGACATAATGATGTTTTGTAAGGTGAAGATATATTCAAGCTTTGTGCAAATCTGAAAGAAGTGCTGATATTTCAGCGAATCTTTGATAAGTTTCGGTGTATTTAATTTTACTCAAGTGCCATTTCAACAAAATGTAGACGATCAATCCCCCAAAACAACTCATCCTTTACGAAGAAACTTGGTGCGCCAAATACGCCCCGTTCAACCGCTTCATCAGTGACAAATTTAAGTTCAGATTTAACTTTTTCATCTTCAAGCCATGTTCTAACTTGACTTGCTTCCAATCCCAATTCATCTAACACTTGGATCAAATCTTTTTGATCATTTAAATTACGTGGCGTTCTAAACATCGCATTAAATATGCCTGTCAATATTTCCATAAATCGTTCTGGTAAAAACAATTGCACAGCAGTGACTAGACGCATTAAAGGCAAAGTATTAATGGGAAAATTTGGATTCATTTTCATAGGAATATTCCAAAATTCTGACCAACGTTGCAGATCAATCATGGAATACTGTCCCTTAGCGGGAATCATAATTGGACTACTGTTGCCCGTCGCTTTGAATACGCCACCCAATAGCATAGGTTTATAAATAATTTCTGCATGATGCTTTTCAGCGATTTTTTGTAGCTGATAAAACCCCAAATAACTAAATGGACTACCTAAATCAAAATAAAACTCAATCATATTCATATTCCTTTACTCCTTTTTAGATCACCATTGTTCCATCCAAGGTCTTAAATCCATTTCATGCGTCCAAGCATCTCGCGGTTGATGTGCAATATGCCAATAATTTTCCGCAATATGCACGGGATTTAAAATACCATCCTGATCTTTCTTTTCATACATCGCAGGAAATGAGCTTCGAATAAATTCTGTATCAATTGCACCATCGACCACCACATGCGCTACATGAATATTCCGAGGACCAAGCTCTCGTGCCATACTTTGGGCCAAAGCACGCAGTGCATGTTTCGCACCTGCAAATGCTGCAAAATATGCAGAGCCTCTTAAACCTGCGGTAGCACCTGTGAAAATAATCGTGCCTCGCTCTCGTTGCACCATTCGTTTTGCCACTTCACGGCCATTCAGAAATGCAGAAAAAGTGGCCATTTCCCAAATTTTGAAATATTTACGAGCAGTTTCTTCCAAAATACTGCAAGGCACATTGGCACCAATATTAAAGATCATGACTTCAATAGGACCGATGGTGGATTCAATCTGCTCGATCAATTCGATCACTTGTTCTTCTTTACGAGCATCGGAAGAAAAGCCAAATGCACGGCCACCATCAGCTTCAATTTCAGCAATTAATGGTGCTAATTTTCCGGCGTTACGACGCGTCATACAGCTAATATAACCACCTTGTGCAAAGCGTTTGGCAATTGCACCACCTGTGGCATCACCAGCACCAATGACCAAAGCAACACGATTTTCCTTCATACGTTGTGCTTCCTTTTTCTTTTGATTTTTAACTTAACATCTCAAATATGCAAAGAACAACATGTCATCAGTTTCATCAGCAGTTTTTTATTATCTGTATCGATTGATGATCAATGCGTTCTATAGCGCAAAATTAAAACGCGCTTTCCAGTCAAGGACAGATAGAGTCATCAACCTGATGATTAAAGTATCCTCAACCTGATGATAAAAGTATCATCGATCCGATGAAAAAAGTATCATCAACCCAGTGATAAAAGCGTCATCAAACTGATAATAAAAATTGATAGAGCGAGTCATCAACCTGATAAATAATAAAAAGCATCAAGTTAATAAGTTAATAAGTTAATAAGTTAATAAATCATCAAACCAATCATATAAATAGAAATGATCAAATCAATGATAAGTATCAATCTTCAACAATAACCAGTGGATGCAGCTATTATGATCATAACTGAAGTTCATATGCCTACGATGATTAATTTTTACTTTAACATCATGACAAAAATATGAGATACACGCTAAAAAGCCAATCCGTGGACTGGCTTCTGCATTTTATCATTTACATTCACATGCACTTATAAAGCACCATGACCCAAAACTAAACCTTCACGTCGTGGATCAACTCCGCCTATATATTTGACCTGATTATTGATTGCTTTACGCATGATCGTTGAGACACCACTGGTTTGTGCAGCTTGATTCACTTTATGATCTTTTGCTTGTAACTCAGTGACCAGATCGCCTAGATTAAGCTGTGGGTTGGAGCTGTCGACATTGGTATTTTCGGTATTTGTTGCACCAAAATTCACTAAAGATGTTGCCTGTTGAGCATCCATATTCCAATCTAAAATACCCACCAAGGTTTTCACTACAAATTGAATAATCGTACCACCACCGGGTGAACCTGTTGCTACGTAGACATCACCCAGATCTGTACCTTTAAAGACAATCGTTGGTGCCATGGTACTTCTTGGACGCTTATTCGCTTCTACACGATTGGCAACCCATTGCCCCTGTTCATTTTGAGGATTTGCTGAAAAGTCAGTGAGTTGATTGGAAAGTAAGAAACCATCAACCATATGGAAAGATCCCATGCTCGATTCTACCGTTGAGGTGACGGATGCTACATTGCCATAAGCATCTACAATGGTGAACTGAGTTGTGCCATGTTCAACGGTTTTATCTTTGGCTGTATTTAGATTGAAATCACCAGCGGGGGCAACACCCATCGATTTGTTCAGATTGATCAGTGCTGCACGTTGTTTTAAATAATTTTTATCAATTAAGCTTGGAATTCCTTGTGCGGGTAAAGACACAAAGTCAGTATCTGCGACATATTGATCACGGTCAGCATAGGCTAAGCGTTCAGCTTCTGAGACTAAATGCACCGCCATGGCATGTGGAATGCCACCTTCATTTTCAATATTGGTGGGCGGATATTGGCTTAAATCAAAATTTTCTAAAATACCCAAGGTTTGAGCCACAGCAATCCCACCTGAAGATGGTGGTGGCATGGTACATACATAGTATTGGCTCCGATAAGTGGTACAAATGGCTTGTCTCTTCACCGCCTTATAATTTTTTAAATCATTTAAAGTCATTAAGCTTGGCGTGATGGGTGTTTTTGCTTCATCATCACCAATGCTTTGTGCTGCTTTAGCAACAATATTTTTTGCCATTTGTCCTGAATACATCGCTTCTGCACCATAATTTGCAATGCTTTTTAAGGTTTCAGCATAGGCAGGATTTTTCAAAGTCTCACCTACAGTATAAGGTGTGCCATCGGCTTTAAAGTAAGTCCGCACTGCATTTTGATCCAAGGCTAAATTTGCTTTATTGATTGCAATTGCATCGGCTAAACGCCCTGGTACAGCAAAACCATTGCTTGACCATTGAATCGCATGATCAAACAATTGATTCCATTTTAATTTTCCATATTCATCATGTGCCATTTCAAACATACGTAACACACCCGGCACACCAATTGAACGCCCACTGCGACGCGCTGTAGGTACAGGTACTGTAGAATTTTCATCTGCTTGATTCACACGGGTCAAATAATATGGTGTCGCGGCTGCGGGTGCAGTTTCACGTCCATCATAGGCTGTTATGGTTTTATTCTTCGCATCGTAATACAACATAAATGCACTGCCTGCAATGGTACTGGATTGAGGTTCAACCAAGCCTAAAACTGCTTGTACTGCAATTGCTGCATCTATCGCAGAACCACCAGATTTTAAGACATCACAGCCTGCTTTAGTGGCCAGTGGTGTATTGGCAACCACCATATATTGATCTGCAGTTTTGGCTTTTAAACCTAAACGGTATCCTGAAGCGGGTTCTGGAAAAGCTGGATCACCTGCTTGATTTGACCCAACGACAACGTTTGAACCATCTGCACTTAAAGATGTACAACTATTAGGGTTATTATCGATAATCAGTTGTTGATGCGCATTATGGTGATTATCCTGATCATCATGACAGCCATAAAGCATAAATACTGAAAATACGCATGTAGTAGTCAATATTATTTTTTTTTGCATAGATTGAGCTCCATTCAATATTTAGGCAAAATATCAATCCAACATAGCGCTAGATTTTTTATATTGTTTCGACTGTTAAATTATTTTAATCATTCAATGTTGTTTACATACTAGATCAGTTGCTTAGAGCACACCAATCAAGAATGGAAATATTAAATTAATTAAGATAATCTAAACTGTATGACTCACTTAACATCCTTAATATCCACTCAAATAATCAGACCCAACTATGCAAAGTTCCTTTCCAAAAACGATTTATGCAATCCAACATTTAGCATTTGAAGACTTAGGCTCACTTGAAGAAACCTTTTATCAACTTGGTTTTCGGGTTCGTTATTTTGAAGCTGGGGTCGAAGACTTAACTAAAGCGTTAGAATATGAAGGTTTGACCATTATTTTAGGGGGACCAATTGGCGTTTATGAGACAGATGATTATCCATATCTACAAAAAGAAATAGACTTACTAAAAGTTCGTTTAGAAAAAAACTTACCCACTGTTGGAATTTGTTTAGGTGCTCAACTCATTGCACATGCCTTAGGCGCACGTGTTTATGCAGGCCATCAGAAAGAGATTGGTTGGAGTCCACTCGAAATTCGCTATGCCACAGATAATCTCCTATTGCCATTGAAAGACACTCATGTACTGCATTGGCATGGAGACACCTTTGATTTACCAGAACAAGCCACTTTATTGGCGAGCTCAAGTGTATATAGCAATCAAGCCTTCCAAGTCGGTGAACATATTCTCGCATTACAGTTTCATATCGAAGTGGCTGAAGAAACCTTAGAGAAATGGTTGATTGGACATACATGTGAACTTCGTCATGCACAGATATCAATTCAACAATTACGTGAAGACAACCATCGGTATGCTCAAAACCTTGCTGAAACAACAGCACAGATTATGCAAACATTTATGAAAAAATTCATATAAAAGTATGATGTACATTGATGGTCGCAATACGATATAACTTAATCTACATTTATTAAGAATAATGAAGACATGACAGCATTATTGAGTATTGCGCTCATCCACTTTTTTGCGTTAATTAGCCCAGGTCCAGATTTTTTCTTTGTGACACAAAGTGCCATTCGTCAATCTAGAATGCATGCTTTATTTGCCGCATTAGGTATTTCACTCAGCATTTTAGTCTGGGCAATTTGTGCAATCAGCGGTCTGCATTATCTTTTTCAAAAAATAGCATGGTTACAACAGGTATTGATGATTTTAGGTGGCATTTATCTGATTTATCTTGGATATCTGATGTTGAAATCTGCTTTAAATAGAAATAAATCCAATACTCTCGAAAAAGATGAAGTGAGTTATCAATCAAAATCTCATATCAAATTACTTTTACAAGGCTTTTTCACAAATATGGCAAATCCTAAAGCATTGGTTTACTTTAGTAGTGTATTTGCTTTAGCCATCAATACCGATACACCTTTAAGTGCACAAAGTTCATTGCTACTTTTGGTATGGCTTGAAAGCTTGATTTGGTTCTCGATCGTAGCTTACATCTTTTCATGGGATAAAATAACCAATTACTATCAACGCTTTACAAAATGGATAGATGGTATAACTGGTGGCATATTTATCAGTTTTGGTTGTTTTTTAATTTTCAACAAGGATTAATTTTATAATAAACAAAAGCACCCAAAAGGGTGCTTTTTTTACTTAACAATGATCTGTAGATCAAATTATTTCGCAGCTGGAACAGATGCTTCAGTGGTAATATTTACTGTGATTTTATCACCCACGTTAGGTACATAAGCCCCTACTCCAAATGCTGAACGATCAAATGAAGTCGTCGCATTAAAACCAATCGATTGCGCTTTGGTCATTGGATGCTCACCTTGTTTGTTTAACACAGCATCTAATACCACAGGTTTAGTCACATTTTTAATCGTTAAATTACCTGTGATTTTGTACTTCGAGTTAGTCAATTTTTGAACTTTAGTACTTTTAAAAGTAATGTTTGGGTATTTTTCAGCATCAAAGAAATCAGCTTTTAATAAATGCTCATCTAATGCTTTTACATTGGTATTTAAGCTCGATAATGGAATCTTAACATCAACCGATGAATTAGCAGGTTTTGCATTATCTACGTTGATAGTTCCTTGAATATCACTAAAATTTGCTGAAGGTGTTGAGAAACCAAAGTGATTCCAGGTAAATACAGTTGCTGTATGTGTTGGATCAATGGTATATGCTACAGGTTTTGCAAATGATAATGTTGCAACTGAAGCAACTGCGAGTCCAATCGTTAATGTTTTTAAGTTCATCGTATTTTATCTCTAAATGATTTATGTATCGATTACTAACTAGTGTACCTTTTTTTTAATCTAATTCACTGCAATTGATAAGACGATATGTTTCAAAAATGCAACGTCGATCCATTCATTCTAAAAAACACGTCTAAACTATAGATCATCACTGCAATAGCATTGTTTATCATAGGCTTTAAAATTTTGTACTCTTTCTTTTTTTATTTCATGATTTTAATCATGGGAATGACATTTTTTTGATGTCTCGATTAAAAAAACAAGATATTTTCAATTAAATAATTAATTTAATGATTACTAGTTACTTGATCATTCATTGAAATATTTACATTTTTGTAAATTGATGTTGCCTTTTAAATATAAAAAATTAATTGATTTACCAAATTAAACTCTATTCCTCATATGTCCAACAAAATCAGACATGAATTCCTACACGGTTATTTTATCTATCATTTAAGCTAAATATTCATGATGTCCATGACGATTTAAAATGGATGAATACACTTTTATATTCAGTCAATTTTTATATCTTACTTCATTGCTTAGGAGCAACATCTGAATGAATCTTTCTAAAATTTATAATGCTTTGCAAAATGTTCATGCTCAACCAGCTGTAAGTATTTTCGTACCGAGTCATCGTACTTCCCCAGATAATCAACAAGATGGTATTGCACTAAAAAATGCGCTTTCAGAATTGGAGGATCGCTTAAATGAAAACTATGATAAACGTGAAGCACAAGCAATTTTAGATCAAATTGATCTGTCACTTAAATCTCATGATCATAACTATAATCTAGATACTATTGCGATTTTTGCTACCGCTGAAGAAGCACACGTATTTAGATTCCCGTTTCAAACCGTGGCTCGAATTGTTGTAAATGATCAGTTTGCACTGCGTGAAATACAACGTGAAATTAATAATGGTGTAGATTATTATGCATTGGTTATTTCACGAGATAATGCACGTTTAATAGAGGCTTATAATGATACAGCCGTACATGAATTTGATCATAATGATGAGATCCAAAATTTAGCCTTTCCTATTAAAAACGATGTCAGCGGGGCTGGTGATCGTAGTGATGATCGTGCCGAAGAGAATGCATTTAAAGAATTTTTGAATCGTGTCGATAAAAGTGTTCAGGAAATTTATCATCAATCCCCACTGCCAGTGTTTATTGTCGGGGATACGCGTACTGTTTCCATCTATGAACAAGTCTGTGACAACACTCAAATTATTGCTGGAAAAGTAACAAACAGCAGTGATTTAGATGCTGAAGCACGTATTCTGATTGAAGAAATTCAACAAGATGTCCATGATTATCGCAATGAACAGCAAAAAATTGCACTGGAAAAAGTAGGTCAAGCCAAAGGCCAAGACTTATTACTCAATGACATTCAAACGATCTACGCAGGTGCAGTTGAAGGTCGTATTAGTGATTTATTTATTCGTAAAGGTTATGTTCAACCCGCTCAAGTCAATACTGAAACTTTAAATGTGCTCATCACTGATGACGAAGCAAAAATGACGACAGATGATATAGTTGCGGATATTATTGATCTGACGATTCAAAATGGTGGTCAAACACATTTTATTTCTCCAGAACTTTTTCCAGAAGAGGAAAATCTACTGGCGGTCGCACGTTACTGATTAAGTAAATTTCAGCTCATCATGAAAAAAGCCCCGATCATGGGGCTTTTTTTCATTTTTTAAAACTTAAAGTTTTTCAACCAACACACGATCAACCAATTTCTCACCCGTATGCTTTTCATGGTTTTGGCGACGAATCTTAATGATTTTATCTTCTGCCATATCTTTAAGCAGTAAAACCACAGCCATCATCGATTCCAAAGGTAGATCTTGCCCGATCCACTTTTGCTCACCAGAATCCATTAATGTGATTTCATCACTGATTTGGTTATATAGGCTCATATTTTCCTCACTTATGCTGAAATGCAGTTCATTTCAAATGAATACTCAATGAATGGCGACACTATATACCTATTTTTAGAAAGTTCAATTATTATACGTAGAAATTATTATAAATTTTTATTAATTTTATGTTTTTGAAATATATTTAGATTAAATTAATCGTTTATTCATCTCAATTTGAATAAATTTATGCTGTAGATGCTTTTCAATATGCCTTTTCAATATGACGATTCTATTCAAATAAATTAAAAAGCGATGTAGATACAACATAAGTATTACGATTCTCATAAAAAAACGCCCCAAATGGAGCGTTTTTTATCACAATTTAATTTTAAAAATTAAGCTGTAATTTCTTTCACTGCTGCAACAACCGCATCAGTGGTAATACCGAAGAATTGGAACAAGTCTTTTGCAGGTGCAGATTCACCATAAGTCGTCATGCCAATCACACGACCGTCAAGACCCACAAACTTCCACCAGTAATCGACATGTGCAGCTTCAACAGCAACACGAGCACGAATGTGTGAAGGAAGAACTGCTTCACGATATGCCGCATCTTGTTTCATGAATTCTTCAGCACATGGCATTGACACTACACGCACACCTTCAAGTTGTGCATATGCTTCCATTGCCAAAGATACTTCTGAACCTGTTGCAATGATGATTGCTTTCAATTCACCTTTTTCTTCAGCCAATACATAACCACCTTTTGCAACATCAGCAATTTGAGCTGCTGTACGTGTTTGGAATGGTAAGTTTTGACGAGAGAAGATCAACGCAGATGGACCTTCTGAACGTAAAAGTGCAGATTTCCAAGACACCGCTGCTTCAACCGTGTCACATGGACGCCATGTATTTAAGTTTGGTGTACCACGTAGTGAGGCAATTTGCTCGATCGGTTGATGCGTAGGACCATCTTCACCCAAACCGATTGAATCATGGGTATACACATGAATCACACGTTGTTTCATGAGTGCAGACATACGTACTGCATTACGTGCATATTCCATGAACATTAAGAATGTTGCAACGTAAGGAATGAAACCACCGTGAAGCGCCACACCGTTGGCAATGGCAGTCATACCAAACTCACGTACGCCATAGTGTACGTAGTTACCCGCAGGATTGTCTTGAACGCCTTGCGCACCTTTCCAAAGGGTAAGGTTTGAACCTGCCAAGTCAGCAGAGCCACCTAAAATTTCTGGAAGTTGTGGCGCAAATGCTTGAATTGTATTTTGGCTGGCTTTACGTGTCGCAATGGTTTCAGCTTTTGCATTGACTTCTGCAATGTAAGCATCTGCATTTGCAACGAATTCTGCTGGTAAATCGCCAGATAAACGACGTTTAAGTTCAGCTGCTTCAGTTGGATATTTTGCAGCATATGCAGCAAATGTTTCATTCCAAGCTGCTTCAGATGCAGAACCTTTTGCTTTTGCGTCCCAAGCTGCATAAACATCAGCAGGAATTTCAAATGCACCTTCAGTCCAGCCCAAAGCTTCACGAGTCAATGTAATTTCATCATTACCTAAAGGTGCACCATGGCAATCTTCTTTACCTTGTTTGTTTGGTGAACCTAAACCAATAATCGTTTTACAGATAATAAGGGTCGGTTTATTGGTTTCAGCTTTTGCTTGCAAGGTTGCTGCACGTAATGCATCGCTGTCATGACCATCAACTTTAAGTACTTGCCAGCCATAAGCTTGGAAACGTTGTTCTGTATCGTCAGAGAACCAACCTTCTACTTCACCATCAATAGAAATGCCATTGTCATCGTAGTAAGCAACTAACTTACCAAGACCCAAAGTACCTGCCAATGAACATGCTTCGTGTGAAACACCTTCCATTAAGCAGCCATCACCCAAGAAACAGTAAGTGAAATGATCTACAACTTTGATGTCGTCTTTGTTGAACTGCGCCGCTAACGTTTTTTCTGCCAAAGCAAAACCAACTGCATTGGCAATACCCTGACCTAATGGACCTGTAGTTGTTTCAATACCTGGTGCATATCCTAATTCAGGATGACCAGGCGTTTTAGAATGTAATTGACGGAATGACTTCAAATCTTCAATAGAAAGATCATAACCAGTCAAATGCAACAATGCGTATTGAAGCATAGAGCCATGACCATTAGATAAAACAAAACGGTCACGGTTCGCCCATTGTGGGTTTGCCGGATTGTGATTTAGGAATTCACGCCAAACAACATCAGCGATATCAGCCATCCCCATAGGCGCACCTGGATGTCCAGAGTTTGCTTTTTGTACAGCATCCATTGCCAATACACGAATTGCGTTTGCAACACGACGTTCATTTAGCGGGGTTGTCATAGATCAGAGTCCGATAGATAAAAGATAAGAAGATGAATTAAATTCAAAACTAAGGCGTATTGTCTTAAAAAAACATTACAGCGTAAAGTCCACAATGACATATTTAGCTTTTCAGTATTTAACTGCATAAAAAAACAGCAATATTCAAGCATAATAAATCATAACAGGGAGATACAAGAATGAATCAAACAACAATAGCAACAGATTTCAACATACTCAGCGCCGAATAATTATACTACAACTCTAAGATGTTTTTTAGTTTGAGACACCTTGTTTTTATGGTGTTGAATGAATCAAAAACAAGGACTTCATCTAAGCTTGAAACGTTAATATAGCCCTAGCCAAAGCAAATTTGATTACGACCGTTGGCTTTTGCCTTATACAGCGCAAGATCGGCAGCATGCACCGCTTGCATCGCACTCATATTTTGTTCTACATAAGCAATCCCGATACTACTGGTAACACTTATTTTTTGATCTTTATTTTGCCCTTGATAAACCACATGTTCGTAGTTTTCTAAAGCTTGACGACACCGCTCAGCCAATCGCAATATTTCTTCTTTTTTGGTATTGGTAATGATGATTAGAAATTCCTCTCCCCCATAACGACCAAGAAAGTCTGTTGCACGTAATGACGATCTTAAAATTTCGGCAGTTTTAACCAGCACCCGATCACCCATAAGATGGCCATAAGTGTCATTCACCTTTTTAAAATAATCCAGATCCATCAAAATAATCGCAAATGATTGAATATCATTTGAGTTTCTATCTAAAGCCAGTAAGTGTTTGGTCAGAACTCTGCGATTATAAATACCAGTAAGTGAATCCATTTCACTGAGTTCAGTGATATAGGTTTCTCGTTGATGCCACTGTTTTAAAATCGTTGCGAAAATAAATAACCCTATTGCTAAAGGTGGAACACTAAAAAAAATGGTACTGCTGAGCCAAAAATGATTTAAAAAGTTTGGATAACCAATGTTGGCTAAGTTGAAAATAGGTGCATATTGAAATTCACCTGTGACCATGCCACTACGGATGAAAAAAAAGAAAATGCAGAATGAATAACAGAAAGCAAAAAACAATACTCTCTTCTCGAACAGCACCACAATCAAATAGATAAAGCTCATGGCATTGACAATCGTACCTGTTGCCAAAAGTCCCGAGGAATAACTATCAAAAACCAAACTTGTCGTTGAAAAAATCATACACACATAGGGTAAAAACTGTTGCGCATGTTGATCGTTTCGTGAAGAATTAAAGTATTGAATGAGAAATACAAAAACGAAAAGTTCAATAATTTCAAGTTTCAAATGAAAACGTAAAGCTTCAAGATTTACAAAGGGATAAAATTCAGGCGTGCTTAATGTATAGATGTGCCAAGAGACCCACAGAACTTTAATAAATAGAAAAAAAACAAAAATGAGAATACATTTTTGAATTTCACTCCAATTCAATATCACAGGATCACCAATCGCTTTAATCACCCAGCGTCGGGATCTTGATTTCATTGAATTTATGAGAGCTATCATGCTGTTAGCATCAATACATTAGAATAATTAAAATATATCTTAATTTTTTGTAATAAATATATAACTTTTAAAACGGAGAAACAAAAACATATTTAACATTTATAATCCAGTATAAAAAAATAACAAATATACACATAGAAAAGATATGGATATTTACAAAAAAAGATGGCTGTACACTTTACAATATAAAAGGCTTATTGGAATGATAAAAATTCTAATTTATATCCAATAAAATTGATTAATCATCAAGCGCTTTGCATGAAATTCAATCCATTTTCATCCAGTATATTTCAGTTATATTATATGATGAGTTTAGAATATTTTACAGTGGGATTACACGTTCATCCGATTATTAATCAAAATAACCCCACTTAAACAGCTTACTTATCAATTTTTCAGATGTGCTTATCAAATAAAAACGCATTAATTTGAAATATTTTCATGCTTTTTGTGTGTGTTAAGCTAGTCCTAAAGTCTAAGTCGATGTACCATATTGCGTCTTTTGAAATAACTGTGATAGGTCTTATGCGCGAGTACGCTGTATTTACTTCAGAATCTGTAAGCGAAGGCCATCCGGATAAAATGGCTGATCAAATCAGTGATGCTATCTTGGATGCGATCTTAAAAGAAGACCCATATGCTCGGGTTGCTTGTGAAACGCTTGTAAAAACAGGTGCTGTAGTTCTTGCAGGTGAAATTACTACAACTGCAAATGTCGATTTTGAAGCAATTGTTCGTCAAACCGTGAATGGTATTGGCTATCACCATTCTGATTTAGGCTTCGATGGTTCAACCTGTGCAATCATTAACATGATTGGTAAACAATCACCTGAAATTGCTCAAGGTGTTGATCGTCAAAAACCTGAAGATCAAGGTGCAGGCGACCAAGGTTTGATGTTTGGCTATGCAAGTCGTGAAACTGACGTTCTCATGCCTGCTCCAATTTCATATGCACATCGTTTAATGGAAAAACAAGCTGAGCTTCGTCGTAGTGGTGCTCTACCTTGGTTACGTCCAGATGCAAAAAGTCAGGTGACTTTTGCTTATGAAAATGGCATGCCTGTACGCTTAGATGCAGTTGTACTCTCAACTCAACATGATCCAGAAATCACGCAAGCTGCATTAAAAGAAGCGGTGATTGAAGAAATTGTTAAAAAAGTAATTCCTGCTGAAATGTTCCATGCAGACACCAAGTTCCACATTAACCCTACAGGCATGTTTGTAATTGGTGGACCTGTAGGTGACTGTGGTTTAACAGGTCGTAAAATCATTGTGGATACATACGGTGGTATGGCACGTCACGGCGGTGGTGCATTCTCTGGTAAAGATCCATCTAAAGTTGACCGTTCTGCTGCATATGCGGGTCGTTATGTTGCGAAAAACATCGTAGCTGCTGGTCTTGCAGACAAATGTGAAATTCAGGTGTCTTATGCAATTGGGGTAGCTGAGCCGACTTCGATTTCAATCAATACGTTCAATACAGCTAAAGTAGCTGATGAACTTATTGTTCAATTGGTTCGAGAGCATTTTGACCTACGCCCTTATGGTATTACGCGTATGCTAGACCTTATTCAACCTATGTATAAGCAAACTGCTGCTTATGGTCATTTTGGTCGTGAAGGTTCTGATACTGCATTCACTTGGGAAAAAACAGACAAAGTTGAAGCATTGAAAGCCTCTGCTGGTCTATAAACTCAAAACGATCTGCTGTTTCATAAAAAAAAGCTCACTTTATGTGAGCTTTTTTTATGTATTTGATATTACTTAAAAGATTCAACATGCTTAAGAACCATTCATAGACTTATCATTTTTGTGTAAAACATCTAATAAGGTCTGTTGCACCGGATCTGTTTGATGTGTATTCACCAAATGCGCCATTTGGAAAATAATCGCAACCGCTAAACACGCAAATACACAGAATAACCACAAGCTATAAGGAGATTTAATATTTTGTGATCCGCATTCCGAGCAGACTTTGTCCGTAGACATAACAACCTTGTTACAACATCCACAATGATATTGATACATCATAATACCACCCTCCATTTTTACTATTGCCACGTTTTTATTATCAGTTAATATTGTTATGCGTTTTAACCTACAACATGTAAATAATACGTGATGCAGTTAACACTTTCAAGCGCATAAAATAAACTTTATTTAAAATATCTTCACTGATAATTAAATTTATTTAAATTTAATAGCAACTTACTTATTATTATAAGTCTATTACATTCTGATACCGTGTAATAATATGTAACATATGGATTATTCATTGTAATTCCTCATTCAATTGATGATTGTAGTACAAACCAATGAATCGTTTCATTGCTCGTTTTTTTAGTTAAAATGCTTCATGTTATTTGGAGAGCAAGATGGTTCAGTTAATTAAAAAAGGTGGTTTACGTGAACGTGCTAATCGGAGTCGTGCCTATCAGGGCTCTGAAAATACTGAAACGACGTTGGCTCCGCATGGTTATCAACATCCTCATCTGGTTAATCGCCCCTGCTCGACACAACATGGCGAACAGGAAACAACAATCGACACAAATACTAAAGATTTAGATACACACAAAAAATGAGGGGACATACCCTCATTTTTGGTTTACTTGCATCGATAATGTCGAAGACGATGAAAATATTTTAAAGGATAAATTTAAAGTAAAAAGAGAGCATCAAACCAGAGCCAAATCGCAAACAATAAAAATAAAGCTCCAGAGAAAATATCAATATAACTTCCAGCACGTTGATACAAAGTTTTGACTTTTGGTAGCGATAAAATCAGCATCAACAATGCAAACACTAGAAATGTTTGAATAGGGATAATAAATGCCAATTGGGTTTTTAAATGTGTAGACGCTGAAGTACTGAGCGCTAAAGAAAACACACTACTAAAATAGATGAGTGTCTTTGGATTGGATAAATTGGTAAACAATCCCAATAAGAAATAGTTTTGAGATTTCTCTGATTTGTTTTGTTGATCCTCCAAATCAAATGTCTGATTTAAAGAATGAATGCCACCTTTGAGCATTGCCCATCCCATTCGAGCAAGAAAAAAACCACCAAGTAGCATTAATCCTTGTTGAATCCAAGGAAATTGTTGAACAAGAACTGTAAATCCCAATAATGTGAGCACAACCCAAACCACAATGCCCACTGAAATCCCTGAAATGATTTTTAATGTGTTAGAACGTGTGGTTGATGCAGCACTTTTAGCAATGAGGAGTACGTCGGGACCAGGACTGAGTTGAGCGACAAAATGCAGAAGACAAATCGTAAAAAGCAAAGACATAAAATCAAAAATTAGAAAAACCAGTATGAAATTATATCGTGTATAGCATGAAAAATACTGCTATTCGATGCATAAAAAAACCGAATCAACATGATTCGGCTGTTTAATCTGATTCAGATCAATTATTTTTGATTAACATCTTTCATTTCAATTTTTTTGGCTTCAGGGGTAATTTCACGTGCTTCGCCATCAATGATTGTAGAATCACGACCACCTTGTTGCTGTTGTGCATCTTGCATTTGACGCATTAGATCAGCAAATGGATTTTGACCTTGGGCACCGCCCATATCGCCCATCATACCACCCATCATTTTTTCCATCATGGCTTGCTGACGTTTCAACATCGTTTTCATCATAATAGCTTTCAATGCTTGTTGTACTGGTGGAATCAAAATCAAGACTGCAATCACATCAGTGATTAAACCAGGAATGGCAAGCAGCAACCCTGCAATGATTTTAGGTAAGTTATTCGCTAGGTTAGGATCTTGACTCATTTGTCCTTGTTGCATTTGTTGCATCTGAGGCATAAGACCAACAGAGTTAGCACGCATCATATTTAAACCGATAAAAAATGCAGCAACAAACCAGAAGAATACATACCACATACTTCCGACGAGGTCACCTACTCCGATCCACACAAAGATCTCAAGAACCAAACCAATTAAAACAATAAGTGCAATTTTCATGAAAAGTAGTCTAATCTCAACAGAAGAAAAATATTAAGCTGAAAACATAATATATTAATGATGAATACAGCTCCTATTATTGATAAGGGCATTCCCTATTTTTTAAAGGCTAAAAAGTGATTTTTTTATTTATTTCACAGTTAATGTGGGATATTTCAGCATGATTAGGATCTCTTGATACTTCAGTCCTGCGTTGTGTTATAGACTAAACCAACACAAATAAGGCATGAATTGATGACAAAGGCTATTTCATAGACTTTTATTCAATGATTCTTCTATTTCCATCTTCAAAAGAAATTCAATAGATCATTATCACGCATTTTGATGCAACATTTTCCAAACGATCAAAAAAAAGCTACCCGTAGAGCTACGTATGCCCTTAAAATGAATTTGTTTATTATTCCATAGAATTGATATGTCTCTGATTATTGGTATAGATCCCGGTTCACGCTTAACAGGCTATGGCATCATACAAAAAGAAGGCCAAAAACTTATTTTTGTTGATGCAGGCACGATTCGTACCGAAACTCCTGATATGCCTGAACGTTTAAAACGAATCTTTGCAGGTATTGAGCGTATTGTGAAATTTCATGGTCCAACGGAAGCTGCTGTTGAACAAGTGTTTATGGCGGTAAACCCTGACTCTGCACTTAAATTAGGTCAAGCACGTGGCGCTGCAATTGCGGCTTTGGTCAATTTAGATTTACAAGTGGCTGAATATACCGCTCGTCAAATTAAACAATCTGTGGTTGGGTACGGTGCAGCCGACAAAGAACAAGTACAAATGATGGTGATGCGTATTTTAAATTTAAGTATTAAACCACAAGCGGATGCTGCCGATGCACTTGCCGCTGCTATATGTCATGCCCATGCTTCAGGTAGTATGTCCAAAATGGCAGTACTGAATGCTTTGGGTGGTATGGCACGTGGTCGAAGCCGAACCAGCTCACGTCGTCGTTAACATTTAAAAATCGAATATCGTTAAGCATTGTATTGAAGATGTATTTAGAAACACTTCTTCAATACATAAGAAATCAACTCAACTTTATTTTAAATAGGGCGCAGCATCTTTTTTGATTTCACCCATTGAAGGCTGTTTTGGATAGGTTAATGTGACGCGTCGTCCAAAGGTTCGAATATTTTTCTTTTGGTTTTCATCAAAGCGAATAATGACGAGCTCTTCTGGCTCATTGCGATGATTGATTTCACAAATCATATAGCTACCAAATTTCTCAATAATCATATATTGAGGAAAGGTACTTTTCAGTTTTCCAAGAAATGTGCCTTGTTTTGAATTTGAATCAGCATTGATTTGTGTATAGGCAATGAGCACTATGAGCGCTGCTACAACTGCGATCACCACTAGATATTTTTCCATTTTCTCTCTAATCTTTGAAATTACTGAACACGAATATAACTTTGTTTTTTATCATCATATTGATAAATATGGGTCTCTTTTTTAGGCATAATTTTAGATCCAGTCTGACTATACAGACGTTCAGTGCCTGTATATTTGATTTCAAGGTCGTACAATCCATTGTGCACACTATTTAGAAATTTATACTTTCCATGATAACCCCAGACTTTATCATCACCTGTCGCTTCATTATCGGAATCTAAAACTGCAATCTCAATCATTTTGAATGTTACTAACTCATTCATCGGGGCTATATAAAGTATTTTGGAACTATAACCTTGACGACTCACGTCAACAGTTTCAACAACCCCTTTGATATTGGGTCCAACATTAACCAAGTTTGATAATATTCTATTGGGATTATACGTATCATCATTCATCCCCATTCCGACCCAAGCATCCTCATCAGTTGCTTTACTTACAAGTTCAAACTGCTGATTGGTATTTTTTTTAAATATATAAACATCACTATAACTTGAACACGCAAAGCAGTAATTAATTTTTTTATTTTCTTCATCAACTACAACACGCGACACAGTGAGTAAAAATCTCTGTTGTTTGGATGAGTTTAGATAAGCAACAGGTTCCCCATAAATCAGCGCTTTTATTTGATCATTTTTTTCTTGATACCTCACATATTGTGTTTTGGTCTTATCTAATTCTGGAATGACAATATGTTTAAGCTGGTTTCCATAGAAAGTCGTTATCACAGTTTTAAAATTTAAATCCTTCAGTATGATGGTTTTTTTTGCAATTACTGGAGAGGATGCCCTATTTTCAGCATATACTGGTGTGATCATCATGAGTGGTGCACAAAGTAAATACCCAAAAAAAATTGTTGTTTTCATTTTTGAATTTCCTGTTTTTATCATGAGAATCTATTTTTGCTTAGGCTATTTATCGAATCATAACAAAATCATCATATTGAAGTTCATTCTCATGGAGCTTTTCTTGCTGAATTTTAGACACTTTTGATCGCAAAGGTCCAATTAAACTACATTTTAAAATGTCTTGTATGGCCTGTTCATCCCCTATGACCACAGCCTCAACGTCGCCTGTTTCTAAATTTTTAACATATCCTTTTAAGTTTAAATCATTCGCCTGTTTCTCAAACCAACGACGATACCCGACGCCTTGTACAATGCCTGAAATTGTGAGTTTTAACGCTTGCATATCAACAACCTATCAAATAACTTTTTTTCATATTTCAAGAGCGTGATTTACAACATGATACACCGCTTCATTCATATGATGTGCTTGTACTCCTCGCATTCCAGATTTTGCCAAATGATCACCCGCCAAAGCATGTAAAGTCACAATTTGATGCAATTCAATCTGTTCGTGAAATTGTGCTTTCAAACTGGCGATCATGCCTGCTAAAACATCTCCCATGCCACCCGTTGCCATCCCAGCATTACCTGCGGTACACATCCATAACTTATCCTGTAAAATTAAACTTCCTGCGCCTTTTAACACCCACTCACCAGCATAGCGTTGTTGTAAATCATAAATGGCTTGAATACGATCTGACTCAACATCAGATGTTTGCTTATCTAAAAGTTTTGCTGCTTCACCAGGATGTGGGGTTGCATAGGTATGTGTTTTTAACTGAACTGGGTGTAAAGCCAAGAACCATAATGCATCTGCATCAAGCACCAATTCAACTTTGGACTGATTCAAATGAGGAAACCAATTTAAAAACTGTTGTTCTGACCATGCATCCCGACCTAAGCCCATACCAAAACTGACCGCATCAACTTGATTAATTAATTGTTGAATCATGTAATGATCAAGCGCATTGATATCTCGAAGCATAATATTAGGTGAACGTGCCAAAGTAGCCATATGGTGTTTAGCATCACAAACAATACTGACCTTACCTGCACCTGCTGAAAAAGCGGCCTCAGCTGCCATCATCACAGCGCCACCCATGTCTGCATGACCGCCGACAATCAGTACATGACCATAACTACCTTTATGCCCAAAAGCTTCACGTTTAGGTAATTGAATGCTTTTCGGTGATAGATATGCCAATGTTTTAAGCTCATCATCGATAGGAATTAAAGGAATGACTTCTACTTGACTTGCATATTCTTTCCCTTGACCTGTCAATAATCCTGCTTTCAGCCCCAATACGGTATATGTTATATCGGCTTTTACTGCACAAGGTAAAACCTGTCCTGTGTTGGCATGTAGCCCACTGGGAATATCAATGGCAACTTTAAAACCAGATTGTCGGTTTATGGAATGAATAATGGTTTGCCAATCTTCATCTAAGGTTCGATTGAGTCCAATACCAAACAAAGCATCAATATACACATCATAAGCATGATGAAATTCAAAAGCTGAAAATATATCTATACCGCTTGTATTTGCCTCGCGATACGCTTTGACCAACGAAGCTGAATCTCCAAGTTCGGTACTGTAGACATCAACGCAATATCCTGCTTGGTGCAAATACTTCGCCACCAAATATCCATCACCTGCATTATTTCCTGCGCCACAGCAGACAGCAATGCAGATTGAATGCTTAAACTGTTGTTGCAATAACACCATGAGCCGTTGACTGATTGCCCAAGCTGCTTGTTGCATTAAGCCATAATCACTATTTTGCTGATTAAACCAACGTTGCTCCCATGCTTGAACTTCACGGCTATGGTAAACTGGCTGTTGCATCATTATTCCCTTTTATTTGCTTATGACTCAATCCACACTTTCAAAAAAAATCCCATTAGATCAGTATGATCCTATCGCTTTAAAAGCATGGATTAAAGCACAAGCTTTTGATCTGGGTTTTGCTGATTGTGTCATTGCCAAACCCGATGCTCAAGCAGAATTGGTGCGTTTTCAAGAATATTTAGACCGTGGTTATCACGGCGATATGAAGTTTTTAGAAGAAAACTTAGAAAAGCGTGCTGATCCTAAACTGCTGGTGCCTGGCACAAAAAGTGTTATTTGTGTACGAATGGATTATTTGGTGGAAACACCAAAACCGCGTTATGTGCCCGATGAACCCAACTCGGCGATCATAGCTCGTTATGCACGTGGACGTGATTATCATAAAGTGATGCGTGGTCGCTTGAAAACCCTAGCTACACGTATACGTGAAAAAATAGGTGATTTTGAATCGCGTCCATTTGCCGACTCTGCACCAATTTTTGAAAAATCTTTAGCTGAAAATGCGGGGATGGGCTGGACAGGAAAACATACCCTACTCATTCATAAAAAATCAGGTTCATTTTTTGTGTTGGGAGAACTCTTCACTTCACTTGAACTTCCATTTGACACCCCTGCGACAAAACATTGTGGCTCATGTACCGCATGTATCGACATTTGCCCAACCCAAGCCATTGTAGAACCCTATATACTGGATGCCCGCAAATGTATTGCGTATTTGACCATTGAATATCAAGGCATCATTCCAGAAGAGTTACGTGCAGGTATTGGTAATCGTGTCTTTGGTTGTGATGACTGTCAGTTAATCTGTCCATGGAATGGATTTGCCAAAACTGCAACCATTGAAGATTTTAATCCCCGTCATGGTTTAGACGATGTGAGTCTGCTTGATTTATGGCAATGGGATGAAGCAACTTTTTTGGAGAAAACAGAAGGAAGCCCACTACGCCGAACAGGTTATCAAAGCTTCATGCGTAACATTGCCATTGGATTAGGCAATGCTCCATTTTCTGACAAAATTATTCATGAACTCAAAATAAAACATCAACAGCATGATGATATTGTGCAAGTCCACATTGATTGGGCAATTGAGCAACAAATGCAAAAATCAGGCATGATTGCCTTTTAAAAATTCATTTTCAAACGTGAAACATCCATTTTCTATATGTGCATGTTACCAACATGATTATTATTATAGGAAAATTTTAGCGACACATTCACGTTATTTCTAAATATCTGCATTAAAACTTTGCAGGTATTTTTCAACAATAAAGCCCAACTTTGCAACCATCTCAAAATGCAAGACAATTTTCATCAAATAGCAAAAAACATAATAACGACCAACTTAATTTGTCATATTTTATGATTTTGCAATTAAAATGTTTCACGTATGATGAATCCAATCGATCAATAAAGTAACGGAGTACTTATGCAAGTACGCAATGATTGGACGCGAGAAGAAATACAACAACTGTACGCATTACCTTTTTTAGATTTGCTCTTTGAAGCGCAAGGTATTCATCGTCAACATTTTGATGCCAATACCATTCAAGTCAGTACATTGCTTTCAATCAAAACAGGAAAATGCCCTGAGGATTGTAAATATTGCTCGCAATCTGCTCGTTACGATTCAAAACTTGAAGCTGAAAAACGTATCGCAGTCGAAAAAGTGATTCAAGAGGCCAAAGAAGCACTTGCTTCTGGCTCTTCTCGTTTTTGTATGGGTGCTGCTTGGCGCAACCCACATGAACGCGACATGCCCTATGTCATTGAGATGGTCAAGGAAGTGAAAGCCTTAGGCCTTGAAACCTGTATGACCTTGGGTATGCTCAATGAGTCTCAAGCATTACGATTAAAAGATGCAGGACTGGATTATTATAATCATAACTTAGACACCTCTCGTGAATACTATCCGAACGTGATTACAACACGAAGCTATGATGATCGTTTGAATACACTCGACTTTGTTCGTCAAGCAGGTATGAAAGTCTGTAGTGGCGGTATTGTTGGACTGGGAGAAAATAGTAACGATCGTATAGGCTTACTGCATGAATTAGCGACATTGCCGATACATCCAGAATCTGTACCAATTAATATGCTCGTGCCTATAGAAGGTACACCTTTGGCTGATGTCGAAAAACTGGATGTGACAGAGTGGATTCGTACAATTGCAGTTGCCCGTATTATTATGCCTAAAAGCTATATTCGTCTTTCAGCAGGTCGTGAGTCTTTGTCTGATTCTGATCAGGCTTTGGCTTTTATGGCTGGTGCAAATTCGCTTTTTTCAGGTGAAAAATTACTCACCACCCCAAATGCAGGTGAAGGTCGAGATAAGCAATTGTTTGATAAACTTGGTCTCGTTGCTGAGAAAGCCAAACCATCAATTTTAGAGTTAACTGTTGATGCAATGGCAAGTTAATAAAATATTTAAAATCATACTACTATAAAAAATGATTAGCCCCTCTTTTGGGGCTTTATTGTTTTGAATGATATAACTTAGAGTGAGGTGATCAGAATGCCATAATTGGCATTGAGATATTGCCCGACTTTAATCTGATCGCTGCCGTTCGCATGATGCACAACAAGAGTTTTTGTAAATGCATCATATTCAAACGAATCATAGCAATCTTGATGTTCGACTAACCAAGTCAATGTATCAGCCAATTGCTCATCCACCACATATGTTTTGGCTTTAAAATCCTTCATCATACAAAAAATAGCCTTTAAACAGAATTTTTATATTTGAATAATAATAACCCGAATCGCGGATAAGAAATTGACTTGAAAAATAGAAGGACTAGAGCCATCAGTTGAGTTACCACACCAAACTCACAACCCTAGTCCTAATGTTCAATAGTACCGAATTATTCTGCTTAATTGATGACTTTTTTCTACAATTTGAAGCAACTTATTGGAAATTTCTCAAGCAAGATGGCAAACTTTCAAGAATCCGAGTTGCTCAACTCAGTCTTTCAGAAATTATCTTTATTGCTATTTGGTATAAATCCTCTCATTTCACTAATTTCAAAGCCTTTTTCACTTGGTTAAAAGAAGATAAAAGCTATTTATTTAAATACTTGCCTTGCTATCAAAGGATGATTCATCTGATCAATATGCACCAATTGGCTCTACACGCTTTGCATGTGGCGCTGATGAAAGGTCAAGAAACACAATATTTATGGATTGATTCAACAACTCTGCCAGTTTGTAAAAATCAACGTATTCAACGCCATAAATCATTAGTCCAAATTGCATCACGCGGTAGAAGCTCAATGGGTTGGTTCTATGGCTGTAAATTACATATTGCGATGAATCAATTTGGTGAAATTACCTGTTCTGCTTTATCGAATGGACATGTTGCTGACATAAAAATGGTTGAGCAATTAGTTGATGGCCTAAAAGGAAAAATTTACGGGGATCGAGGCTACATCAGCCAAGAATTAAAGCGCAGGCTGCAAGTTCAAGGTATTGATTTAATTACTTATCATCGGAGGAACATGGAATCTGTTCAACTCAGTGCATCAGATGAATATCACCTAAGGCAACGCAATAAGATAGAAACATTATTCAGCTTATTGAAAGGGCAATATCATTTAGTGACGAGTAAAGCACGTAGTACTTATGGATTTCTCAGCGGAATTTATGCTTCGTTATGTGCATATCAATTAACCCATCGAAATAAGCCAACGATTCAAATTATGGAGTCATCGGCTTAAGCAGGATTCGGGTTAATAATACTTTATTTCATTTTTTATTAATATTACTAAATAATAATGACAATAAATTTATACAACTGTACTGAAATAAAAATTAAACCCATTTAAATTATTGACTACACCGTCGGTTGATGAATACTCACCTCTATTATCCCTATTAATTTAGGCTACACAATTTATTTTCTATGTACAAAAATGCCAATAAATGTTTATATTTTGTAAACAAAAGCATATAATAAATTTTTAAATTTTATTTTTTATAAATTTTATAAGGGGTTACGTATGTGGGCAGTACTATCTATTTTATTTTCAGTGTTGTTTTTTATCATAGGATTGATCACGCTAGTAATCTCATTTATCAATTTTGACATTTTCCTTGTGCTCATCAGTGTGTTATTTTTTACTGCAACAATTATTGCTTTTCTTGAGTACAGACAAAGCGCTTATAAAATTTGAAACTCTGCAATATTTTAATCTCAAGCTCAAATAACATTTTCAAACAAGATTGGAAGAATAGAAAAATACTAAAGATATGTGCTTTTTAAATGAAATTTTACTCCATAAAATAACCAATAATTAAAATTGAAATAAAAAAAGGAAGCTGAGCTTCCTTTTTTTATCGGTGTTAGATTAATGCAATATGATTTGCTGATTACTCAGTAAAAGATCTAGAATTTGCTGTTCATTACTAGACGTAAACGAAGCATGATTTGCAACGCCTGTTAGCTTGACCAAATCAGTCTGTGCATAATCTTGACCAACACCATCGCGATCGATAGAGATGATCAGATCCGCTCCACTCTTGTAGACATAAACATAATCATAGATATTTTTTGAAGTATCATAATTGGTTAACAAACCTGATATATCGACTTTATCTGAGTTTGCACCAACATTAAAATCAGTCCATGTATCAAAGCCATTGCCCCCATTTTCATGTGATCGATTGAGAATATCAAAGATCACAGTGTCTGAACCTGCTCCCATGGTGTAGGTATCATTAGCAGCACCACTTTCAATACTGTCGTTACCTTCACTACCTGTGACCACTTTCCCGATATTAAATTCGATAGTACTACGGTCAGTTTCACCTGTTGGAGAAATGATTTCGTATTCAAAAACATCACGTCCACCACCTTTACCATTCGGTGTATACGTATAACTACCATCTGATTTGACGATCAGATTTCCATACTTTCCTGTCAATTGAATGGTTTGTGTGGCTTTACTTGGATCTAATGATAAATAATTAAAGCCAAACTTAATCATTGACTGATTTTTCAAACCATCTGAGAAATGATCATTAGTCAGGAAATTCCCTGTAACTGTCTCCGTGTTATAGTTGGTGCCACTTATTGGTGTCCACTGATCTAAATACACCTGATGAATATCTAAGTCGTAACTATATTTAGTATTTGACCAATCATATCCATTGACCTTCAATTCAATGACATAGTTTCCAGGAATGAGATCACCACTGTTAATGGTAGTTGATAATGTGGTCAGATTTTTCACAGCATTGGATGTTTTTTGATCAAAAAGTACTCTTGTGATCGAACCATTAGATTCATCAAGACGATAAATCTGATACTCCATACTGGTATTATAATTATTTAGCTTAACAGTAAGTTCGCCATTTAACGTAAAGTTTAAGGTTTGTAATGCATTTAAGTCAGTTACTGTAAAATGAATATTTTTAGTAAAACTTTGCCCCCAATTTAATGTTTTTGATGCATCCTCAATGTGAAGTGTTTCTGTTTTATTAGTCATTACTGCAGCGATGAGATGCTCTCCACCACCATCAAGAATCAAATCTTTATTGGCATCCACAGTTGAGATTTTGATATTCAACGCATGAGTCGTCAGTTGATTTGCGCTATTTTTAGAGACATAACTAAAAGTATCGATTTTACCGAATGGCGGTTGTGTCAGCGAAGGATCCACTTGATAAGTATACGTACCATTACCTTGCACAATTAATGTGCCGTATTTACCTACAATCACTACAGGATCAGTACCACTAAAATCACGACCATTCACAGAATGAAGCGTCTCTGTACCTAAGTCTATTTGACCTTCTAGATCTCCTTGATAAATGGCAGGTGTATTAAAATCTTGAACCTGAATATCACTCACAGAAAGTGTTGCACCCCCAATAATACCGACTCCAGAAGCAGACGTTAAATAAGCGTAATACTCACCTTCAGTAAAGGTCATATTTATTGGTGTGTTATAGATCCCACCGATTGGAATGAGCAATGACAATGGAATGGTTAAAAATTGACTTTTGTTGTAATAAAGTTCTAACTGCCCATGTTCATTCTTTTTGTAGATATGTAGATCATAACTTCCACCGATTGAGATCGTTTCATAACCCGTTGCTTTAAACTTCATGGAAACTAACTCACCCGTATCTACTTTAATTGCAATCGAGTTTGTGCTTGAAATTAAATCTGTATCTATGACTTGTCCTAAATTAATGGCTGCCACACCAAAAGCGGTTGCTGCACTTTTACCCATGGTCACATCGTTTTTAACAGCATTGTTTAAATCGACATTGGCAATGTTTTTCTGTAAAGGCAAAATATTCAACATTACAGATTCTGTTTGAATATCTTGATAAGCCGCGATGTAGTTTAAAACGATTGATAATTGAGCCTGACTACTTTGTCCTGAAACAGGGTCATAGATGGTATAGCTAAATTGATCTACATCACCATAGTTAAAGGTTTTGCTATTGGAAGCAGTGTAAATATAGTCTCCATTTCCAAAAATGGTCAAAGTTCCATAATGACCTTCAATAGTCGTTCCTTCATCAACTGCATTATTTTCAACCTGTAATGTTACGCCATTTGCAGTAACTTCGGTTACATAAACACCTGTTGCTGGAATGCTATCTGCACCATGTTGAACATCAATATCCGTGATAACATTGCCTTCAGCTTTACCTTGAACAGAAACTGGATTTGCATAATCAAGCAACTGATCTTTAGTAGTTTTTAATGTATAACCAAATGCGACATTTATACCCGTGGTTGGTTCTAACAATGCTAAATATTGACCACTTTCAAAATCTAAAGTTAGACCTTGATTGGTTTTTCCACCGAATAATCCCACCCCAAACCATTTTTCTTGTTTCATAAACAATTCATAATGATTGGTATTGGTATTCAGTTTATAGATAAATAAATCATAGTCTGTAAGAATCTGAATTCCACCTGACTCAGCTTCAAAAGTGATTTTTCGTTCTGTTTGATTGGCTACATTTATACTGAGAACTCGATTAACATTGAGTGCAGTTAAATCAAGTACACTTCCTAAACCTATATATGCCAAACCACCTGCTGTAGTCGTTTGATTGGCTAAATCAATGACATTCGGTGTGACATCTAAAGTTAACCCAACTTGATTATCAATGGCATCGATTTCTTGATTGGTACCACCATTGATGTTGATGGTAATGTTCGCTGAATATTGAGTTGTTTCACCTGGGAATGATGCAAAATAGGTGAACACATCTGTCATACCTGCTTTAGGCGTCAAGGTTGGATAAAGGGTATAACTGTAATCACCATTGGATGCTATGGTTAACTTGCCATATTGGCCATGAACAACCACTGGTTCATTGGTATCTAGCACATCGACCGCTGCATTCGTTTGGTTTTTTATGCCTGTCAAAATCAAACCAGGTGAGTCATCTGCAAGTGCATTTAATCTTATATCATCGTCACCAGTTAAAAATTCTGCTTGATTGAAAAATGCTTCCGTAGCAGTAATCGTGATTTCAGTTGCTTCAAATAAAGTAACTGTATTTGACAATAATTCAGTTAATACTGCATCTAATGCTTGATCGAGAATCGTAAATAATGGTTGTAATAATGGTTCATTGACCAATCTGTAGATCAAATTGCTTAACGGTGATGTCAATGCATTGACAACATTAAGAATACCAGTTAAGAGGTTAATTAACTCGGTTACAGCTGGACTTGGTTCACCTTGTTGTAGCACATCAATTACCGCATCTATAATGGCATTTTGATTTTCCTTACCCAACAAATAACCACCGCTACCCAAGTTCCTAAGCTCAACTGATTCGATCAGCTCACTTAACTCACTCATTGAGCCATAGGTTTTAACGCGATAGGTTCCTTCAGGCAATCCATTAAAACTCAGGGTATATTGCTGTTGATCACTACCAATTGCACCCAAAGCATATTGAGAACCAATTGATGCAACTATACCTTTATCCCCCACAGGTGCTGACATATAGTCAACCCAATCCCCATTGATGTCTTGTTTTTGTAATATCACACCAAAAGATTTAGCGACAGTAAGGAGTGAGTTAACTTGCATGGTGAGTTCTATTTTACCAATTGAATCTCCGTTGGCTTGATTGCCAATATTAAACTCATGTCCAGGTAAACCTCGAGCATTTGCACCTTCAAGCAATCCTAAAACCGTGAATGATGAGAATGTTTCAGTCTCACTATTTTCATCATAATTGGTTGTATCATTGGTTAAATCGATGTTGAGTTGATTATCGTTAACAATCCCAATATTAACTTCAAAATCCTGAGAAGCTGGTAAATTTCGAGTATTTCCTGCTTCATCTTTCAAGACAATGACTGCTTGTAAACTTGCAAGACCATCACTAAAGTTCATAGAAGATGGTATGAGAACGCTCCAAGTTCCATCATTATTGACCACCCAATCAATACCATCTACTGCAGTATCCTCACTGTATTTTATAACAGTGCTAACTTCATTCGGTGTTCCTGGGTTTTTAACAATATTGAGTTGAATATCACCAATAAACTCATCTTCTTCTAATGAGCTCACTTGACCGGTAATCTCAACTTTACCACCGACTAAATCTCCCCCTTCCACAATAAAGTCATTACCACCGATACCAGTTATGCTTGCTGTAGGGTTAGAAATAAATGTGTCAACAGTAAACGACTGAGTTACTTCTTTAGTGGTACTATTTCCAGCAGGATCACGAATCGTTGCAACAGCCTTCACTTCTGGTTGATCGCGATGTTGGAGATTTAATCCTGCATGTGTAAGATCGACACTCCATACACCATTTACGATGGTTGGGTTTAGAAGTACAACTTCAATATAAACTGGCTGACCACCTTCAATTTTAGTAATAGTGACCGTCAATTGGCTAACATAGTCAGGAGAGGTTACACCCGTAATTTTCCCTGAAACTGTAATTTTTCCATCTGCGAGCTCGTTTTGATTAACAAAGAACTCCCCTTCAACAGTGTCTACACCATCAATTTCATCAATGGTAATTGAAGCAGTATCTTCAGAGTCTAATACGACATCGACTTTATACTCCTGAGTAACTTCAACATCTTTAGTATTTCCAGAAGAATCTTTCACCGTTGCGGTCGCTTTAATCTGATGATCAGGATACGCACTAAAATCAAATGTTGACTCTGAAACAGAGATTGACCAACTCAATCCATTCTTTGTAATGAGATTGTCTACAAAAGTATGTACAACACTTTGGTCCTCAGGATCTATAATTTCAACTAACACTGAAACAAGTTCAATTGTTTCAGCAGAAGTTACTTGACCTGATAACACCACTACGCCATCGCTCAACTCTTCTGCATTGAGTATGTAATCATTTCCACCATCTATTGGATGAATGACATGAGTGACTTGTTGAGTAAAATCAGTATCAACTGTAAATGTTTTTTCATCTTCAACTTGAGCTTTAACTTGAATCTCATCTAAATGATCAACAACTTTGACATCAACTTTGACAGATTCGATCGATCCGTTAGAAAGATTTAGACCTGTCGTAGGAATACGAGTACTCCAAGCACTCGGATCTATTTGAGTCAGATCAACATCAAAAACTCGACCTTGGATGGTCAGCTTAATTGAATAAATTTTTTCATCCACTGCAAGTCCAGTCACCACACCAGAAATTTCAATATAGCCTAATCCAAGTTCAGTTCCATTTAAGACAAAGTCATCACCTGCTATTTTGGTAATTTCAACTTTGACAGAGGTATTGACCACGCTGGTAACAAAACTACCAACATCATTACCACTCAAATCTTGTAGTGCATTGGTATCATTTGCTGTGGTCGGATCGGCATATATGATTTGAACATTTGCATTTAAAGGAATTTCATCTGCCATGATTAAATGTGCTTGATTTCCTGCGACATCAAGTCCGAGAACAGAGACCACTGTACCATTCACAATAATGGTGAAATTTGAGATTTGAGGTAAATTTATCTCATCCAAGCTTTCATCAAAGATAAGCTCAATGCCTGTATCACCTATAATTTGTACCTTCACCAGCTGTGGTGGTGTTTTATCTGGTAATGGGACTTGAGATAAATTATCTGCTGAGTGAACAAACGTATCGACATCATTACCATTTAAATCTTGTAGTGCATTGTCATCATCTCCAGTGGTTGGATCTTTATAGATAACATTGACAACTTGTCCCACACTAATCACTGGATCAGTGCCTACATAAACTATAGAAGCATCACTTGGATCGACTGAAATGGATTGAACTGGTACAACCACACCGTCTACAGTAATAATAAAATCATCTAGCGCAGGTAAATTGTCGGCATCGATGTCTTCATTAAAAACTAATTCAATAACACCATCCACATTGACTTCTAGGCGAATAAGCTCTGGTGCTGTATCCAGTACAATGCCTTGTTCAGAGTTATTGACAGCTTCAACGGTAAAACTCTCAGCATCCTGCTCATCGTAGTTCTGTATCGCATCAAGATCATCATCTTCTGTAGGATCTGTATACGTAACAATCACGACTTTTCCAGCATGAATTACTGGTGATGTGACAAGGACCACTTTATACCAGTCAACCACAGATACCGATACAACATTGACTACAACACTATCCACTTTGACCACAAAATCAGATAATTTAGGTGGTCGCGGTGCATAAATATCTTGGTCAAAAGACAGTATGATTAAACCATCTGCATTGACTTCTGCAGCGACTAATTCTGGCGCAGGATCTACTGGAGCCGCAGCTACAGTTACCTCAAATTCAAAACCTTGGGCATCTCGTCCATTCAAATCTTGTATAGCATATTCATCATCATCTTGTGTTGGATCTTGATAAATCACTTCAGCAGTATATAAAGGTGATAAATAATTATTTCCTTGCATATCTTCACTGAAAGTGAGGATCAGTGTACTTGGATCCTCTGGGTCTAATGCAATATTAATAATGTTAATTTGACGTGGTGCTGGATCCCCATTGCCATCAGTTTGATCATAGGTATTGACGATAAAATGTTCTGGCAGTGGTAAATGATCAGGATCCAATTCTTTGTCAAAATAAAGTGTCATGTCCAGATAACCGTTAATGAAATCTAGTAACTCAGGTCCTGCATCTGGATCTATTTCTGAATTATTTTCAACACCAATACCGGCTGATGTATCAAAGTCTTCAACATCATTGCCGGCTTCATCTTGTAAAGCTTTTGGATCATCCTCTGGTGATGGATCTGTGTATTGCACCACCACATCTTGACCTGCCGTGATCACAGGTGCTGTGGTGATGATCACTTTGGATGGATCAGTACTATCCAACTCAATTGACGTCACAACGACAGGTTCGTCATCCACAATAATCGCAAAGTCTTCAAGATCTGGAAGGTTGTCACCATCGAGGTCTTCACTAAAGGTCAGTTCGATAATACCGTCCGTATTTACCTCTGCCGATTCCAACGTCGGTGGATCTGTATCCGCAGGCTCAACTTCAGAATTGTTTTCTACAGGTACACCACCTGTTGCCGATGTATCAAAGTCTTCAACGTCGTTGCCTGCTTCATCTTGTAAGGCTTTTGGATCATTACCTGCTGATGGATCTGTGTATTGCACCACCACATCTTGACCTGCGGTGATCACTGGTGCTGTGGTGATGATCACTTTGGATGGATCAGTACTATCCAACTCAATTGCGGTCACAACGACAGGTTCGTCATCCACAGTAATCACAAAGTCTTCAAGATCTGGAAGGTTGTCACCATCGAGGTCTTCACTGAAGGTCAGTTCGATAATACCGTCAGTATTTACCTCTGCCGTGACTAAAGTCGGTGGATCTGTATCCACAGGCTCAACTTCAGAATTGTTTTCTACAGGCACACCACCTGTTGCCGATGTATCAAAGTCTTGAACATCATTGCCTGCTTCATCTTGTAAGGCTTTTGGATCATTGCCTGCTGATGGATCTGTGTATTGCACCACCACATCTTGGCCAGCGGTGATCACAGGTGCTGTGGTGATGATCACTTTCGTTGGATCAGTACTATCCAACTCAATTGCGGTCACAACGACAGGTTCGTCATCCACAATAATCGCAAAGTCTTCAAGATCTGGAAGGTTGTCACCATCGAGGTCTTCACTAAAGGTCAGTTCGATAATACCGTCCGTATTTACCTCTGCCGATTCCAACGTAGGTGGATCTGTATCCGCAGGCTCAACTTCAGAATTGTTTTCTACAGGTACACCACCTGTTGCCGATGTATCAAAGTCTTCAACGTCGTTGCCTGCTTCATCTTGTAAGGCTTTTGGATCATTACCTGCTGATGGATCTGTGTATTGCACCACCACATCTTGGCCAGCGGTGATCACAGGTGCTGTGGTGATGATCACTTTGGATGGATCAGTACTATCCAACTCAATTGCGGTCACAACGACAGGTTCGTCATCCACAATAATCGCAAAGTCTTCAAGATCTGGAAGGTTGTCACCATCGAGGTCTTCACTAAAGGTCAGTTCGATAATACCGTCAGTATTCACCTCTGCCGATTCCAACGTCGGTGGATCTGTATCCGCAGGCTCAACTTCAGAATTGTTTTCTACAGGTACACCACCTGTTGCCGATGTATCAAAGTCTTCAACGTCGTTGCCTGCTTCATCTTGTAAGGCTTTTGGATCATTACCTGCTGATGGATCTGTGTATTGCACCACCACATCTTGGCCAGCGGTGATCACAGGTGCTGTGGTGATGATCACTTTCGTTGGATCAGTACTATCCAACTCAATTGACGTCACAACGACAGGTTCGTCATCCACAATAATCACAAAGTCTTCAAGATCTGGAAGGTTGTCACCATCGAGGTCTTCACTAAAGGTCAGTTCGATAATACCGTCCGTATTTACCTCTGCCGATTCCAACGTAGGTGGATCTGTATCCGCAGGCTCAACTTCAGAATTGTTTTCTACAGGTACACCACCTGTTGCCGATGTATCAAAGTCTTCAACGTCGTTGCCTGCTTCATCTTGTAAGGCTTTTGGATCATTACCTGCTGATGGATCTGTGTATTGCACCACCACATCTTGGCCAGCGGTGATCACAGGTGCTGTGGTGATGATCACTTTGGATGGATCAGTACTATCCAACTCAATTGCGGTCACAACGACAGGTTCGTCATCCACAGTAATCACAAAGTCTTCAAGATCTGGAAGGTTGTCACCATCGAGGTCTTCACTGAAGGTCAGTTCGATAATACCGTCAGTATTTACCTCTGCCGTGACTAAAGTCGGTGGATCTGTATCCACAGGCTCAACTTCAGAATTGTTTTCTACAGGCACACCACCTGTTGCCGATGTATCAAAGTCTTCAACGTCGTTGCCTGCTTCATCTTGTAAGGCTTTTGGATCATTGCCTGCTGATGGATCTGTGTATTGCACCACCACATCTTGGCCAGCGGTGATCACAGGTGCTGTGGTGATGATCACTTTCGTTGGATCAGTACTATCCAACTCAATTGCGGTCACAACGACAGGTTCGTCATCCACAATAATCGCAAAGTCTTCAAGATCTGGAAGGTTGTCACCATCGAGGTCTTCACTAAAGGTCAGTTCGATAATACCGTCAGTATTCACCTCTGCCGATTCCAACGTCGGTGGATCTGTATCCGCAGGCTCAACTTCAGAATTGTTTTCTACAGGTACACCACCTGTTGCCGATGTATCAAAGTCTTCAACGTCGTTGCCTGCTTCATCTTGTAAGGCTTTTGGATCATTACCTGCTGATGGATCTGTGTATTGCACCACCACATCTTGACCTGCGGTGATCACTGGTGCTGTGGTGATGATCACTTTGGATGGATCAGTACTATCCAACTCAATTGCGGTCACAACGACAGGTTCGTCATCCACAGTAATCACAAAGTCTTCAAGATCTGGAAGGTTGTCACCATCGAGGTCTTCACTGAAGGTCAGTTCGATAATACCGTCAGTATTTACCTCTGCCGTGACTAAAGTCGGTGGATCTGTATCCACAGGCTCAACTTCAGAATTGTTTTCTACAGGCACACCACCTGTTGCCGATGTATCAAAGTCTTGAACATCATTGCCTGCTTCATCTTGTAAGGCTTTTGGATCATTGCCTGCTGATGGATCTGTGTATTGCACCACCACATCTTGGCCAGCGGTGATCACTGGTGCTGTGGTGATGATCACTTTGTATGGATCAGTACTATCCAACTCAATTGCGGTCACAACGACAGGTTCGTCATCCACAGTAATCACAAAGTCTTCAAGATCTGGAAGGTTGTCACCATCGAGGTCTTCACTAAAGGTCAGTTCGATAATACCGTCCGTATTTACCTCTGCCGATTCCAACGTAGGTGGATCTGTATCCGCAGGCTCAACTTCAGAATTGTTTTCTACAGGTACACCACCTGTTGCCGATGTATCAAAGTCTTCAACGTCGTTGCCTGCTTCATCTTGTAAGGCTTTTGGATCATTACCTGCTGATGGATCTGTGTATTGCACCACCACATCTTGGCCAGCGGTGATCACAGGTGCTGTGGTGATGATCACTTTGGATGGATCAGTACTATCCAACTCAATTGACGTCACAACGACAGGTTCGTCATCCACAATAATCACAAAGTCTTCAAGATCTGGAAGGTTGTCACCATCGAGGTCTTCACTAAAGGTCAGTTCGATAATACCGTCAGTATTCACCTCTGCCGATTCCAACGTCGGTGGATCTGTATCCACAGGCTCAACTTCAGAATTGTTTTCTACAGGTACACCACCTGTTGCCGATGTATCAAAGTCTTCTACATCCTGACCTGTTGTACCTTGTAATGCATAAATATCATCACCATCGCTTGGGTCTTCATAAACAACTACGACAGACTGTCCAACTGTAATTGTAGGACTTGTGGTAATACTCACTAATGAGGCATTCACAGGATCGATCGTAATAGACGTAATCACAACCAATTGGTTTCCAACCAGAATCGTAAAATCATTCGCCACAGGCAAATATTGATCATCCAAATCCTCATTGAAAGTCAGCTCAATGACACCTTCAGCATTCACTTCAGCAGCAATTAAATAGGGTGCATCACTATCATCTGGATTGCCTGTATAGGTAGATTGGTTAGTGACTATGGTTTGGAAAGAATCTGTATCTACACCCGTCGTACTCTGAATTGCATTTTCATCATCAACTGATGTTGGATCTGTATATTCGATAATGACATCACGACCAGCTTTGATTTTAGGTGCGACATGTAAAATCAATGTATTCGTCGTTGTCTCGCCATTTACAGTTTCGGGCACAATTTCGAAAGATGTTACTGGAATATTTTGCCCATTTGCTCGAACAACAAATGTATTTAAATCAGGTAAATTCGTACTATCTAAATCTTTATCGAAGGTTAGTACAATACGATCGCCATCGCTGTTTACCACAGCCGTTTCTATAACAGGTGCATCATCATTATTGTTATTGTCATCTTCCAGTTCAGATTGATTCATTAAAGTTCGAGTAAATGATGCAGCATCAGCACCTGATTCACTTTGAATTGCAAATTCATCATTTCCAGTTGTAGGGTCGGTGTATTTTAGCGTGACGACCGAGTTTTCATAAATTGGAGGGTCTGTTTTAATTATGAGTTTTTTCGGATTGCTCGGGTCAATTCCAATTGCAGTAATGGTTGCGATGACAGAATCGACAGTAATTTCAAAGTATGTATTCAGTGGTAAATGATCATCATCTAAATTTTTATCAAAGGTTAATTCAATCACACCTTCTTCATTGACGATGTAGGTTTGTAATACTGGAGCATCATTCGAACCACCTCCACCACCATTGTCATCATCATCGTCGTCTGGATTAGATGAAGAATTATCTTTATCTGAATCTATAAGTGACCTGATCAACCAATGTGCAATTCCACCCGCAATAATCGGCGCCAGCACCATCAAACCTGAACTTCCTGCTTCCTCATCTAGAGCTTCTATATTTTCAATCGGTTCATATTCAACTGGGTCAATAAAATTACCTTCAGCATCAGTAAATTTGACCCACAAGAGAGATTCATTTTGTCCATTAATAACCAAATGATTAGCCTGACTAAAAAAGTTATCTAAAACCAATTGCTTACCATCAGCAAGCTGAATAACAACGTCATTATTCAACTTAGAAATAGACCTAATGTTTTCTAAAGTATTTTCAAACTTAATTATCGATGGATGATTTGCAAGTTTAACTTTTTGGATACCATTTGGAACGGCCGCATTCAATCCACTATTACTATCTAATAATAATATTTTATTCATTTTATCCACCAATTTTATTGTTTTTTAAATAATATCACCATTATTTAAATCATACTATTTTACTCAGTTATTTTTTTAAACAAATTAATCACTTATATTTGAATTAATTTATGTATTAATTATTTTATGTGATGAAATCTACATTTAATTATCAAAAGTTTTAGCACGTTTATTATTTTAGTTATGCTAAATTATTTATGAATAAACAGTTAAATTTTTATGTTTTTAATAAAAATAATATAAAAATAATATTATTTAAATTAAATTACGTACAATTGTTTTGTTTAAAAACAAATAATTAAAGTGGTTTTATTCATATTTTTGGATAATCCAAATATTAGCTTTTTTTAGCTTAAAATGATGAAATCCTCTTAAGATTGAGGATTGCAATTCCTTAAGCAGGATTCGGTTTATTTAAATTTTATATTCTATAAAAAATAGAATTTATTCTAAAAATACATTTTTTAAATAAATTTTAATTTTTTAAAGCCAAAAAAATACAAACAATAAAATTTATCACTTTAATTAAGTAATGAGCACCAGACCACATAATATAAATTAACCATGATTGATTTTATATTATTAAAAAAACAAATCTAAATCATTTTAAAAATTAGCATTAAATTATCAAATAGAAATTTAATAGTTGTTTTAATCTATTGTCACAAATGCAATGCTATGATGGTGTATAGAACGATTGAATATGCGAAATTTGCAAAAAAAAATTAAAAATGAATTTAATCCAACCTATTCCTTTGTATCTAAATTTATCCAATGTTGTACTTTTTAAATTCTTATTCCAATGAATCATTGTGTTATTTGATTGGGCTTTTTGGATAAAGTTTGCATATAGCTATGGCTAAAACACTATTCACCTAGGTCATTGAGCGATAAAACAACTAAGGACAACAAATACTGCAACATGACTGAACGTCCTTACATTTGAACTTTGAAGCTTAAAAATAAATAACAACTGGGTTATAGCTTACCCAGTTGTGAAGTATTCCCTTTCTGGTTCAGAACGACATTTAGGGTAGTCTTAGCCATAACCCTGAGCAAAACAAAGTATGCTTTGTTTGCTGCGCAAGATGCAGCGAGCGGCGACATCATCTTTTAAATATCAATATCCCCTAATTTAAAATCTTTTCAATCCATGCCTGCAAATTTGGTTCTTCTGCCAATCCTTCAAAGCTCACATTGCTCCCTTGTTCTTGCCAAATTCCCACCAGAGTCATTAAGCGAACAGAGTCTAGACCCAACAATAATAAATCATCATCCATTTGAATGTCTTCAGCAGGAATTTCCAGCTCAGCACTCACCAATTGAATAATAGAATCCTTCGAGAGTAGATACTGTTGTTCAGTTAAGTCTTTCATTTATGCTTTACCCACTGTTGAATAATTTGATCGGTAGACATGACTTGAGCACAACGTGTGCTGGAATATTTCAACGCCATTTCATGCTCATCTAAACTAAAATCTGCCAAAGCATCAGCGGCCATAAAAGGCTGAATATTTAACATAAAGGCTTCTGCAGCACTCATCAAACAACCAATATGTGCATACACACCACATATAACCAGTTGATTGCGTTTCCACGATGTCATTCGCTCTTCTAAATTTGAAAATTTAAACGCACTGTAGCGCCATTTTTCCAGCACAATATCTTCAGAATCAGGCTTCAGCTCATCATGAATTTTGGTCATTTCAGGATCTGCTTTTAAACCTTTACCCCAAAAATCAGTTAACAGTTGACGATGTTCTGGCGTTTGATCGCCAGATTGAGCCGTATAAACGATAGGTATTCCAAGCTTCCTCGCAGTTTGGATTAACTGTCTACTATGCTCAATTAATGTTGGAATCGGTGCAGCTTGAGTGTCATAAAAATCCAGAAAATATTGCTGCATGTCATGCACCAATAAAACTGATTTTTCGGGATTTAAGCTCCAGCAGGTTTTATTTAAAGGATAGCTGTCATATCGTGGCATCGGGTATGACGCAATTTTAGGAATACTCATTTTTTAATCCGTTTAACTGACCTGTTGAATTTCAAATTTTTTGACCAATGATTTTTTATCAATTTTGCCAAAAGCGGTATATGGGAAGTGATCAAGAAACTCGATTCGATCTGGTATTTTGTAAGTCGCCAAACCAACATTTTGGATATACTGTTTTAAAATTAATCCGCGTCTAAACTCACTTGGATCATCAGGCTGAGATTGCCATAAAACAAATGCACAGCTCTTTTCCCCCAATACCTCATCAGGCATGGCGACCAAGGCGACAAGTTTGACTTGAGGATGGGTAATGAGGGCTTGTTCCACTTCTTCAGTGGCAATTTTTTCACCGCCACGATTAATTTGATCTTTTGCACGTCCTTCAACCACAATACAGCCATCTTCTCGAAGCCGGACTAAATCTCCAGTTCGATAAAAACCATCTGTAGTGAAAGAACGTAGATTATGCTCTGGAGCATTATAGTAACCACGAATCGTATATGGTCCCCGCGTCAACAGATGACCGACGTCTCCTTGTGGTACAGGCTGATCCTCATCATTTACAATCAGTATTTCATCATCTATGCAGAGTTTTCGCCCTTGTGTATGAACAATCTGCTCTTTGGTCATGTCAAAACGGGTGTAATTGACCAAACCTTCTGCCATGCCAAAAACTTGCTGTAGTTTCACTTGGAATTCATCAATTAAGCGTAAGGCAACCACATCTGCTAAGCGTGCTCCGCCCACTTGTAAGCATCTTAAGCTTGATAAAATATCATCTTTATCTTTGGCTGCTTTATCCATCCATGGACGTACCAAAGCTGGGACGAGACACACGTCCGTGACCTGATGTTTTCGGATGAGTTCAAAGGCTTGCGCTGGACTAGGATCAGTACCCAATACAACTGCCCCACCGCTATAGAAAATGCCCAATGCTCCTGCAGAACTCATCGAAAAGTTATGTGCAGCAGGCAAAACCATTAACAGCTTTGATGTTTCATCTAAACAGCAAATTTTGCTACTTTCACGAACACTATATAAATAGTCATCATGGGTTCTTGGAATCAGTTTAGGTATACCAGTACTACCGCCAGACAGCTGTAAAAAAGCCACTTGTTCTGGCGAGCTTGCGCTATATTGAGATGGTTGGAACAGTTCTGGGGTTTCTAATAATGCCGCTACAGCGTGAAACTCCTGCGACTCACCAAGTACAAAAACATGTTCCAAAGCATGATGCATGCTCTTCAGCTTTCGAGCTAATTCTCGATAATCAAATTTTTGCGCACCGACATCTGCACAGAAATAAGCTTTGGCTTGCGTTTGCTCCACAAAACTATTGAGTTCTGAAAAACGATGTGCTGGTAAGGACATGACGGGTAATGCACCCAATCGAATCAAAGCAAAAAATATGATGTAAAAAGCATGATGATTCGGTAACTGTACAATGGCTTTATCACCAGATCGCAAGCCTAATTGATACAGATTTTCAGCACAATCACTGACCAGCAGGTTAAATGTCTTATAAGAGATCTGCTGATCTTCACAATAAATAGCAATATGATGGGGATATTTTTCTGCACATTCCTGTAAAAAATCACTCAGATTCTGTCCAATCCAATAACCTTTCTCCCGATACAAACGAGCAAATTCTTCAGGATATGGAACAGCACCTGCTAAATAATGACTTTGCATTTTATTTCCTTTGCTTAAATTTGGTCAGCCGATAGACCGAAGCCATCAAGTACAGTTCTGAATTTTGCAGCAGTTTCTAAACGTTCAGCATTGGGATTTGAGGAAGATACAATGCCTGCACCTGCAAATAGACGAGCTGTTGCTGCCTGAACCCGCGCGCAACGTACAGTGACAGACCACTCGCCATCTCCTTGCGCATTGGCCCAACCCATGGTCCCTGCAAATAATTCGCGATTAAAACGTTCTACTGTGGAAATTTTTTCACGTGCAAGTGAGGTCGGCTGTCCACAAATGGCAGGTGTTGGATGTAATTTTTCCAACAGATCAAGGACATGCATATCCTGTTTCAACTCGCCTTCTATAAAGCTGGCTAAATGCCAAAGCCGTTTGGTGCTAATCAAAGTCGGAATTTTGGGAATCGTCAACGAAGAGCATAATGGAGATAAAATATCGCCTATCATTTCAATCACTAAAGCATGCTCATAATGATCTTTTTCTGATTTTAATAATTGCTGTGCCATGAGCTGATCCTGCTGTGGATCGTCAATACGAGGGATAGTTCCTGCAACTGGTCGACTACGGATTTTCCGGCCTTGTTTCGCAATGAGTTGTTCAGGACTTGCTCCCACAAACCAGCCATTTTGTGACGCATGTGTAGCTACAGCATAGTTATAGCCATGTTGGTTATATTTAGCTAAGTTATAAAATAACTGCGAAATATCAATATTTTCCGCAAAATTTAACTCTAAACTTCGTGCCAGTACGACTTTATTTAATGCTGTATTTTTGAGATCTTGAATAACCGCATGAACCTGTTGTTGAAATTCCTCTGGGCTTGGTACATATCGTGTGTCGCCACCTTTGAGCTGAGGAAGCTTATAGTCTGGGTGCAGGTATAAAACATTTTGATAAATGTTGCTTTGATCCATCAACATCAATTGTAGATCGTTCACATGCCCAAAGGGAATTCCACCCATTAAAATGGCTTCTTTATGTCCATCGTTTAGCGCTTGATTCAACTGCATTTTCGCAATATTTAATGCTTCAGCAATACTTTTACAATCCTGTGTCGCTACATCTTTAATTTTATTTTCCCCTTTTAAAACATACTCGGGGGTTGTAAAAATGAATCCAGATTCACGATCACATTGGAATACTTCTTCAGCCAATGCGATATACATTTCTGTATAATTTTCTTTATGTATTAAATATGGAATTTGTACTGACATATTTGATTTCCTGATATTTTTATCGGCTTTAACCTAGACACCCAAGGTGGCACCACCATCAATCACCAGTTCTTGCATGGTGATTTGTGAGGCTTGATCAGAAAGTAGAAAATATACAGCTTCTGCAATATCTTCTGGTTCGGCGAGTTTTTTAAGTGGAATTCCAGTACGGAATTGGGCGAGATCGCCTTCAAGTACACTGGCTGGAGGTTGATCATCTGTCCAAAGCTGTTTTTGCATTTGGGTCAGTGTAGACCCTGGAGATACGATATTGACGCGCACATTATAGGGTGCAACTTCGAGTCCTAAGTTCCGACAAAAATGACTCAGTGCAGCCTTTGTTGTCGCATAAAGTCCCAACTGTGTTCTAGGCATTCGCGCACTGTTCGAGCTCACGGTCACGATACTTCCTTTGCCTTTTTGAACAAAATGTTTGGCTACCAACTGACTGATCAGAATGGGACCTTGAACGTTGACGGCCCAACTGTGTTGCCAATCTTGAAGTTTGGCGTCCAATAATGAAGTCATGATAAGAATACCTGCCACATTGACCAAGCCAATCACTTCATTGCGCTTCATGCACTTTTCAATTAATTTCTGCGTATTTTGAAAATCTGATATGTCCTGAACAATCGTCTCTACAGCATGTGCATGATTAGCATCAATCCGTTGCCATAATTCCCATTGTTGCGGATCTGGCTGCTGATCAATGGCAAGCACATGGTAGCCCTGAATCAGCAATTTATGGGTGATAGCAGCCCCCATGCCTTGTGCAGCCCCTGTCACGATGATTGTTTGTTGCATGTTTAGATCCAGTATTATTCAAGCGTCTAAAACATAATTGCAAATAATTATCATTATTATCAATAGCAGTATTTTTTAGTTTGTCTTAATTCAGCACAATCTGTTTATTAAATAATCAATTTTTAAAGCTAAGTTTTTGAATTCTATTTATTTCGTGAAAAAGGCAGTTTTTTAATTAAATTTACTGATAATCATTTTCATTTACGAATAAGAATCATTTTGTTAGTGTGACTTAAATTTTGCTATACCAATAAGTCAGACTTTATGGATAACAATGAGCCTATTCATCCACTGTTGCAATGCAGTGACAGAGGAAGTCCGGCATGGTGGGAACAGATTCTACAGTTTGGAAATCCGCTTATTACCATACGGAATGGAAAGTCTGTCTGTACCTTTGTCTGGCAAAAAACCAGTGCTGAAGTGAGGTATGTGCTGATCGATATTTATTCTCAGTCTCCCTCTATTTATGAACAGTGGAATATCTTGGATGAAATTGAGGGCACAGATATTTGTACCTATACTATTGAATTACCTAAAGATTGGTTTGGCAGTTATGTGATTATAGAAACAGCAGAGCAACCTCCCGCTGTGACAGCTGCCTCAATTAGACGGCAATGGTGGATTGCGCAACTTCAGCAATTTGCCCAAAAGGACCCCTTAAATCCTTATCCAGCATACAGCGGGCAAATCGCACGCTTTATTAATCAAATTCACAGCCATGCTATAGATGACTCTACTGCACCTTTACACAGTATAAAAACAATGAATTGGCACAGTTCATTGTTGCATAACCAAATAGCTGTTGAATGGCTGTCTATAGCAGAGGACAAAGTCAGTGAAGCATCCACAGCAAAGTTGATCTTGTGTTTAGATGGCAATCTCTGGTCGCAACTACAGCTTTTTCAAAAAAAGATGATCGAATCCCATCAACAGGGATCAATCCATAATTGTCTTGTCGTATTTATTGCCTGTACTACTGAAACGCGTGCTCTGCACTATGGTTGTCACGATCTGTTTTGCCATGCTTTGGTACAAGAACTTATTCCACTGATTCATCAGCATTTTCAATATTTAAGTTTTGACGAAACGATGCTCTGTGGGCAAAGCATGGGAGGGCTATGTGCAGTTTATTGCTGCCTACTCTATCCAAATCAATTTGATCATGTGATTAGCCAATCAGGCTCCTATTGGTGGTCTGATTTTTCCAATAGTCAATTTCATCCGCTCAAGTCTAATTCTTTTTTGCATTTAATGGATACCTTGCTGCAAGACAAATCACAGCCACTCTTGAATATTCAGACAAAAATTCATATCAGTGCGGGACATTGTGAAACCGATATGAAACAACACAGCGAAGACTTACATCAGCTCCTAAGCAGTCACCAATTAAGTTCCTCTCATCATCTATTTTACGGCGGCCATGATCCCATTCACTGGCAGGCTGACCTATTGACAACACTAGAGAAATTACTCTCAAAAACAACTGAGCTTTAACAAAGGACCTTGAAAATGTGCAACTTACAAGAAAGTTATATCAATCCATTTGATAACGAAAATTTGAGTTTTCATGTACTCCAAAATCAACAAGGTGAATATAGCTTATGGCCAACCCAACATCCGACTCCAGAGGGATGGGATATTCAATTTGGTCCAGATTCAAGAAAAGCATGCATTGAATACGTAGAAAAATACTGGACATCCATTAATCCCTTTCAAATGAATGTAGGAGAATAACGATGAATCATCCATCCAACTATGCTCTGAAACCTGATGAATCAGCCTCTGTGCAGTATCCGCTCTTATCTACTCAACAGGGTATTTTCCTAGCCGATCATTTAAATGAAACTGAAGATTTATATGCCATAGCTCATTGTATTGAACTGCCCAATTCAATTCAGCTCAATATTTTTAAACAAGCTATTCAACGAGGTATCACTGAAGCACAGACCATTACAGCAGCCTATTCAAAAGAACCTGAACAGGCTTATTTCAAGACATCCACAAATGTTCAAATTGATATCGAGATGCTGGATTTTTCACATCTTTCTACTGAAAAAGCCAAACAAAGGGTTTGGGACTGGATGGCGACCGACCGTAATCAGGCCAAATCGCTTAAAACTCAAGGAAAACGTCTATATCGACAAGTCATTTTTATCACTCAAGACAAACTTTATTGGTATCAGCGTTACCACCACATCATGTTGGACGGCTATAGCTTTATTCAATTAACCAAGCGTATTGTCGAGTTATATCAAAAGTTGTCTCAAAATGAGAATGTTGATGCTTCTCCGTATATTGCGATAGATGAGGTCATTCAGGAAAGACTTGACTATGAACAGAGCGAACAATTTCTGCAAGATCAATTGTTCTGGAAAGACTACTGCAACAATCTCGCTACACCCGTCACCTTAAGTATCCATCATAGCGCACCCAAAACGACGGCGCGATTTATTAAACATCAGTTGCGTATCAGCACTGGAATTTTAAAAAATATTCAGTCGCTTGCAAAAAACCATAAAGTTGCTTTGCCTGATTTGATGATGTCCTTGGCATTACTTTATCTCAACCAAATGACCGATAAAAATACTCTCGTCGTTGGTGTGCCATTTATGCGTCGTTTGGGATCAAAAGCGCTTCGCTCTCCTCTACCGACCGTCAATGTTTTGCCCGTTGAATTTAAAGTCAATGAACAAGATTCATGGATTAGTCTAGCGCAGCATATTAAAGCACAGCTCAATATCATCCGCCCACATCAAAAATATGATGCTGAGCAGATCCTTCGTGATCTTAAAGCTGTCGATATCCATGAACGTATCTACGGTCCAATTCTTAACTACAAGGGTTTTGATCAAGACCTGACCATTGAGAACCAGCCTTTATATACCCATCATATTTCAACAGGACCAATAGATGATTTTGAATTTTCGTTTATTTTACAAAATCAGGAACTGATTATTGAATTACGTGCCGATGCAATCCGTTATCAAGCTGATGAGCTGGCGATGCATGGCGAACGAATCAGTTTATTGTTGCAATCAATTTTAGCTCAGCCTGAACAGCCATGTCTTCAGGTCAATATCACCTCAGCGAATGAACAGACTTTACTGCTCCAAAATGGTACTGGTCCTGACATTCAACATGTCGAAAAATACAATAATATTCTCGATATTTTCTACGAGCAGGTCCATCAACATCCTGATCGTGTAGCTTTAGTCAGTGGCAATATTGATGCCCCTGATCAACTCACTTTTTCAGAATTAGCATTAAAAATTAATCAATTCACGCATTATTTAAAACTGCATGGAGCTGGGAAAAATACAGTCATCGCAGCAGCCATTCCACGCTCTGCCGAGTCGATTGTTGTGATGTTATCGGTATTGAATTCAGGTGCCAGCTTCTTGCCTCTGGATTTAGATTATCCGATCGATCGTATGCAAATGATGTGTGAGGATGCCCACCCCCTATTTGTTTTGACCACTCAGGATATTGCCACACAACTTCCTTCCACGCTAAAAAAGGTATATCTGGATGACACTCAGACCATTGCTGATATAGCTGCTCAGAGTACCGCTGAGATTCCAGCCTCTGAACGTCAATTTGGATTTAAAGATGTTGCATACGTGATCTTTACGTCGGGCAGTACGGGTCGTCCCAAAGGGGTCATGAATACCCATGGCTCATTATTGAATCTCATATTATCCCATCAGCATACCATTTACTGGCCAGTGCTTCAGGCCGTGCAGCAACGTTACCCACATCGTCCTTTACGCGCTGCACATACACATTCATTTTCTTTTGATTCTTCTTGGCTACAAGTGTTCTGGATGATTTGGGGACAAGAACTACATATTTTTGATGAGAATATGCGCCGTGACGCATGGGGATTGGTACAAGAAATCCAAAAACGTCACATTGATACCTTAGATTTACCACCATCATTCTGCGCACAAATGATGACCAATGGTTTATTTGAAGCAGGCAAGCATCATCCCAGTCTAATTCTTATTGGAGGTGAGGCTGCGCCTCTTGCTTTATGGCAACAACTCAATGCACAACCTAACCTGTTCGCCCATAATCTATATGGACCAACTGAATATACGGTCGATACCTTCCGCGCAGAACTCAAGTTGACTGAACGTCCCGTAATTGCCAATCCAATTGGAAATACACACGCTTATGTGCTGGATCGACATTTAAAACGGTGTCCTATTGGCGTTATTGGTGAGCTTTACATTTCTGGATATGGTATTGCCAATGGTTATCTAGGACGTGCCGATTTAAGTGCAACACGCTTTGTTGCCAATCCATTTCAATCTGGTGAGCGTATGTACCGAACTGGAGATCTGGTACGTTGGAATTATGACGGTAAGCTTGAATTTATGGGTCGATGTGATGACCAGATCAAAATCCGTGGTTATCGTGTTGAAATTGGTGAAGTCGAAAATGCACTTTCAGTTTTACCAGATATTGAAAGTGTTGTAGTGATTGCTGAACCCATCAATAACAGTCACCGTCTGCTTGGCTATTGTGTTGTGAAAAATCTGCAGTGGGATGAAGAAAAAGCGGAAATGCTCAGTGAATATTACCTCAGCATATTACGCCAAAAAATTCCTGAATATATGGTTCCATCCGCTTTAACTGTGCTCGATCAATTTCCTCGTAATGTCAGTGGTAAGGTAGATAAAAAAGCACTCCCACGCCCCCAAATCCGTACTGGTAGCCGTCAGGCACAGACGCCTCAACAACAGTTGTTATGTAAGATCTCTGCCGAGATTCTGAAATTGGATCACATGGGTATCGATGATGATTTCTTTATGACAGGTGGTGACAGTATTTCAGCGATTATGTTGTGCACACAATTACGTCAACATGGTTATCTTTTAAAACCGAGTGATGTATTTCAATTGAAAACCATCGCGGCAATTGCTACGCAGCTCAAACAGCTTGAAACTCTATCGCCTGCTGTGTCCCGCCAAATTGTGGATGATGAATTACAACAGCATGTACGCTTGAACTACGGTCAACACTATTACGCTTTACCTTTACTGCCCTTACAAAAAGGCATGTTATTTCATACACAGGCTGAACAACATGCAAATTACCATGCATTTACCCAGATCAGTCTAAAAGGCGATGTTAATTTTTCACGTCTTCAGCTGGCGCTTAACCGTGTTCTTGAAAAGCATCCTCAGCTGTCAGGCTGGTTTGATCACCAGACTAGTGAAGAACCTATTTTTGTTTATGCAACGCAGCCACAACAAGCTTGGCCTTTACAATATATTCCATGTGAAGCACAACATCTTGAAGCCAAAATACAAGAACTTCTGAACGTGCCGATGCATATTGATCAGGAAAATGGTTTGATTCAAGCCGCTTTGCTTCAACATCAGCCTGATCAATATGAATTACTCCTGCTTGTGCATCACTTATTAACTGATGGCTGGTCAACCCCGCTCTTTATGCAAGATCTCATTGAGGCATACCAAGATCCAGAAACTGAGCTACCTGTATTGCAATATAGTTATCAGTCTGTGATTGAACAATTGGCTGGTCGTGACCAGCAAGTTGATCTAGAGGTCTGGCAACGTGATCTTGCCGATGCTCAAGCACTGATTCTATTTGATGGCTATGAAAAACAGGCGGTGCAAGAACATAGCATTCAATTGAGTCCTGAAACATCAAAGTCCTTACAACAGCGTTTGCGTCAATCTGGCATCACCTTAAATGTCTATATGCAAATGATCTGGGCAATGACCTTGCACATGTATGCACATCGAGATGATCTTATTTTCGGAACACCAGTTTCTGGGCGTACCGCTGCTATTTCTGGATTGGAACAACAGATTGGTTTATTTCTAAACACCATTCCTGTGCGTGTTCAGCTCAACATGCATCTCAGTCTATGGCAACAATTGGCAGAACTTCAAAATCTACATAGCCAACATTTGGAACACGATGGCGTGGGACTCAGTGCTATTCAACAGCATTTGGGTATGGGTCCTTTATTTGACACACTATTGGTGGTTGAGAATTATCCTGATCATGGTTATTTACAGCAACAATTCGGCGAAGCACGGATTCAACAATTGCTGAACCGTGGTTACAGCCACTATCCATTAACATTGCTGGTGATTCCTGATGAATCGGTTGAGTTGTTATTGGAACAACGTGGGGTGATAACGGCGCCAGAACAATTCTTGGCACGTATGGTTCAGATGATTGAAATTTCATTACAGTCACCAGAGAAAATGCTATCTCATTATCCTTTGCAGGATAAAACCGAACAATTATTAATCCAAAAAATCAATTCGACTTCACATCCTGTACCTAGGACTACACTACAACAATTGCTACGTGATGCCATGCAACAGCATACCCATCAAATTGCACTCATTGAAAATGACAATGAGTACAACTTTGCTGACGTTGAGCAACAGGTTTTCACTTTAAGTCAAAAATTGCAATCTTTAGGTGTTCAATCTGGTGATCTTGTTGCCATTGCTCTGCCCCGTTCTGCACGACTCAGCATTGCGATTTTGGCAATCATTGAGACTGGTGCTGCGTATTTGCCTATCGATTTACAGCATCCAATCTCTCGTATTCAATATATGTTAGAAGATGCACAGCCACGTCTTTTAATCACTGCTTCAGGATTGCTTGAAGAGACCAGTATCAAGCGTTACGACTTCGATGAAATCTTAGCTTTACAGCATTTACAAGTTTCAACAGCACCTGCGATCAGTCCATCACATCCGGCTTATATGATCTATACGTCTGGAACAACAGGACAACCCAAAGGTGTATTGGTGTCTCATCAAGCCATTGTAAATCGGATTTTGTGGATGCAAGCGCAATATCCATTAACCGTCAAAGATCGTATTTTGCAGAAAACCCCTTGTACTTTCGATGTATCAGTCTGGGAATTTTTCTGGTCCTATTTGACAGGTGCACAACTGGTTATTGCGCCCGTCGATGCACATAAAGATCCAATCATGCTCCTAGATTTAATTCAGCATCATGGCATTACGACATTGCATTTTGTTCCTTCCATGCTCAGTGTATTTGAAACTGCCGTAAGTGAGGTTTTATCAGAAAATCAAATCCAAGCTTTACAACTGAAACGTGTATTCTGTAGTGGTGAGGCTTTAACTACGGCCGTTGCGAAACGTTTCAAAACTCAATTTAACTGCGAATTGCATAATTTGTATGGTCCAACGGAAGCAGCCGTCGATGTTAGCTCGATGGAAGTCACTCAGGAGCAGATTGCCAAATATCCGCATAGTATTCCGATTGGCTATCCAGTTTGGAATACCGAGTTATATATACTTGATCAATATTTACGCCCTGTTCCAATGGGTGTTGAAGGTGAACTGTATATCGCTGGGTCGCAATTGGCGATGGGTTATTTAAACCGATCAGAATTATCCGCAACACGTTTTGTGGCCAACCCATTCCAGCTTGGGCAACGCATGTATAGAACGGGTGATATTGCACGCTACAATTTAGATGGCAGTATTCAGTATATTGGACGTACAGATGATCAGCTGAAAATTCGTGGTCAACGTATTGAACTGGGTGAAATTGAACAGCAGATTCGTCAATTTAGCGGTATCTCCAATGTTGTTGTCCAGCCAGTGTCTTTGAGTGGCAATGCATCAAGCGATCATGAAACGAAAAATGATGCAACGGGAAATAAAACAACTCAAAGTAATCCAAATAGCGATACAGATATACAGCTCGTCGCTTATTTGCAGACCCATGAACAAATTGATATCGCAGTACTGAAGAAGAAGTTAAAACAGAGCTTGCCTGAATACATGTGTCCAGCTGAGTTTATCTGCTTAGAAAAATTTCCACTGAGTCATAACGGAAAACTAGACCGTAAAGCCCTACCGAAACCAGATCGAAAAGATCAAACCAAATCACAGCGTTTTGCTAGCAGTGAACTCGAACATCATGTTTGCGAAATTTTCCAAAAGTTACTCAACATCGATTCACCCATTGCAATTGATGAAGACTTTTTTGCAATAGGCGGTCATTCAATACTGGTCATGCGTCTAGCGATAGAAATCAAAAAAGCGTTCCATCAAACTATTTCCATTGGCGAACTCATGGTCAATGCCAGCATTGAGAGAATTGCGGCTTTACTCTTGTCTAAAGAGCATTTGGCTGAAGTTGAAAAGACAGGAATGCAGGACATCTTACCTATTCGTTCAGGTTCAAGTACGCCATTGTTTTGTTTCTATCCGGGTTCTGGCTCCGCTTGGCAATATACGGTATTAAACCGTTATCTAGATCCTGAAATTCCAATTATTGGTTTTCAATCATCACGTCCAAACGGTTTATTAGCAAAATGTAAAAGCATGGATGAATTGATTGAAAAACAAATTGCCCTATTGTTTCTACAACAGCCACAAGGTCCATTCCGATTACTCGGCTATTCTCTTGGAGGAACAATTGCATATGCAATTGCTGTCAGACTACAAGAGTTGGGTTATGAGGTTGATTATTTAGGATTACTAGATACTTATCCAGCTGAAATTCATCAGTGGCAAGAAGAATCCGTGGAAGAAAAAAATGCTGAAGCGGAACAGATGCAGTTTTTTGCAGACTTAATGGCAGATGCTGATAGTGACTTTCATCAACAGGCAGTAAAAATTCAAGAAGATATTTTTGCGAATTATAATGATGCCGTACGTCTGCTCAAGCCATACAAGATGCAGAAATTTAATGGCAAAATGCATTTATATGTCGCATGTAAGGACCTGCTTCCTTATATACAACCTCAAGCACAATGGACACCTTTGGTCAATGAACTCGAAATTACCTATTTAGAGCATGTTGATCATACCAATATTTTGTCACCTGAAAAATTAGTCCATTTAGGTCCAATTTTAAATCAACATATAAAAAATGAGATGTTAAACGTGGAGCAAGTGTAATGAAACTTGCTTCTCTGCTCACAGATTTCAGCTTGCTGAAAACCAACGCTAATTTTCGCAATGTATTTATTGCTCGGACATTATCACTACTCACGATTGGTATGCTGGTGGTTGCAATTCCCAAGCAAATCTACGATATGTCGGGCAGTTCATTTGATATTGCTATGGCTGTTGCCCTCGAAGGGATTGCCATGTTTATTGGCTTATTGTGTGGCGGTGTACTATCGGATCGTTATGACAGAAAAAAGTTAATCCTGCTCGCACGTAGCCTGTGTGGGCTTGGTTTTATTGCTTTGGCCATCAATGCCATGCTCTCTGAAGCCTCCTTATCCCTGATCTACATTTTAGCGGCATGGGACGGTTTTTTTGGTGCTTTGGGGGTAACGGCCATGATGGCCATTATGCCCATGATTGTAGGACGCGAAAATGTCACACAAGCACGTGCCATTAGCATGTTGTCTGTGCGTTTAGCGACGGTTATATCGCCCGCCATTGGAGGTATATTGATTGCCTTTGGGGATATTTCGAGTGTCTACTGGATTGCTGCGATAGGCACATTACTTACCGTCATCACTTTATTGGGTCTACCTGCGCTAAAACCTCAACATACCCGTGATCAAGAATCGCCTATACAGCAGTTAATAAAGGGCTTTAAGTTTGTATTTCAACATAAAATTGTTGGTAGTACGATTTTGATTGGCACATTACTTGGATTTAGCAGTGCCATTCGTATCTTTTTCCCTGAAATGGTAGAAAAGCAATTTCTGGGTGGCGCTTTTGAATTGGGATTGATGTATTCAGCAGTACCTCTGGGCGCAACATTAGGGGCACTGTTAAGTAAATGGGCCATTCATTTACAACATCCGGGTAAGATCATGCTCTACCTGTGCCTAGGGGTATTTAGTTGTATTATCTTGATTGGACTAGTTCCCTGGTTCTATCTCTGTTGTATGTTATTGATTGTCTTTGGTTATTTGATGTCTATTGCCAACTTATTGCAATATAGCATTGTACAAGGTCATACACCGGATGATTATCTGGGCAGAATAAATGCCATTTGGTTAGCCCAAGATGCATCATCAGACTCTATTGCAACCACAGGGATTGGTTTATTAACACGCGTTATACCTATCTCGACGGCGATCCTTTATATGGGAGCTGTGAGTCTAGTATTAGGCTTAGTCTGTCTAATTCAGCTCAAAAGTATTCGCCAAGCGCCATTAAATGATCCTAGCTTACAAGACAGTCCTTAATCATTGTCAATCGATACTCAAAGCGTTCACACCAAGATCGCTTTGAGTATTTATCGTTGAGTATCATCTTTCTGCTTAGATATCTGTAATCCATGTCAAAACATAGTCTTCTTCACTTCGCCAAAACCCTTGGTACTCGTGCTTTAAATAAAATTTCTTTTGTAAAACAGGGTCAAATTTTAGTGTTATTTTTTGCTTTAAACAGTCTATCTCAGTGATATGAACTTCCAAAAAATCAATATATTGCTGCACTTTTTCATAGACAGCTTTATACAAACTCTCTTTTATAGAAAAACTTAAAGTCAGAAATTGAACAAAGTTTAATTTTGCGCCAGCTTGTAATTCCCAAAGCAGTATTTCCGTCTGATTTAGAATTAAATGTACACTTTGCTCTGCAAAATCTTGATCTACCCAATGCTCAATATCTATTCCTAAATCATGTACTTGAGTTGAAACAACTACAACCACTTTATTTTGGGAATGGCTGATTGAACCTTTAATTCCTAATGGCCACTGTGGCAGCTTCTCAGTCAATGACGTAATCGAAGTCGTAACTTTGAAATGACGTCTTAACATCATCTGTGCCAGCAATCTTGCACTACAGAATTCAATGATTCTTTTTTTACAGGCCTGTCTTAAATAGGTTGGATGATGTTCATCAAAGTTAAGACTTAAAGTATTTAAACTTTCTAAATCAATTTGGTAAGTGATAAATGAAGGATCAAGTAAAATTTCTTCTGCATAATGACCTATCGTATCAATGAATATCGGATCAAAAATTAACCTGTTCGTCGTCATGATTGCACGCTCTTTCACTCCTTAAACAAACCCAAAAATCACTTTTTCTTGCGCAAACAGCCTGTGTACAGGATTATGTGTCGTTATTCATATAATTAATAGTAAATAATTATTATATACATTTGATAATGATTATCAATTCTATATACTATACAACGAAATTGAATAATACGCTTATAACATGAATATCTTGGGTATCTTCCTGACTACTTTGGGCGCAGTGCTGTTCTATTTTAGTCATCCAAATCAGTATTTACTGAAACAACCTTTGCCATCTTTTTTTAGAATTTTGGCAATTTCCAGCTTGCTCATGGGCTTGGTTTTACTACTTTTATGCATGTCAAAAGTGACTGCTGTATTCCTATGGTTGGTATTGATGATCTGTATTTGGTCATTCTTTCCATTTATTCCCCTTTTTAAGCGGAGTATTCAGTAATGGCAAAGCAAATCAAAAATCATATTCAACCAGACTGGATCAGTAAGACCATCGCTGGTGGTGTTTTAGGGCTCAGTTTCTCAGTTGCTATTGCAAATTTACTCGTGCTTTTCGGCAAAGATTACCTTGAACTTAGCCTGATTAGACAGTTTGGCATGTGGACCATTCCATGGCTGTGGATGACGATATTTTTCGCCACATATTTTATTCCTAAAGGTAAAACCGCTTTATACATCTTTGTGGTGGCGAATGTCATCGCTTATGTATTGTTATTCAGTTTTCGGGGGCAATCAGCATGAAAGTACGTTCAGATGTAATGAAGCTTTCGAAAAGTATGCATACATGGGTGGGTATTACATCAGGTATCTTATTGTTTATCTGTTTTTTTGCTGGTGGATTGAGTATGTTCCAATATCAATTCAGCAAATGGGCCACACCACAGCAGCAAGTCCTGAATAAGATTCAACCAGATCAATATCAGCAACTTATTGATAAAGTGCAACAGCAATTTCCTGAAACTCAACAATCTTTCAGCTTAAGTTTTCAAGACAATGAGTTTTATTATGCGCCTCTGAGTTGGAAAGAAAAACGTGGCAGAGGGTTCAACCGCGATCAGACCTCATGGCTAGCATCATTGGATGAAAATGGCGAGCTTGTGACACGGCAGGAAAATTTGTCAAAAGCAGGCTGGCTCATCGAGCAACTCCATGAAACCGCTGGTATACCAGGCATTATTGGACATGAAGGTTTGGGTGTCTATGTCATGGGCGTTGTGTCTGTGCTGTATTTTCTTGCCATTATGTCGGGTCTATTTATCTTGCTCCCGACATTGGTGAAAGACTATTTTGCCATCCGTCCTGGTAAAAATAAAAAACGCTTCTGGTTAGATACACATAATGTTGTAGGCATTACCAGTTTACCCTTTCACATTATCATCAGTATTACAGTCATCGTATTTGCTTTCCATGATTTGTTTTACGACTCGATTAACCATCTTGCTTTAAATAATGCCAGCAGACCTAAACCTCCTGTGGCAGAGCGCATGATTGAAACAAGTCCCTCGCAGCTAAGCATTGAAAAAATTCTACATAAAGTTAAAGAAGTTTCACCAGAGTATACAATAGATTATATTGAATTCAGTGACTTAGAAAATCCTGAAAAAGCCAATGCGCGTATTGCACTGTATAGTGGTGAACAAATGCTACGTGGTGCGAGCAATGACTTTATGCGTATGAACCCATATGAGGTTGATCGTTATAATCATAGTGGCATCCACACCCAAGCTGGTGCTGGTGAAACCGCCATCAATGCAATGTTTAGCCTGCATTTTGGTAGTTATGGTGGCAATCCTGTTCGCTGGATTTATCTAATCTTAGGACTAGGTGGAGCATTCCTCTTTTATTCAGGCAATATCTTGTGGATTGAAACACGTGCACGAAAACAAAAACGTCCCCAAGATCCGATTCCGACTCAGCGCAAAGATGTGGTGTTCATGGCCAATCTCACCATTGGAACTTGCTTAGGTTGCATTATCGGGATTATCGGCGCACTCGTCATTGGACGATGGGTTTTGGCATTGTGGTCAGTTCAAAGTGCCAATCACCTGTTTATGAACAGTTATTATGGTCTTTTTTTCTTGAGCATCATTTACACCTTTATTACGGGCTATGCCAAAGCGCTTCCACAACTATTACTCAGTATTAGTATCCTGTTATTTGCGATGCCTATAACATCTGCGATTGCGGTTATTTTTCCCGACTTAGGTTTGGGCTCATATCATGCATATTTAAGTACTTTAGACATTGTTGCCTTGTTATTTGCCCTCGCCTTTCTACGTTTCTATCAACAGGCGAAAGACCGAAAACAAGCTGCGACGGCAGGCTCTTTATGGGCGGTTAAATAATACCTGCATTCCTAAATCACAACTTCTTAAATATAGATCGAAGTCACCAGTCCTTACATTGAATGATTATCCATTTTGTAAGGGCTAGTTGATCTCGATAGTGATTAACCAAATTGGAAATGCGCATTTGGGCGCTCATAAATGTGAATCACTGATTCAGCATTTTTCAATAGGTCAGGCTCAGTACATTATTCCTCATAAGAATGGAGAACGATGCTATGCAAGATACATGCTTTAATATGTTTTGCCTTCCTCCTGCAGGATGTAACGCAAATATTTATTTTCCATGGAAAAAACAAGTTTCGGATGACATCAATATTATTCCGCTGGAATATCCCGGTCACGGTACAAAACTTTCTCAACCCTTCATCAATCATGTTGATTTACTTGCAGAACACCTTATGAATGAGATGTTGGCCTATTCAGATACGCCCTTTATTCTGTTTGGACACAGTCTAGGCGGTGGTCTAATCTGGAAAATTCTGGAAAAGCTTCAGCATCACCCCATGCTACAACAACTCAAACTCATAATGATCAGTAGCCGACCTGAACATGATTATGCTCAACATCTGACTCAAAAGCATCTGCTGAATGATCAAGATATTTTACAGGAAATACGCAAGTACAATTACTTACCTGATCAGGTCTTAAATAATCCATCACTGTTACAGTTTTGTCTCAAGGTCATTCGTCATGATTTTGCTTTAAGTGATCAGCTGATTGCCGAAAAGGTTAAGCAAACTTCGATACCCTTAATGGCATTTTATGGAAAGGACGATCCAGATATACCGAATGCCATCATGATGGAGGCATGGCAAAAACATACGACCGCGTGGTTAGGTTGCCAAATACTATCAGGAAATCATTTTTATTTTACTGAACCCAGGGTACTCAAACAACTGCTCCAATATATTCAAGATATTGTTCAACAACATCTAATGCCACCCCAATCCATCCTTTGAAATATCAATCTATATAAATCGATATAATTTGAGGTCATCTCGACAAGGGAATAACCCTTGTTATCAATTCATGTCTTATTTGTGTTGTTTATACCTAAAACACTTTGTTTATACCTAAAACACGTTGTTTATACCTAAAACACAAGGCATGGTTGAAACACCAACAAGCGCTAGATTCCACATTGATGCATTCGATGTATTTATTCAAAAATTCACAATAATAATCGGGCTAAACATTCAAACCTTAAACATTCAAAATGCATTCAGAGATAATTTAAAGTGTAAAAACCTTCATGATACCCCCACTCTGAGCCGGATGTGGCGCAGAACAAGGGAGTATCATTGATCATTTAGATACGAGTCAATGAGCTTTGATTTGAAAGGATTCTATTGCTAAACAAATGAAATAATGAATAATTTAATCATCTTTTATAGCCTCAAACATTCCTGCTTTTACAGCTAATAAACCCAAACTTCATTATTTATCGATAAAAAGAATATCATTCTATCAAATTGATTTTTATATTTTTTATAAATCAGAAACTATAAGCCAATTTAGCAAAATAGTTACGACCATAAACTTTGGTATTAAAGGCTGTATCTTTATCTTCAAGATCTACATCTGATAGATTTTTAATACCATAATCCAACTTCAAATTTTGGCTTAAATTTGAAGAGAAAGCTAAATTATAGAGGGTATAACCGCCAAGTTCTTTACCTGTATTGGCATTAAGGGTTTGTTTACCAATATAATTGGCATCTGCAACAACGCGGAAATTATTCACTGGTTCCCAGTTTACTGCCAAGTTCGCCATCCATTCAGGTCGTTCAGTTAAATCAACTTTTTTAGGTTTAGAGACATCTTTCGCATCAAGATAAGTCGCATTTGCTTTAAAGTTCAGTTTGTCATTGACGTTATAACCACCCGTTAATTCCACGCCTTTAATTTTAGCTTCAGAAATGTTTTCCCAGATATTGGGGAAAAGATCTTCATAACGTGGATCAGACTTAGCCAAACTTACACGACTAATTAAATTATCTACTTCATTCTGGAAGAGTGTAACTCCTGCATTCCAGTTCTGACGTTTGATCAATAGTGAAGCTTCATAGTTGGTACTTTCTTCAGCTTCTAAATCTGGATTTCCACGAATTTTACATGTACCGCCACAACTCACCATATTATAGTCATAATTTAATTGGTAAGCTGAAGGAACCTTATAGGCTTGACCAAATCCCCCCTTGGCAACGATACCATCTGCAATTTCATAGCTCAAATAGCCTTTACCGGTAAATTTACCATCAAAATTGTCATAATCATCATAGCGACCACCTAAAGTCAACGTCAGACGATCGTTAATATGGGTATCATTTTGAACAAAAACACCGATGTTTTCTTGCTCAGTACCACCTGATAAATAAGAGACTTTATCTGTTATTTCTTGTTTTTTATAGTCAGAACCTACAGTCATGTTGTTATTTAACCAATTAAAGTTGGTAAACAAACGTGCATTTAGATTGTCTTGTTTATAGTGACGTTGCTGAGGATTATCATATTCACTGTCATAGTCATCAATTTTACCGGACTCTTTACCAATATAGGCTTCCGTTTTACCCCAAGACCAGTTCCCCCGATGGGTAATACCAATATTGGTCCGCTCCATTTCCATTGCTTGCCAAGACGTTAGACTATCTCGAGTCAGTGGGCGCTTATCTTTATTATAGGTTAGATCCAAATCGAGACTTTGTTGGTCATTCACATCCCAAGTCAAAGCACCTTGAATATTTTGAGTGTCTTTTTCAACAAAATAATATTCTTCAGGGTCTGAACCAGGACGATTCCACGCATCACGATGGTAGACATCTCCAGATAAATTAAAACTAAGCTGATCTGTTAAACCACCACGCAAGTTAAATCCGTAGCGGTGTTGATTTTTACCTTCGCCATTTTCAGCACGATTAAATTGAGTAAAGACTTGACCGTTAAGTTGTCCAACCTCGCCCTTTTTGGTAATGATATTGATGACCCCACCCATAGCATCAGAACCATATAGCGATGACATCGGACCACGAATCACTTCAATACGTTCAATACTATTCAGCGGAATCGAACTCCAGTCAAAATCATTACCACGCCACATCGCACCACTGGAAGTAGTCCGTTTACCATTGACTAAGATCAACGTATAAGAACCAGAAGTATCCTGCATTCCTCGAATAATGATTTTGTCTTGTCCAGAATTGTAGTTATACACCCCAGCTTCTCTGTTCAATACTTCAGCAATATTGGTTGCAGCACTTTTTTCAATATCCTCAGCCGTGACCACGCTGATCGAAGCAGGTGCTTTCGTCAGATCCTGTTCTGCTAAAGAAGCTGAAACGACAATGGTTTCCAGACGTTGAGAATCGCTTGGAACATCAGCAAAAGCATGTGCAGTAATAAGCCCGACACACACAGCTAAAATTGAACGTTGAAACACCAGAAGCTCTCCCTTTCATTGTAATTTGAATGATAATGATATTAATTATCATTTACTAAATGCGCAGATAATACCCTTATCATTTTTTAAAAACAAGTGAAAATGCGTTGAGTAATTGATCAAATCATCAATAATGTGATGGTTCTGAATCAATATATGAAACTGCAAATTTGAAATACAAACTGGAAATCAAGTAAATATGTTAAATGATACAAAAATAGGGCTATAAACTACCGAAAGCCTAGCATCTTCGAATTTCAATGAAAAAATCTACGTGAACATTGGGACAATAACTCAAGAACCAACGAGATCCCAGCGTTACCCTCTTATCAAAAAAAGGTTGTTGCTAAAGTGCCTTATATTTTATTGGCATTATTTTTAGGTGGATTTGGTGCTCATAAGTTCTATGCTGGAAAAAATCGGCTTAGGTATTCTTTATTTAATTTTCTGTTGGACGTATATTCCATCAATTTTTGCTTTTATTGAAATGATTGTTGCATGTTGCAAAACATCTGAAAGTAATGGTCAAATTGTTGTTTAATTCTAAATTAGCCTGAAAATGTTCAGGCTATTATTTTTTGTAAGATTGGGGTCTATTGAAAATTCACAGAAGGTTGCGATGACCAACATTTCGAAAATGACTTCATTCAATAAGCCAAACACTTGTAAAATAATTTTATAAGAATTTGAAATTCCAGAAGATTCCGATCTGGGTTAATCCCAACCTTCAATACAAAATAAAAAACCTCAACTGCATAATTCAAAGCAATTGAAGTTTTAGAAATCATATAAATGATACGATTATAAAATTTGGTGGGCCCACACAGACTTGAACTGTGGACCAACGGATTATGAGTCCGCTGCTCTAACCAACTGAGCTATAGGCCCTTTAAATACTGATATATCAAGTATTTCGGCTTCAGATACTAGCTAAAATAAAAATGAAATACAAGAACTTTCATAGACAAAGCGACATTATGACTAAATTATAAACAAAGAATTTACGCTTTGTTAAATGACTGAAAAAAAATCGTGCAGATGCTCTTTTTTCAACATCATAATTGCTAATTTTATTGCTGTTTTTGTAGCTCAACTTTGCTTTCAATATCCTAAAATATATAGCCAATGACGATATTTTGTCTGAGAAATGCGTAAATTTGATTTCTTTAGTTGTAATTTCTCAGACTTCATTTCAAACTTAGCCCGAAATTTTCACTTGCAAAAATGTAAAGGTTATGAAAAAACAACTCGGTGAACTTGCTTTTAAACTTGCTGGTGTTCAATACCACGTCGAACCTAATGTACTTGAAAATAAACAAGTGATCATTGGTTTCGAACACACCACAATGATGGATGCAGTACTTTCAATTGCATTGTTCCAAATTCATGGTATTAAAATTCATACCCTCATCAAAAAAGAGCTGTTTAAAGGTCCATTTAAGCCATTATTAGAAGGGATTGGTGGAATTGCAGTTGACCGTAAGTCAAATCGCGATATCGTGACTCAAATGGTTGAGCAATTCCAAAATAATGACACCTTTAACTTAGTGATTGCCCCTGAAGCTACACGTGCAAAAAATGGTGAAGAACGTAGACCGATCCGTACTGGATTTTGGCATATTGCCAAAGCAGCCAATGTCCCTATTGTGTTTTTATTCGTCAATCAAAAAACCAAAAAAGGCGGAATTTTTGGGAAAATTTACCCAACAGATTTAGATTCTGATTTAGCCAAAATCAAAGCCATGTATAAAGAATATACAGGCCTAGATATTGTGATACCAGAACCTAAAAACTAAAAGTATTTGACATAGTTCTCTATTTTTATTAGTATTTTTAAATAGAGCTCATTCTCTGAGCTCTTCTTTTGTTAAATGTTAAAAAACAATAATCAAAAAAAAATAAAATAGAGAATAAACATGGCTAATATAAGCCCCCAAATACAGTATGAAACATTACAACTTTTCCTAAACTCTATAGGTGCCTCTGATTTACCAGATCGCTTAACCGATCTTTTACTTCAATACAATTATGATCTCATCGACATCAATGGTTTTTTCCCAATCACTGTTCAAGATGCAGATGACAAAATCCATTCAGCGCAATTTATGATATTGGATGGTAAAAGTCATCATATGCAACATGACCTGCATATTTTACCATTTCACCAAAAAGGTACAGAAACCAGTCTAACCGATTCAAGCCAAAGTGCTTTGGAGCATGCAAGTCTTTTAGAATTGAATGAAGCGCTCAAAAGAGCAATTACAGATCACCCTCATGATCATTGTTATTTTCAACTCACTTTTAATTTAGACAATACCAAGAACAATCCGAATGATCATACACTTATGGTGTCTTTTCAGCAGATGACTGCTTATGCCCGAATTATTTATAGTCTGATGAACATCTCCTCTCCTCATGATCTTTTGACCGATCGATGGAAAAAAACGCCACTAAAAAAAATTCGTTCAAAGCTTTATCAATATGCGTTAGATCATGCTGAAATTTCAAAATTATGGGTGTGTATTATTTCAACATCGCTGTTTGTTTATTATGAAATAGAGGGGCATCAGAATGAACATATACATCAGCATAAAATGGAAAGTATTTTATAACCCTATATTCATGATCCATTATTGTTTGTGATTTCCCCTATTACTGAATGTTTTGACCTAGAAAGTCCAGAAGACCAAGAATGCTTAAAACACTACGCACTCTTGTACGATCGGTCAAAATGGCAATTTTGGCTAATCAACTGGTTCCGTATACATAAAGCCACCACCATTGTTGAAATTGAACGAACCCAAGCCGCCTAATCTGCTGAATATTGCACCAGCTTGGTATTTTTTTTGTGGTATATGTTCAAATCAAAAATGAAGTACTTTCTCTCAAAAAACCCCTTATGATAGAATTCGGTTTATTTTGATTCGGCACAACGCCAATCTACAAGGAGCATATTTCGCATGGCGGGTCATTCCAAGTGGGCTAATACTAAGCATCGTAAAGCAAAACAAGATGCGAGTCGCGCTAAAGTATTCACCAAATTTATTCGTGAGATCGTTACTGCTGCTCGTTTAGGAGGGGGTGATGTTGCATCTAACCCACGCTTACGTGCTGTGGTTGAAAAAGCATTAGTAGCAAACATGACACGCGATACGATCAACCGTGCAATTGCACGTGGTGTTGGCGGTGAAGAAAACGATGACTTAAAAGAAGTCACTTATGAAGGTTATGGTGTTGGTGGTGTTGCCGTTATTGTTGAAACAATGACAGACAACTTAAACCGTACTGTTCCAGATGTACGTCACTGCTTCTCTAAAACTGATGGTAACTTAGGGACTAATGGTTCGGTTGCGTTCTTGTTTACTAAGCGTGGTGAAATTACATTTGAAGATGTATCACTTGAAGACCAAATCATGGAAGTGGCGCTTGAAGCTGGTGCAGATGATATTGAAGTCGATGAAGATGAAATCTTAGTCATCACTTCACCTGAAGCTTTCGGCGCAGTTCAAGATGCATTAACCGCTGCAGGTCTAAAATCTGACAATGCTGAAGTGGTCATGAATCCATCGACAAAAGCAGAAATTACAGACATCGAACAAGGCAGAAAAATCATGAAAATGATTGATATGCTTGAAGACCTTGATGATGTTCAAAATGTATATACCAACGTTGAATTTTCTGACGAAGTCTTAGCTGCTTTAGATGAATAAAATATTCTGACTTAAAAAACGCACCACATGGTGCGTTTTTTATTTATTCAAACAATGATGTATGTAAGAAGCTGAATGTAATTAAAAAAATTAAACTCTGCTCAACAAACCACTACAGTTAAACACCTTATATTCTTTAATCACAAAACTAGAATGTAGCGCCACGACAAATTCAATTTTACCTATGCGTTTAAGTAAAATTTCACTGTAATTTTCCATATCTCGTGCGACCACTTCCACAATAAAATCTGCCGACTGCCCTGTCACCAAAAAAGCATTAATCACTTCTGGAATGCTTTCAAGCTCTTCTAAAAATTTGGCAAAAGTGTCTGTATCATGCTTACTTAAAGAAACTTGCAGCAATACATGTAGGCTAAATCCCAATTTTTGATAATTAATATCACGCTTTAAATTGGTCATGATATTGGTTTCAATAAGATGTTTGATCCGACGATGTACAGAACTCACAGACAAGCTAATCCGTTCAGACAGTTCATTCAGGTTTAAATCTTCGTGGGTCAATATTTCAAGAATTTGTTTATCGTAACGATCAAGTTCCATCACAGGCTCCAATAGGTCATTGTATTTACTTGGATGATGAAACATAGATGATGAAGTTTGATCTTCAAATGCATTCAACTAAATCAAAAACAGTCAAATACGTTATTGTATTTTTAGGGTCAGGGGAAAACTTTACGTTTACTCCAACAACTATACGTTTATAACCTATAGCATATGCCTATAAACTTATGGTCTATAGCGTCCAAAGCCGAATTGAGATCTTGTGGATATATGAACATATTGTCTCCCAAAAACATGTTCAAAACTCGCTTCGATCCCCTTCTCACCCTTGGACATAAGGTTAGCAACATCCGTTGTATATTATTTCTCTAAAATGCAATAATTTCTAGTCAATCTTATGATTATTTTTCACTAACTAGCATTTTGACGATATATTTTCCCAAATAAGAATATTTATTGAATTTTAATTGCAAATAATAAAGAAACCACGCAAGTTTTTTCTTTAGTTAAAATCAAAGTATTTATCCTTTTTTAGATGTAGCAACAACATACTAAACAGTGTTCAGGAGAACATTTTAATAAATAAAAAAGATCTGAAAAAATACATATGCAATTTAAAAATGTGTCAAAGATTAATCAGACTTTCTATGCACACGCAATGCGGAGTGATTTTAGATACCACGCCAATCGACTCGAGCATTTCTTTCATTGGCATAGATACGTTTAATATATTGCCCAAGGGGTAAATCCAATAATTGCATTTTATATTCTTGGTATTCTGTCTCGTGCGTAGCATCGATATCACGCTCCCAAGGCGTGCCTTCAATTTCTAAAAGTGGTGCTAACATTGAGCAAACCGCAATATCTGCAAGTCCCAAACGATCACCAACCAAATAACGACCGCCATTTTCAATCAGGCGCTGATTTAAATCAGCAACGATTTCATCCATTTTCGTTTTGGCTTCACTGACTTTTTCCGAATCCAACTTGTAGCCCTTCGCCACCAAATTTTTAATGATCGGTTTGGAGAAACGTTGAAATTTACGTAAATAACCCTTTTCACCAATCATAATTTCCAGCGGTTCATCACTCACTGTGAATGTATGTGCAAGTCCCCAACGGCGTACATAGCGTCCGAGTTCATTGCATATTTGATTGATGTCTAAGGCTTGTTGACGCAATTTTGGATCAAATCTGAGTAAGGCGTGCTCAGGATATGTATCATCTAAATACAATGCAATTTGCGTTGAATCTGCAATCCAGCGGTCATTATCTTTTAAAATAGGAAGTGTATTTTGACCTGTTTTTAATTGTGCAAATGCCCGATGCACACCCGGAATTAAATTATGCGCCACAAAATCAAGCTCTTTGTGGTCCAATAACCAGCGGGCTTTCTCACAAAAATGTGATAGAGGAAACTGGTAAAGTAATCGCATAAAATCTCCCGATAAGTTTTTGATTTAAAATACAACAAATTGATCTAGCTGTGTACTTTAGAGAGCCAATATTAAAAAGGCAATGAACTTTTTGTTCAATTTTTCACACAAAATGCGCAAGCCATTATAGAAATACTTATTTAAGATTATATATTTTCAGCAGTAGCTTATCTTTTTTAAAAATATAGCAAAGCAATTATAAAACTCCAATTGAGTTGTGGTTGTATTTTATTATTTTAATTCAATTGCTTAGTATATTACATTTAAAACCAAACTTAGCAGATTAAATCTTAAACATTTTTTTTGCATTGTACATCTTTATCTTTCATTTAAATTTTTATAGTGACAGCGTTAGCGTGATACATAGATTTAACCATGGGTATTATCATGTCTCGCTTAATCACTGAATCTGTTCATATTATTGAAAATGATCAAGATGCAATAAATGCAGCCTACCAGGTTGCAGATTTTGCACTAGAAGGTCGTAACCAACGCGATCAAAATCGCAGTCTGCCCTTTGCAGAAGTCGATTTATTCAGTCAAAAAGGCTTAGGTGGTATTCGTATTCCGAAACAATACGGCGGCGCCTATGTATCCAATAAAACCCTTGCGCACGTGTTTCGTATTATCAACAAAGCGGATTCAAGCTTGGGGCAAATTCCGCAGAACCAAATTGCACTTTTAAATATGATTCAGATCATGGGCACCGAACAACAAAAGCAATTTATTTTTAATGAAATTTTAAACGGTAAACGTCTTGCCAATGGTGGTCCTGAACGCAATACCAAAGACACCAAAACTTTAGCGACCACACTCACAATTGAAAATAATCGTCACTATGTTGATGGTGAAAAGTTCTATTCAACTGGCAGTTCATTCGCTCATTGGCTGGCGATTAAAGCGGTACATCCAGAAGGTCATGTGGTGCTGACATTGGTCGATCGTCATGCAGCTGGCGTTGAAGTCATCGATGATTGGGATGGTTTTGGACAACGTACAACATCAAGTGGCACAGTCAAACTGAATCATGTCGAAATTGATCCATTTTTAATATTTGATGAACGCTTATTGGCAAATCAAACCAATTACCGTGGTGCGTTTTCTCAGCTCATGCAAGTGGCGATTGATATTGGTATTGCTGAAGCAGCTTTTCAAGATACCTTATCTGCTGTACACAAAGCCCGCCCGATTATCGATGCGCAAATCGATAAAGCCAGTGATGAACCTTACACTTTACAAGAGATTGGTAAATCAAATGTGTTACTCGATGCTGCCATTTTACTCCTCGATGAAGCTGCTGAATATTTAGATGAATTAGATCAACTGGAAGATGTCAGCGATGAACAAGCGGCCAAAGCATCGATTTTAGTGGCTGAAGCCAAAGTCTATGCCAATGATGCTGCTTTAGAGATTTCAGAAAAACTGCTTGAGTTAGGCGGTAGTCGTTCCAGCCTCAGTATCCATAATCTAGATCAGCATTGGCGCAATGCTCGTGTACACACCTTACACGACCCTGTGCGTTGGAAATTTCACATTTTGGGGGATTACTACCTCAATCATAAATTTCCTGCTCGTCATGCATGGGTTTAAGGAGAATAATCATGACTTCCTATTTAGATCTTCAAGCATCAAAAGCTCATCAAACTTCATTTAATCTTGCAAAAGCACATATTATTCAGTCCGATGAAGAAGCCTTAGAAATAGCTCAAGCTCTGGCTGAACAGTTTAAAGCGGAAGCAATCAAACGTGATGCAGAACGGGTTTTACCTTTCGATGAAATTGAAGCCTATAGCCAATCAGGACTTTGGGCAATTACTGTACCTCGGCAATACGGTGGTGCAGAAGTATCAAGTTTAACTGTTGCAAAAATCATTGCCCTGATGAGTGGTGTCGACGGATCAATTGGGCAAATTCCGCAAAACCATTTCTATGCCTTAGAAGTGCTACGTAATACAGGCTCTGAATCTCAAAAACAACATCTATATGCAGAAGTATTAAAAGGCGCGCGCTTTGGTAATGCCTTGGCAGAATTCAAAACTAAAAATTCAACTCAGAAACATACCCTACTCAGTAAAAATGAACAGGGCTATGTGGTCAATGGTGAAAAATTTTATTGCACAGGCAGTTTGTTTGCACATCGCATTCCAACCCTAGTCAAAGACGAGCAAAATCGTGAGTTTTTGGTGTTTATTCCGAGAGAATCAGAAGGCTTAGAAGTGGTAGATGACTGGTCTGGTTTTGGACAAAAAACCACGGGTAGCGGCACGGTTAAATTCAATCAGGTTCAAGTTGCTGAAGACGATATTATTCCTTTCGATAAGGCATTTTCCGAACCTACGCTGGTGGGACCATTTGCACAAATCATGCATGCAGCGATTGAAGTCGGTATTGCACGTGCAGCATTTGAAGAAACCTTAGTTCGGATTCGTCAGGCTCGTCCTTGGATTGATTCGGGTGTCGATCATGCCACCCAAGATCCATTAACCATTTATGAATTGGGTCGAATTGGTGCAGATGTTCGTGCCAGTGAAGTATTACTTAAACAAGCAGCACGCTCTATTGATACAGCCAAACCTACACCAAATGCTGAAAATATTGCACGTGCATCCATTGATGTCGCAAAAGTTCGTGCCCATAGCACACAGACCGCTTTAAAGGCATCTTCAAAGTTGATTGAACTGGCGGGTAGCCGTGGCAGTCAACGCCGTGATGGTCTAGACCGTTTTTGGCGTAATGCCCGTGTGCATACCCTGCATGATGCTTCTCGCTGGAAATATTACTTCATTGGGAATTACGTATTGAACGGCACATTGCCTCCACGCCGAGGGACTTTGTAATGTCGAATCTAAACCCAACACCCAAGAAGATCTTACTCAATGCTTTTGACATGAACTGTGTCGGGCATATCAATCATGGTTTATGGACACATCCACGAGATGAATCGCACCGTTTTAATGAGCTGAGCTACTGGACAGATTTAGCCAAAACGCTTGAAGATGGTTTGTTTGATGGATTATTCATTGCAGATATTACTGGGGTTTATGACGTCTATCAAAACAATATTGATCTCACTTTAAAAGAATCAATCCAACTGCCTAGCCATGATCCGAGTACTTTAGTTTCAGCCATGGCTGCCGTAACCCAGAATTTGGGATTTGGTATCACGGTCAATTTAAGCTATGAATCGCCTTATCAATTTGCTCGACGTTTTGCGAGTCTCGATCATTTGACTCAAGGTCGCATTGGTTGGAATATTGTGACGGGTTATTTAGATAGCGCACAACGACTTATTGGGCAAAGTGGCTTAAAAGATCATGACCTTCGCTATATACAAGCCGAAGAATTCTTAACACTTTGCTATAAGTTTTGGGAAGGTTCTTGGGAAAATGATGCGATTTTAAAAGACAAGAAAAATCGTATTTTTACTGATCCTACTAAAGTGCACCAAGTTCAACACAACGGTCAGTTTTATCAAAGCCAAGGTGTGTTTCAAGTTTCACCATCGGTACAACGTACCCCTGTTCTCTTTCAGGCAGGTGCTTCACCTCGTGGTCTTGCTTTTGCGACAGGTCATGCAGAAGGCATTTTCATTGGTGGCGACCAACCTGAAAAAATTAAGAAGCAAGTTGATCAAATTCGTCAATTGGCAAAAGAACAAGGGCGCAATCCTGATGACATCAAAATCTTTGTTGGTATTACTGTTGTTACAGATGCAACCGATAAGTTAGCGCAAGAAAAATTGGCTGAATATCAGCGTTACGCAAGTCCTGAAGCAGGACTCGCTCATTACTCGAGCTCTGTGGGAATTGACCTTGCAAAATTTGCAGATGATGAAGCCATTCCCTACCAAAAAACCAATAGCATTGCTTCAGTGAATAACAAATTCAAAGAGCAAAAAATCACACGCAATGATTTAAAAGCACAACACAGTTTAGGTGGTCGCTATCCGCTGATTGTTGGTAGTGGAACAACTGTAGCTGAAAAACTGATTCAGTTGATTGATGAAACAGGTATAGATGGTTTCAATTTGACCCGCACAGTTGCCCCAGAATCGCATCATGATTTTATTCGTTTTGTTATTCCAGAGTTGCAACAGCGAGGTCGTTTTAAAACTCAATATGAACACGGAAGCTTACGTCATAAATTAATTAATCATGGCGATCGACTCCCTAAAAATCATCCAGTCGAACAATTCCGATGTCCATCATCAACAGGATTATTACGACAAACTGTACAGACTGAATCTGCGTAGACATAAATCAAAACGTATTGAATGACATATTAAGCTTAAACATTTTGAGGTGCATCATGGCACAAATATCGAAAACAAAATTTGCAATTTTCGGGGTAATTTTCGCCTTTTTTCTTGTGGGGATTGTGGCGTGTTCACAAAATAAAAAAAATGAGGTGGGAGAACTTGTGATTGGCACCAGTCCGTCATTTGCAACACCATTACAAGTGGCTGTTGAAGAGGCAAAAAAGCAAGGGATTCAGGTTAAATTGGTGGAATTTTCAGATTGGAATACACCGAATATTACCTTGAACCACGGCGATATTGATGCCAACTATTTTCAGCATCAACCCTTCTTAAACAATGTGTTAAAAGAAACAGGATTCAAGCTGAAATCATTAGGTACAGGCATTGCCACTCATGTTGGTTTATATTCTTTGAAATATAAATCTTTAAATGATGTGCCTGAAAATGCACGTGTCGTTATTCCAAATGACCCTGTGAATCAAGGGCGTGCTTTATTGTTATTACAACAAGCAAAACTGATTACACTAAAAGATTCGAATAATCATTTGTCTAAAATCAGTGATATTTCTAGCAATCCTAAACACTTCAAATTCATTGAGGTTGAAGGACCGCAAACTGCACGTGCTGTAGATGATGCAGATTTAGTCTTTAGCTACCCACATTATTTACGTTTGGCGAAGACTATAGATCCAAATGATGCTTTAGTTTTTGATGACAATACCAACACACGTTATGCCATTTTATTTGTGGTTCGTGATGATTATGAAACAAAGTCGCCTGAACGTGCAGAACAACTGAAGAAATTTATCCAGATCTATCAAACTTCGCCTGCTGTGAAAAAAGCGATTGATAATGATGTGGGTGACAAACTTTGGTTTGCGGACTGGAAATAAGGAGTTACTCATATGACTCAGCAATCAACTGCAAGCCAAAATCAAAAGCGTAAGCTTTGGATCATTATCGCCTCTGTGATTGTAGTCGTTGCAGCTTTAGCAATTTACAAATACATTCATAAACAAAATCAGGATGATGTGCTCACTATTGGCATAAATACACCTACAGCAAAAACCATGGGAATTGCAGTAGAAGAAGCGAAAAAACAAGGGATCAATGTCAAGTTGGTGGAATTTTCAGATTGGAACACCCCTAACATCACTTTAGAGCATGGTGATATTGATGCGAACTATTTTCAACATCGTCCATATTTAGACAATACCACTAAAGAACGTGGTTATAAGTTTAAGATTGCGGGTGAAGGCTCTTCTACACATGTGGGACTATATTCAAAAAAATATAAATCTTTAAATGATTTACCTCAAAATGCGAAAGCAGTCGTTCCCAATGACCCTGTCAATCAAGGTCGTGCATTATTGCTCTTTCAACAAGCCAAGTTAATTACATTAAAAGATCCAGACAACTATCTTTCGAGTTTGAAAGATATTCAATCCAATCCTAAAAACCTGCAATTTATTGAAGTTGAAGGTCCACAAACTGCACGTGCCCTTTCAGACGCTGATGTCGCTTTTGGATACCCAAATTATTTAATTCTAGCGAAAAACCACGATCCTCATGATGCTTTGATTTTTGATCCTGCAACGGGTAATCGCTATGCCTTGTTATTTATCACTCGTGATAATTATGTCGATAAAAATCAAAAACTTGAGAAATTCATTCACATCTTCCAAACATCAGCAAAAGTCAGAGCATCAATTGATGAAGACTCAGGCCATGATCTTTGGTATGCGAGCTGGAAATAAGGAGTATGAAGATGGTTAGTTTTGGTTCACAAATTGAATTTGCAGTGCCACATATCACCATTCGAAATTTGGAAAAGTTTTATCATGTGCAGGGCAAACAAGTTCATGCCTTAAAAAATATCAATCTGGACATTCCTGAAGGCAAAATTTTTGGAATCATTGGAAAAAGTGGTGCAGGAAAATCATCCTTAATTCGCACATTAAATGGTTTAGAAAAAATTGATGAGGGCAATATTCATATTCATCAACAATCCTTATCTGAACTTAATCATGGCGATTTAATTCAATTACGTCAGAAAATAGGCATGATTTTTCAACATTTTAATTTAATGTCTGCCAAAACAGTGTATGAAAATGTGGCGCTGCCTTTAAAAATTGCCAATTACAGTACTTCTGATATTCAACAACGGGTCACTGAAGTTCTAGAGTTGGTAGGTTTAAGCGATAAAGCACAGAATTACCCTTCTCAACTTTCGGGTGGTCAAAAGCAGCGTGTCGGCATCGCGCGTGCTTTGGTCAGTAAACCTGAAATATTACTCTGTGATGAAGCAACTTCTGCTCTAGATCCAGAAAGTACTTCTGTCGTTTTAGCATTATTAGAAAAGATCAATCTCGAACTTGGACTCACAATTGTTTTAATTACCCATGAAATGCAAGTCATTCGTGAAATTTGCGATCAAGTCGTGGTGATAGATGCGGGTGAAATTGTGGAGTCAGGTCAAGTCTGGTCTGTATTTTCCAATCCTCAGCAAGCCATAACTCAAGAACTTTTGAATTTGGAACAATTAGATCTGCCTTTTACAGTTTATGAAGAATTAAATGATCTCGTTACTCACAGCATCGTGAAACTTAAATATGCCACTGAGGCGAAATTTTCTCCTAACTTGACTGAAATACTGTCTAGCTTTGGTCAATCGGTACATCTGTATCAAAGTCATATTGATAGCATTCAAGATCATTTAGTAGGCACACTCATTGTTGGTGTTCCAGATTTAAGTATTGACCTTCAAATTTTAAAACAACAATTGAAGCATAAAATTGCACATGTAGAGGTATTGGGCTATGCACGACCAACTCATTGATCTATTGATTACAGGAACCATCGATACCTTAGTGATGGTTGGGGTTTCTGCCTTTTTTGCATTACTGATTGGTCTGCCAATGGCAGTGATTTTAGTGAATACTTCTGAACATGGGATTTATCCATCAAAAACGATTAATCAAGCTTTGGGCTGGGTGGTGAATATCACACGATCTATTCCCTTCTTGATTTTGATGGTGGCTTTAATTCCATTGACGCGCTTTATTGTGGGAACGAGTTATGGCGTTTGGGCTGCAGTCGTACCATTAACACTGGCTGCCACACCGTTCTTTGCTCGAATTGCAGAAGTCAGTTTACGTGAAGTCGATCATGGGCTCATTGAAGCCGCCCAAGCCATGGGCTGTAATCGAAAGCAAATCATTTGGCATGTGCTTTTACCTGAAGCCTTACCTGGCATCGTAGCAGGTTTTACCGTAACGTTAGTCACCATGATTAACTCATCTGCCATTGCAGGTGCCATTGGTGCAGGTGGTTTGGGTGATATTGCCTATCGCTATGGCTACCAACGTTTTGATATGCAAATTATGCTTGCAGTGATTTTAGTTCTGGTTGTTTTAGTGATGTTGGTACAGGCAACGGGCGATGCGTTATCAGCACAGTTAGATAAACGGAAGATTTAAGCGCACATTATAAATAAGAGACTATCGAAAATGAGAAGAATGCTGTGTTTGAGTATTCTTCTCTTTTACTTTTATCAACTTTCAACAAAATCGGATTTTAAAAAATTCATGTATAAATTCTGAACCTAAGGTCACGCTAAGCAAGTCTTAAAGTTTAATATCATCAAAAATATAAAAAATGAATTGGTCTATTTTGAAGATTAACAACACGATAACCAAAAGTATAAAAGTAGCGATAACTTGAATCACAACTAAAATAAGTGTTCACGCTCAGGCATTGATTCAGCACGCATTCATCTACAAACGAAAACTTAAACGCTTAGACCTGACTTTGTCATGGCTTTCATGTAAAATCATCAACAATTTTTATATAACACTTTGTGAGTTTTTTTCATGGGTTTTAATTGCGGTATTGTCGGCTTGCCGAACGTTGGTAAATCTACACTTTTCAATGCATTGACTAAGGCTGCTATTGCTGCAGAAAACTTCCCATTCTGTACCATCGAACCAAATACAGGTATCGTTCCTGTACCTGACTTACGTATGGACAAATTAGCAGAAATCGTTAAACCACAGCGTGTTGTGCCAACTGCAATGGAATTTGTTGATATCGCAGGTTTAGTCGCTGGTGCATCTAAAGGTGAAGGTTTAGGTAACCAATTCCTTGCCAACATTCGTGAAACGGATGCGATTGCACACGTGGTTCGTTGTTTTGAAGATGAAAACGTGATTCATGTAAATGGTAAAATTGATCCATTAGATGACATTGCAACTATTAACACTGAACTTGCACTTGCTGACTTAGAAGCGGTTGAAAAAGCAATTACGCGTTTAGCAAAATCTGCTAAAAGTGGCGATAAAGAAGCGATTGCGGTTAAAGCGATTTTGGAAAAAATTCAACCATTATTAAATGAAGGTAAGCCTGCCCGTGCAGCTGACCTTGATGATGATGAACGTAAATTGGTACGTGGTTATGGTCTGATGACTTTAAAACCAACCATGTACATTGCCAACGTTGCTGAAGACGGCTTTGAAAATAACCCGCATTTAGATGCTGTTAAAAAATTAGCTTCTGAAGAAAATGCGATTGTTGTTCCCCTTTGCAACCAAATTGAAGCTGAAATTTCATTACTTGATGACGAAGACCGTGCTGAATTTTTAGAAGCAATGGGCATGGAAGAACCAGGTCTAAACGTGGTGATTCGTGCAGGTTACTCACTTTTAGGTTTACAAACTTACTTCACTGCAGGTGTACAAGAAGTTCGTGCTTGGACAGTGAAAGTTGGAGCAACTGCGCCTCAAGCGGCTGGTGTGATTCACACCGACTTCGAAAAAGGTTTTATTCGTGCTGAATGTATTGCTTATGATGATTTCGTTCAATACAACGGCGAAGCGGGTGCGAAAGAAGCAGGCAAATGGCGTTTAGAAGGTAAAACTTATGTCGTTCAAGACGGGGACGTTTTACACTTCCGTTTTAATGTTTAATTTGCATTAATCAGCTAAAAAAAGCCTCACATTGTTGAGGCTTTTTTATGATTTCGATCATAGCCATTTCAGTAACCAACGATAGATTTTTTGAAAAATGGATAAATCATTTTGCGGTGAGTTTAACTTTGGAAAAGCAGCCTCTAATGCTTTGCAGGTTGGATATCGATTTTGCAGTTGTTTTAGATAATCGCTTTGATCGCCATTTAAAAAGCCATCTAAAATACCGATATGATTTGTAGTACTTAATTTACATTGATTTTCTTTTCGATCCCAAGCTAAAAACGATCCCAATGTTTTACCAATGAATAACTGATCATCCTTACAGTTTAATTGGGCTAATGCAGAAAGTGTATACAATTCAGGTTTCCGTCCATCAACTGCATAAGCTAAGCCTATGACTAAATCATTCGGATTCAATTCTTGAGGTTCGAATTCACTGTACATAATTTCTGGATGACCCATCGCGAACCATTGATAAAACGACCGAAAAATAAATTTCTGCTCAGTAAAATCTATATCAAATTTTACTGGATCTGCCATTTTGTTCTCAATAGATAGATAACGTGCAATGAAAACATCATTTTGACTATGTGGCATACATGCTGAAGCGTACTGAGTATCAATAAATAAAAATATCGGCATAAAAACCATATATTTCATCATTAGCCCCATTTTCTTTACTTTCAAACGCTTTCCTTTCAAATTATTAAAACAACATTTCATATAAATTCTATTTATATCACCTGAATATATAGCATTTGTATCAATAAATGAACTTATAAATTAAAACAATAATGATAATAATTATCATTATATTTACATTAATTCTATCTTATCTTAAACTCATCTCTACTTAATGTGAAAAGTTTAAAAAGGATTTAAAAATGGCGTATACCCTTCCTCCCTTACCTTATGCTTATGATGCGCTTGAACCACATGTAGATACCAAAACAATGGAAATTCACCATAGCAAACATCATCAAACCTATATCAACAATATTAATGGTGCAATTGCAGGTACAGAATGGGAAAAATCATCTGTAGAAGAATTGGTTCGCAAAGTCAATGAAGTCCCTACCGATATCAAAAATAATGTGATCAATAATGGCGGTGGACATGCCAACCACTCCCTTTTCTGGACAGTTATGAGCCCACAAGGCGGTGGCAACCCAATTGGACAAATTTCATTGGCCATCGAACAAGAATTAGGTGGTTTTGAAAAATTTAAAGAAGTATTTACCAAAGCTGCCATTAGTCGTTTTGGGAGTGGTTGGGCTTGGTTGAGCGTAACGCCTGATAAAAAAATCGTGGTTGAAAGTTCTGCAAACCAAGACTCACCATTGATGCATGGCAATACACCTATTCTTGGATTAGATGTTTGGGAACATGCCTATTATTTAAAATATCAAAACCGTCGTCCTGAATATATCAATGCATTTTATAACGTGATCAATTGGGAAGAAGTCAATCGTCGCTATTTAGAAGCCATCAAATAAGTAGTGTCTCAAACGTTTAATTCATAAAATTTAAAACAAAAAAAAAGCGAGATTTATGATCTCGCTTTTTGAATCAAACTGATTTTAAAAAAGATCCGTATAGGCCTCGGTATTTCCTAACGCTGGATTATCTATTGCATCCTTACACTGCGTTTTATCACGTTCATACGTTGCTTTACGCTGCTCAAGTTGACCTTCATTTTCAACGATCGCACGTGCCCATGAATCAATACTGGTCAAGGCTTTACGACACAATGCATATTTTCCTTCAGTCACAGAGTCAGTCATTTTCACATTGATACGCCAATCTAAATTGAGTTTGCGTACAGGCTCACGTACATCTTTATTGATCTGAGCAACTTGGTTTTGGTACAAAATTGGATCGATCTGATTGATCAAATCCCATGCTTTTTTCGCATATACCGTGGCATCATTGGTTATTTTTGGTGCAGTCTTAATTTCTACCTTTTTCTCAGGTTCATTTGATGATTGACCACAACCTTGCAACACGCTCGAAGCAAGCAATACACACAAGAGTCCAGAACCAGATTTTAAAGTAAACATACTTCAGCCCAAATAAACAATTCGGCACTATGCTAGTAAATTCGGCTACAATACTCAATCTAGATTTTACCTTTTGTTTTATTCTTTACTTTTGTTTCATTTTTTGAATTAGGTGTTTCGTGTCTGAGCACAGTTTTTCCACGGTAAAACCTGCTGGTTTTTGGCAAGGTGCTAAAGACAGTCAAGCCATCATGTTTACTTATCTTCCTGTTTCATTTGCATTCGGTGTATCTGCATCGCAATTTGGTTTCAGTGCATGGGAAGCTTTGTTTCTGTCTTGCTCAATGTATGCTGGAGCGAGTCAATTTCTAGTGGTTGCATTACTCGGTAGTGGCACATCTATTTGGATGACGGCTTTAACTGTAATTGCGCTTGATATTCGACATTTGCTGTATGGCCCTGCTCTACAAAATTTAATCAACGATCGTTTAAATCTAAAAAAAACGGCTATTTGGGCTTGGGGACTGACAGACGAAGTTTTTGCAGCAGGTATGATTAAATTATCGCAACGTCGTCAAGAATGGTCTGAATCTTGGATGCTGGGTGTCAGCTTGTTCAGTTGGCTGTCTTGGGCTTTTGGATCGTTTTTAGGCGGCTTATTTGCCGATAAAGTCAGTCATATGCCACAGTTTCTTCAAGCGGCACTTGATTTCCTACTCCCTGCACTGTTCTTGAGTTTCTTATTGGCTGCTTTTGAGAAAAAACATAGTTTTGTCGTTATCGTCAGTTTAGTGGTTGCTGCAATCGCATGTTACACGATCAATTTATCCGCAGCGATCTTTATTGGTATTGCTTCTGGTATTTTGGCAGGTTTATTTAAACATTATGTGCTTAAGCAAGATGACCATGACTTAGAACAACGTACGGGAGAATTTTAATGAACTTAGACATTATTCTCGTTGGCATTATTGTCGGTATCGCCAATTTTGCTTCGCGTTTTGGACCATTTTGGGTCATTCAAAGACACCATGACAATGCTCAAAAACGTGGTTCAGTCTGGATTAAAATTGCACTAGGTTCAATTGGAATTGCTGCAATCAGCTCAATGCTCGTGGTCGCAACACTTCCACCATTAATGGAAACACCAAATAAAAGCTTTGCTATGTTGGTCGGTTTTGTGGTTTTGGCGGGTATTTATTTTAAATATCAGCGTATTGTATTAGCGACACTGACCGCAGCCTTTGTGTATGGGATGGTGTATACCTATTTTGATATCTAATTTAACTTTAGTTATTCATAGATAAAGAAATTTAAGAATTTCTTTATCTAAAATAGTGTTAGACAATATCATTATTTTATGTGAATCAAAGCTTAACTCGTGTGCCAGTTCTGCTATGCTAAAAGCCCATAACTTCAAGCATGGATGAAACGCATGAGCATCACAATTGGCACTCCACTTCAAACTTCAGCCTTTAAAGTCTTATTATTGGGTTCTGGTGAACTTGGAAAAGAAGTGGTGATCTCGCTACAACGTTTAGGTGTGGAAGTACACGCCGCAGACCGTTACGACCATGCGCCTGCCATGCAAGTTGCCCATTATTCTTATACTTTAAATATGGCTGAACCAGTCGAACTCAAAAAATTAATCGAAAATATTAAACCCAATTTAATTGTTCCTGAAATTGAAGCGATTGCTACACAAGTCTTAGTCGAAATAGAAGAACAAAACATTGCCACAGTCATTCCTTCAGCAAAAGCAGTGAACTTGACGATGAACCGTCAAGGCATTCGTAAACTAGCAGCTGAAGAATTGGGGCTTCCTACATCGGCATATCGTTTCGCTGACACATTAGAATCATTCCGTGCAGCGTGTGATGACATTGGCTATCCGAATTTTGTCAAACCTGTAATGTCATCTTCGGGTAAAGGTCAATCTCGTGTTAAAGAATTTTCCGAAGTCGATGCGGCTTGGGAATATGCACAAACAGGTGGTCGGGTCAATCAAGGTACGGTGATTGTCGAATCGCAAATTGATTTTGACTTTGAAATCACTTTACTCACTGTTCGTGCAAAAAATCCAACAACAGGCGAAATTGAAACACATTTCTGCGACCCCATTGGGCACCGTCAAGACTCTGGCGACTACGTGGAAAGCTGGCAACCTCAGGCAATGACACCTGCTGCATTAGAAGAAGCGCAACGCATTGCACATAAAGTGACCGTTGCATTAGGTGGATGTGGTATTTTTGGTGTAGAACTCTTTGTTAAAGCTGATAAAGTGTGGTTTAGTGAAGTATCACCTCGCCCACATGATACAGGGCTTGTGACTTTAGCTTCTCAGTTCCAAAGTGAGTTTGAACTGCATGCTCGTGCGATATTAGGCTTACAAGTCAATACACAACGACACAGTGTAGCTGCCAGTGCAGTGATTTATGCAGGTGTAGATGATACTAATCTATCATTCTCTGGCTTAGAACTTGCTTTGGAAAACCCAAATACCGATTTACGACTATTTGGCAAACCTGAAGGTTTTGTTCGACGTCGTATGGGCGTTGCAACTGCACGTGCCGAAACAACAGATCAAGCGCGTGAGTGGGCATTTGAAGCAGCATCCAAAGTGCGTGTTCAACAAAACAATAGATAGTTAATTTTTAATTTTTTATGGACGGATAATACATTCATGATCAACACGTCTCCACTGTTAAACTACGTTTCAAGTAATCATGACATCAAAGCGATTAATCAATGGCGAACGGATGTTGAAAATCAATTACAAGAACAGTTTGAACAGGGACAACCGATTCGTGAAATTATCCGTGCTCGAGCAAATTTAATTGATGAAGCCTTAGTGTTTCTATGGAACCATGCAGGTTTAGATCAGACGCAATTGGGTTTGTTTGCAGTTGGTGGTTATGGGCGTCGTGAAATGATGCCCTATTCTGATGTGGACATTATGGTCTTATCAGAAGATGAGCTTACCCCCGATCAAGAAACCAAAGTCACCCATTTTATTTCCTCTCTTTGGGATGTGGGAAATTTTAAACCGGGTGTCAGTGTACGCACCATTCAGTCCTGTTTTGAACAAGCAAGCAGTGATTTAACCGTAGCAACTACCCTTATTGAAGCACGCTTAATTGCAGGTTATGAACATTTAGCCAAATGGCCACGTCGTGTTGTGTCACAAACATGGACCGATAAGACCTTTTTTGATGCAAAAATGGATGAGCAAGCTCGTCGTTATGCTCAACACAACAATACAGAAAGCAACTTAGAACCTGATATTAAAAATGCCCCTGGCGGTATCCGTGACATTAACCAAATTGGTTGGATTGCAAAGCGTCATTTTAGAGTCAATCGTATTTATGACTTGGTTCATTTGGGCTTTATATCCGAATTTGAATTGGCTGTTTTAGAAGAGGCTGAAAATTTCCTTTGGGAGATTCGCCATTATCTACATCGTATAACCAAGCGTGATGAAAATCGTCTGTTATTCGATTATCAACGTGAAGTCGCGGCGAAGTTTGGCTATCAAAAGGTCGAAGGCGAACATATCAATTATCCAATTGAACAGTTCATGAAGCGTTATTACCGTGCAGCACAACAAGTATCTACACTGAATGAAATGCTTTTGGCTTATTTCAATGAATCGGTGATTACCCCTCGACTACCAGATTACGAACGTAAAATTGAAGAAATTAATGAAAATTTCAAATTGGTCGATGGCAAGCTGGCTGTTCAACATCATAAAATTTTCGCTGAAAGACCAAGTGCGATTTTAGAAATTTTTTACTTACTCGCCAACCGTCCTGAAATTGAAGGTATACGTGCCCGAACATTACGATTATTGACTCTCGCAGCAAAACGCATCGACCAAAACTTTAGAGACAATCCAACACATCAAGCCTTATTTATGGCCATCATTCGTTCACCACACCGTTTGTACGAAACCATGGTGGCAATGAAACGTTATGGTGTACTGGGCAAATATATTCCTGCCTTTGGTCAGATTATGGGGCTCATGCAATATGATCTATTCCATATCTATACGGTCGATGCACATACATTACTTTTGGTCAGAAATTTAAATCGATTTAAAGAACCTGAATTTGCCAAAGACTATCCTGTTGTCAGTTCTGTATTCCAACGTCTTGCGCGTCGTGACATTGTCTTTTTAGCCGCAATATTCCATGACATTGCCAAAGGTCGAGGTGGCGATCATAGTGAATTGGGTGCAATCGATGCGATCGAATTTGGTCGTGCTCACGGTTTTACTGACCGTGATTGCAATTTGGTCGCATGGCTCATTCAAAACCATTTACTTATGTCGATGACCGCACAGAAAAAAGATATTTCTGACCCTGATGTGGTGAAAGAGTTCGCAGAAAAACTCGGTGATATGGAGCATTTAGATTATCTGTACTGCTTAACCGTTGCAGATATCAATGCCACCAATCCTAAATTGTGGAACACATGGCGCGCATCTTTAATGCGTCAACTCTATACCCATGCGCGTGATGTCATCCGTAGTGGTTTAGGTCGTCCTGTTGAATATCAAATGCTGATTGAAGACACTAAATTTGCTGCCAGTGAAATTTTAGTCAATGACTTCCCGCTTGATGCTGTGGAAAAAGTATGGCAAGAATTAGGGGATGAATATTTCTTAAAAGAATCTGCCGATGAAGTGGCTTGGCATACACGTGCGATTTTAGAGCATGGTGATAATCCTGAACCATTGGTGTTGATGCGTGCACATCGAAAAGCTGCTCAAGATGCCGTACAGATTTTTATTTATACTCAAGATAAACCCAATCTGTTTGCCACAACTGTTGCTGTACTCGACCGTATGAACTTAGATGTTCAAGATGCTCGTATTATCACAGCAACAAAATCATTTAGCTTAGATACCTATGTGGTCCTTGACCGTTTTGGCACTTTGCTAACAGATCGAGATCGCGAAGAAACGGTCAAAGAAGCTTTGGTTACCGCGCTCTGTCAATCAGACAAATATCCTGGACTGATGCAGCGCCGCATTCCACGTCAATTGCGCCATTTTGACATTGAAAATACGGTGGATATTACGTTAAATGAGGCATTGCAACAAAATATGGTTGAAATCTCAACGCTCGACCAACCTGGTCTGCTGGCTAAAATCGGTGGATTATTTATGATGCAAGGTTTAGACATCCATTCAGCGCGCATTGCCACTTTAGGTGAACGTGCTGAAGATATTTTCTTTGTCACCAAAAAAGATGCTACACCTATGAATGATGCTGAAGCTCAAGCTTTTGCAACACAATTAACTGCAGCATTAGATGAGGCTTCAAATCTTGTTTCGAGTCATCATTAATTTTTTTAAGATTGGTTTTTATCACACGGTAATTGTTTCATGAATTCTAGTTTGTCTTTATTACATCCTTATCCTTTCGAAAAATTGAATCAATTGTTTAAGGATGTCAAACCCGCAGATTTACCTTTGATTCCTTTATCTATTGGGGAACCAAAGCACCCTGCACCTGAGTTTGTGAAACAAGCGATTATTGACAATTTCAACCATCTTTCTACTTATCCAAACAGTAAAGGCTTGCCTGAACTTCGTGAAAGTATTGCAACATGGTTAACACGTCGTTTTAAACTCAACACAATCAGTGCTGAAGATCATATTCTTCCTGTCACAGGAACACGTGAAGGGATATTCTCTTTCGTTCAAGCTTTGATTAACCGTGAAGAAGCACCTTATGTTGTGATGCCGAATCCGTTTTATCAAATCTATGAAGGTGCAACCTTACTTGCTGGTGCAAAGCCTTATTTCATTAATTGCACAGAAGAAAATGATTACCTAGGTGATTTTGATGCTGTGCCAGCTGAAGTATGGAAAAAAACTGCATTACTTTTTGTTTGTACACCTGGAAACCCAACCGGTGCTGTTCTTTCAAAAGATCAATTTAAAAAATTAATTGCGCTCTCAGATCAATACAACTTTGTTATTGCTTCTGATGAATGCTATTCAGAGCTTTGGTTCGATGAAGCGCCAGTCGGCTTACTTGAAGTCTGCGCAGAACTCGGACGAGATGATTATAAAAATTGTATCGTTTTCCATTCATTATCAAAACGTTCAAACCTACCCGGTATGCGTTCAGGTTTTGTGGCTGGTGATGCAAATCTACTCAAACCGTATTTAAAATTCCGTACTTATCATGGTGCTGCAATGCCTGTTCAGCATCAGTTGGCTTCGATTGCGGCTTGGAATGATGAAGCTCATGTAGAAGAAAACCGTAAGCAATACCGCGCAAAATTTGAATTATTCCAGCAAGAACTCGGTGATCTACTTCCATTAAAAAAACCAGATGCTGGTTTTTATTACTGGTTAAAAGTCGATAATGATGAAAATTTCGCAAAAATGTTGATGGAACAAGCACACATTAAAGTGCTTCCTGGGCGTTATTTATCACGTGAAACTGAGCAAGGCAATCCTGGTGAAAACCATGTTCGCTTAGCCTTGGTCGCTGATTTAGCACAATGCGAAGAAGTGGTAAGTCGCTTAAAAAGCGTATTAACCAAATAATTGATGTATAAACAAAAATCCACGCTTATGCGTGGATTTTTTATGCTGAGATAAAAAGATTGCTATACATTTAAAGCGTAGCCAGAATATCTTTAAGCGTTTGATTCATATTTTGTGATTGCGTGATTGGTCGACCAATCACCAAATGTGTTGAACCATCCAGCATTGCTTGTTTTGGTGTCACAATACGTTTTTGATCATCTGCATTCGAGCCTTCAGGACGAATCCCTGGTGTCACCAATGCAAAGTCTTGACCCAATGTTTCACGTAGCATTTTTGCTTCTTGCGCAGAACAAACCACACCATCTAAACCTGAATCTTGAGTGAGTGTTGCTAAACGCTTAACATGCTCAAAAGGCTCAATATCTAAACCAATATCTTTTAAGTCTTCACGACCCATTGAGGTAAGTACCGTCACCGCAATCAATTGTGTATTGTAGTTTCCTGCTTTTAAACGCTCTACACAGGTTTCCATCATTTTACGACCACCAGAAGCATGGACGTTCACCATCCATATGCCTAAGTCAGCCGCCGCACACACCGCTTGTGCAGTTGTATTTGGAATATCATGGAATTTTAAATCTAGAAATACATCAAAACCTTGATTTTGTAAAGATTTTACAACAGTTGGCCCTTCATGCGTAAAAAGCTCTTTACCAACTTTAACCCGACATAATGATGGATCTAATTGTTCTGCAATTTTTAATGCATCGATTTGGCTTTTTGCATCTAAGGCAACAATGATACTCAAGAGTCTATCTTCCATCACGTTAAGTTGCGTAATTATAAAGATGTTTCATCTTGGCTGCAAAACTATCATCTCAGATTGTTAAACTTTTAGTTAAAAAATGCTCAAGATGTCAACATCAAAACAAGAACATAAAAAAACGCCTCACTGTGTGGCAATGAGGCGTTTGAGTCAGTTTATGACATGATCACAATGGTGTGGATCTATCTTGTGATTGCACATCTAAAACCGTTTTTTCATGTCTTGCACTTGCAGCAGCTTCTGCAGCAGCAAATTGTGCAGATTGAATCTGCTCTTTACGGAGGTGTTCAATATCCTTGCGCAAACGATTGATTTCCCACCTTGTTTGGAAAACTCTAAACAACTGGACACCAATCAGCAATCCTAGAACAATACCAATCACTAAGGTCAGCAATAATAACAAACCTAAGCGCATAGCTGGGACTTGTGTAAACCATAAGTCTACTGGTAATTCAGTACCGTTAATGAGTACCAAAGCCAGAGAATATACAAATACTGCTACTAGAAGCAGCCCTAAGATAAAGCGCATACGCACCCCGCATTTATTTTATTTATTAATCGTTTCGTTCACCGCATCACGCAATGCTTTACCTGGTTTAAAATGTGGTACTGCTTTAGCTGCAACTTCAACAGATTTACCTGTTTTTGGGTTACGACCAATACGTGGTTCACGGTGGTGTAAAGCAAAACTGCCAAACCCACGAATTTCAATTCTGTCATCTGACGATAACGATGCAATCATTTGATCGATCATTATTTTAACAGCTTCTTCGACTAATGGTTCAGCCAAATGTGGATTTTTGATAGAAATACGTTCTATTAAGTCAGACTTATTAAGTGCTTCAATAGTCATCTGCGACCTCTTTAATTATCAAGCTACTTGAGTAGATTGCTTGATAATAACCTGTTTAAATACAAAACGGTAGCGCAATAAGTTACTACTACGCTACCGTTTACAGTATTTGTGTAAAAAGTATTGATTAAATTACATTAACAATACAATAAACACAGACTTAGTGGTTCATTTGAGCTTTGATCAAATCACCAATAGTCTTAGGACCATTTTCTTGGCCAGCTGCTACAGTTTTCAAGTTAGCAACAGCTTCTTTCTCTTCAGCTTCGTCTTTCGCTTTGATCGACAAGTTGATTGCGCGCGATTTACGATCAACGTTGATGATCTTCGCTTCAACTTCTTGACCAACTTCTAAGAATTTAGTTGCATCTTCAACGCGGTCGCGGTTGATTTCAGATGCTTTCAAAGAAGCTTCAACTTCGTCAGCTAACTTAATTGTTGCGCCTTTAGCGTCAACAGCAGTTACAGTACCTTTAACCAATGCACCACGTTCGTTGTTCGCAAGGAAATCATTGAACGGATCGTTGTTCATTTGTTTGATACCAAGGCTGATACGGTTGCCTTCAGCGTCAACAGAAAGGATAACAGCTTCTACAGTGTCACCTTTTTTGTAACGACGAATTGCTTCTTCGCCTTGTTCGTTCCAAGAAATATCAGACAAGTGAACTAGACCGTCGATACCGCCTGGTAAACCGATGAAGATACCGAAGTCAGTGATAGATTTGATCGTACCAGAAACTTTTTCGCCTTTGTCGTGATCTTTAGCAAACTCTTCCCATGGGTTAGCACGAGTTTGTTTGATACCAAGAGAAATACGACGACGCTCTTCATCAACTTCAAGAACCATAACATCAACTTCGTCACCGATCTGAACAACTTTAGATGGGTGGATGTTTTTGTTTGTGTGATCCATTTCTGAAACGTGTACTAAACCTTCAACGCCTTCAGCGATTTCTGCGAAACAGCCGTAGTCTGTTAAGTTAGTTACGCGAGCTTTAACGATAGAACCTTTAGGGTAACGGTTCATGATCGCTAACCATGGATCTTCGCCTAATTGTTTAAGGCCTAAAGATACGCGGTTACGTTCTTTGTCAAATTTAAGTACTTTAACAGTAACTTCTTGACCAACTTCAACCACTTCTGATGGGTGCTTGATACGTTTCCAAGCCATGTCAGTAATGTGTAGAAGACCGTCAATACCACCAAGGTCAACGAATGCGCCGTAGTCAGTAAGGTTTTTGATTGTACCAGTAACTGTTTGGCCTTCTTCCAATTGAGAAAGAAGCGCTTCACGGTCAGCTGAAGATTCAGCTTCCATAACAGCACGACGAGATACAACAACGTTGTTACGTTTAGCATCAAGTTTGATAACTTTGAATTCTAACTCTTTACCTTCAAGGTGAGTTGTGTCACGGATAGGACGAGTGTCTACCAAAGAACCTGGTAAGAACGCACGAACTGGACCGATGTCAACAGTGAAACCGCCTTTAACCTTACCAGAGATAACACCAGTAACGATTTCGCCGTCTTCAAAGATTTTTTCAAGTTTAGTCCAAGTTTCAGCACGTTTCGCTTTTTCACGTGATAAAACAGTTTGGCCCATACCGTTGTCAAGCGCTTCAACAACAACATCTACTGTGTCGCCAACGTTTACTTCAAGCTCACGTTGTTCGTTTAAGAATTCAGAGCGAGCTACTACACCTTCAGATTTAAGGCCAGTATCTACAGTTACCCAGTCAGAATCGATGCTAACAACGATACCTTGGATGACTGCACCCTTTTCAACGTTTAGATTTAATTCGCTTGCTTCAAAGAGGGCTGCAAAAGATTCGGTCATGATTTACCTAGAAAAGTCAGCGGTCTTGGATCAGACAAGGCCGGTTTAATTAAGTATCCACATAGTCCATATAAACTGATCAAGCTATGCTTCCACTAGTATTTGTTATTTAACCAACTGTGAATCGATATAATCCGTCATCAATTTGAATACTTCATCGATGTTCAACGCTGAACTATCAATGATGTAAGCATCTTGTGCAGGCTTAAGCGGAGCCACTGTTCTTTCCATATCACGCTTGTCACGTGCCTGGATGTTAGTCAAAATGTCGCTTATTTTAACATCTAGCCCCATGCCCTGCAACTGCTTTACACGTCGTTCGGCTCTAGATTCAGCTGAAGCAGTCAAATAAATCTTCGCTTGTGCCTCTGGAAAGATTGAAGTTGCCATATCTCGACCATCTGCAACCAAGCCCGGAGCTTGTGCAAAAGCACGCTGACGATCAAAAAGCGCAGACCTAAGTGCAGGAATTGCAGCAACTTTTGAAGCAAATTCGCCTACACGTTCGGTGCGGATTGTTTCAGTCACATCTGCACCATCTAAATAAATACGAGTGCCTTCTGCCCCAGATACAAATTTAATGTCCAAATTTGTTGCAATATTTGTACTTTGCTCTAGCTCTGTAGGTTGATCTAAAACTTCAATCAACTCACGTTGATGTAATGACAATCCAAGTAAGCGATAAATTGCACCTGAATCAAGTAAATGGAATTGATAATGTTGTGCCAGCTTAGCCGCAAGCGTACCTTTACCTGAACCACTTGGTCCATCAATCGTAATAATCTGAATGGTCATTGTCTATCCAATTAAGCCAAAGTCTTTGCCAATTTCTTGAAGCCAAGTGTAATCGCAAGTTTAAGCTGTGCAAGTATTAATTGACTCACAAAGGGTGCTCTTGCTTGCAATTCAATCGTATAACTCACCAAAGTTTTATTTGCAGCAATCGATTTAAATTCAATAATCCCTAAATGATGCTTAATCAAAGGATTTTTAATAATTTTATATTCAATACGCTCGTTCACTTCAAGCAAGGTTATTTGCTCTTTTAACGGTTTAACAGGTCCAATCCCCATTTTACGTACTGAACCCACACCATCTGGACGCTCAGGATCTGCAGAATCTTTGATTCGAACCACTTGAACAGGCGCAAACACATCATTATATGTCGCATGTTTAGACAAAGCTTCAAACACCGTTTCTAATGGCGCATTAAACTCTTGATTGACCTGAATAGATTTCATGTTCTTTCCTTGATTTATAAATATGAGTATAAATGAGTGAGTAAATTGTAGAATCGAGAATATTATTTGAGCATTTTACATAATCTTCAATTCTTTGAAGATTCATTTTCTATTTTTTGTTGTAAACGCAATTGTCTTTTTTCTTCACGGCGTTTTTTAAAGAAATTTGAGAGTTGCTGTGAACACTGTTCCTGTAAACATCCAGATACAAATTCAAAGACATGGTTATAATAACCATTATTGCTTAAGAGCTGTCGAGCACTGATCAAAGATCCAGCTTTAGGCTCAGTTGTGGCAAAGACCACGCGACGAATACGAGCATGTACTAATGCACCGACACACATGGTACAGGGTTCCAAGGTGACATATAGGGTGGCATCTTCAGGTAACCGATAGTTGTTAATGCTTTGACATGCTTGACGTATTGCAACAATTTCTGCATGAGCAGTAGGATCGTGACCAGTAATTGGTTGATTGAAACCCTGACCAATCACTTGCCCCCCACTCACGATGACGGCACCTACAGGAATTTCATCCTTATCAGCAGCCAATGCAGCCTGCGCATATGCAAGCTGCATCCATTTTTCATCGTCTGTATTAAAACTTTCAGTCATTAGGAATTAAATAACACCATAATGTTTGAGCAATTCATTCCAACTTTCATTATTAGTGACTGGTGGATTTTGACCCAAAATCCCCTTCAGTGACATTGACTCAACTGCTTGCCATTCAGGTGATAGGTCTTTATCAACCAAACGTGCTCGAACACCTTCCACAAAATCTGGATGACGAATTTTCCAATCTGAAATCTGCTTTTCTAAATCAAATACTTCTTGCCAAGGGTGAACTTGACGTCCCCATTGCCACAACAACCAAGTAATTGCAGCAGTACTTGGAGAACCTTTGACTAAATTTTCACTCGCTTGGCGCAACCAGTCACTTCGCGCATCGCTTAAACCAACAATTGCATCATAGTCGGTTTCAAAGTTGGCGCCACGGCAAACACTATGAATTGTATCCAATGAATTCTGTAAAGGCCCTGGAGATACAGGACGATGTAAACTATTTAGAGTGTCATCCAATGCTCTAAAATCGCCTGCTGGGTAATGATCCCAATCAATATTGATCATCTTCTGCAACACGATATCACGCTGTGCATCACAAATGTGAGTTGCCCAACCAATACCATATGCGCCTGCAGCAGTCATAATTGAACCCGTTAATCCTGTAAATAAACCAACAGGTCCACGGTCAGCAAGGAATCGACTTGCGCCCACATCAGGATATAGCCCAATATTTACTTCTGGCATCGCTAAACGAGAATATGGCGTAACTAAACGAAATGGTGCAGCCATAAATAGCCCCAAACCACCACCCATGACATAACCTTCGCCCCAAACAACGACAGGTTTAGCATAATCATGTAGCAATAAATCTAATGCATATTCTTGTTCAAAGAATTTATTCGCTGAATCCGCTTCGTTATTAATCACCAACTGGCGCAATTTACGTACATCACCGCCTGCACAGAACGCTTTTGGTGTGGTTGAATCTAGCCAAATTGCACGCACTGACTCATCAGTGTGGAAATCTTCAAAGACTTGAAGTAAAGCCGTTACAATGGACTCATCAAGAGCATGTAAAGATTTCGGTCGGTTTAAGCGAATGACGCGCCAACCATTGGCTGCTTCTTCGATAATAAGATCGGGGTGATATTGGTTCATCTCGGGAGAAATTGTCATGCGTCCAGCTGCCAGTTTATTGGCTCAATGCCATTTTGTTTAAGATAATTATTTGTTTTAGAAAACGCCTTACAACCAAAGAATCCACCTCGGTTTGCTGCTAAAGGAGATGGATGTGCTGCTTTGAGAACCAAATGCTTATTTTGGTCGATGCGTTGTCCTTTTCGTTGTGCGTATGCACCCCAAAGTATAAATACGATGTGTTCACGTTGCTCATTGAGTACATCAATGACTGCGTCGGTAAAATCTTCCCAGCCACGCTTTTGATGGGATGTAGGTTGACCTGCTTCGACTGTCAGTACACTGTTCAGCAACAACACACCTTCTTGAGCCCACTGTGTTAAGTCACCGTGCTTCGAAGCGGGTATACCCAGATCCGAATTTAACTCATGAAAGATATTACGCAAAGATGGAGGCAATGCAAGCCCCTTTTGCACAGAAAAGCTTAAGCCATGTGCCTGATCTGGACCATGATACGGATCTTGTCCCAAAATCACAGCTTTAACTTGGCTTAAAGGCGTCGTGTTCAGCGCATTAAAAATAAGAGAACTTGGCGGATAAATCACTTTGTCCGCTTGAATTTCTGTTTTTAAAAAATCGCGTAAATCATCCATGCGTTTGCTTAAGAGGAATTCAGATAAGCTATATTTCCAGCCATCTTCCAAACGAACTTGATTGAGTTTCAGCATCTCTTGTTCAGTCAATTGCATTTTGCATTCATCCTAAATATGTGCATCCACGCTTACTTAAATTTTAACTTGTAAATCTACTTCAGGATTTTGAAACCGAATGCCTTGCTGTAAATGGTTATACATTTGAGGATCATTCCATTCAGATTGAATTTGCTCTGAAAAAATAATTTGATCCAAACGCAATAAACCCATTTGTTCGTTATCAATATCTTCTAAAAAGCTTTGTGCGTAACCTGTATCCGTTTCATGCACAATCACTGAATAGACTTCAACATCACCTTCACCATTTTGTGTGATGGTCGAATTCAATACTTGTTGAGCCAAGTAAAAGAAAATACGTGAAAACTGTTCGGCTGAAGGCGAAACAGGGAGTGAAACCCAGCGTGCACTAAATGTTTTGCAGGCTTGGATATACTCTGCACTGTCATTTTGCCAGAAACAAATTGCATGATCGAAACTATCGTATAGGTCTTTGATCACACCTTTGAGCAAGCCAAAGTCGTATACCATTTGTCCATGATCTAGCTTTGATGCTTTAAGTAATAATTCAACTTTGTAGCTATGACCATGAATCGAACGCTTACAACGATCTGACGTGCAATTACGCACAATATGCGCATTTTCAAATTTAAATAATTTACGAATTAACATGTGCCAAAGCTATCAATAAATCGTTAAGAAATTTAATTATAGAGCAATTTTTTCAAAGTCTTCATTAATTTTATCGTTTTTGACAATAGGCAAAAGGTATTAAACAATATCATAACCTAAAAATTTTATTTACTGATTAAAAATCAACACTTTGATTTTATCTAATTAAATGAATTAAATGGCGCTAAACTTCTGGCATAGGTGTAAACATTTTTATCTTCACGCATAAGATAACTGCTAAATTGTCTTTGACGGTCGTGTAGTTTGACCAAAACTTGAATTTTAAACAAACTCGATTTCACATCTAACAATGTCTCAACCTTTGCCCTAGACTCTGTTGAGATTTGATCAAATGGTGCGACATTCCATAAATCGCTCACATTTGAAAAATATTCCATATTGGCCTGTCGTTGTTCAATCATATTTTGAATTTGATTTACATCCAATTTATCATCCAATGCTGCTAAAACCAAAGCAGGCGCCGTATTGATATTGATCTTCATGCCTTGTTTAGGTATGGCTGTGACATAGGGTGCGATTAGCTCATAGTTTTTCCCTTCAAAACCACGAACTTGTTTAAGCTCTTCTGCACTTAAAAAAGGTGCATTGGCTGCCATGTAGGATGATCTTAGGCCTTGATAATAATTACTTTCAGCTCCAGCCGCGCCAATGGTTAAATCATCTGGATCTTGCCAATCAATCACGGCCTCGCTTAAACCAGCAGGTAATCCCACACGTTTTAATAAACGCTCAAAATATGCCTGTGCTTCTGGTTCTGGCGTTCCATCTTCCTTTAAAAGACTATTTAAATTAAATTTTCCAGTTTCATCTTCTAATTTTCCTGCAACCACACCACCCTCTATGGGAAATGGCGGTAATGGTTTTGCCCAAGATTCTTGCAAATAATCTGCATTCGAATTTGATCGAGCATCTTCAGCCAAAAGCTCTGTATAAAATGCTTCGGCACTCTTTGCATAGAGTAAGCTCTGATTTTGACGCATCAAGTAGGCTGTATTTTCTGAGGTAAACTGCTGATGTTTTGCAATAGATGCGGCCAAAATCGTCGCTAAAGCGACCATCACCAATATGGTAATTAATGCAATTCCACGCTGCTGCCCCATCATGACATCCTTGTTCAGTTACTTTTGCATAGACTAAATTTTGCTTAGGCTATATTCATTATAAATCGATTAATTAGATTGTTTGGCTTGAGCTTTTAAGAATTGTGTATTTAACAAACTCATCATCCATTCATATTCAACATCTTGTACTGTGAGCTTTATTCTTAAGCCCCTTGGTAATACTCGTAAATTTTGCAGATTATTCACATCAGTATTTACATCTGGCCATTGAGTTAATGTGTCAGGATTGAGCACTGTAATCTCAAATTGATCTACATTAGACAATAATTCACTTGATACGGGTTGCTGTGTTTGACTGACGTTAATATTGGCATATTTTAAACGATAAAGTTTCTTTTGCTGTGTATCGTATCGGTATTCTATGCGCTCATAGGGTGACAAGCCTTGTTGCAAAGGATCAGACACACCTGACTTGGTAAAGGATAAAGTCTGATTATTCAGCACTAATGCAGGCTGTACCGTTCCTGCAATGTTTGCTGTTAATGGTACAATTTGCAAACTATCTCGTTGAAATTGCAAATATGCATCTTGTAATGCTGCCAAATGTTCTTCATGAACTGCATTACGGTCTCTCACCTTGAGTAAATAATCAAAAACCTTCCAACCCAAAGCAGATAACACGGCAAATATTGCGATTGAGACCAATAACTCAACCAAGGTAAAACCGAGCTCTTGAGTTTTGTGCTTATTTTTATTGTTTAGGGTTTTATTGCTATGTTTAAAATCATTCACAGTTAAGTTTCTTTTATTGGATGGTTATAAAACACCATATTGGTAATACCTGATTCCACTTTTCCCAATTCAGTATTATATAAACTAATCTGAATATCTATTTTTTGTACATTAGGACTCAGCGTCGCTTCAGATTTTTTATCAATTTGCCAAGTTTCACCTTGTGATGTCAATTGCTTAGATTGTGTCCCTTCTAACCATTCACCATTAATCTCCATCTGTGCCACTTCATTTTGTGCCACCATTTGCGCCTTGGTTCTGAGTATGGCATTGCCCGTCGATTGTGTATATTGCTGTGCAACTTTGGTTAAAGCCATAGCCGCAACCGCAAATATAGCCAATGCCACAACCACTTCAATCAATGTAAATCCTGAACGAGGATGAGCAAAACAACGTTTTGCCCGAGTGCAAGATGAGAAACTATGTTTCGAATCATTCAATCGAGCGCTGCTCGATCGTGTCGCAAGACCGAAAGCTGTGCTTGAGGTATGAGAATAACTAGAACAACGTTTTGCCCGAGTGCAAGATGAGAAACTATGTTTCGAATCATTCAATCGAGCACTGCTCGATCGTGTCGCAAGATCGAAAGCTATGCTTGAGGTACGAGAATAATCAGAACAACGTTTTGCCTGAGTAGACGATGAAAAAAGCGGAACTGAATCTTTACTTTTCATCAATGACTTTCCCCAAATAATCGATTTGAATTAAATCGCCTATGGGCTGTTGATCATAATAGATTTGAATACTGACAGGCTTAGCCTCACCATTGCCAAACCAAATCAATTTTGGCGCATTTGAACCCACTAAATCTGTATTTTGAGCATTTTCAAAACGATGATCCTGAGGCTCGATGCTAAAGCTCACATGCTCAGGTAAAGTCTTGTCTGCAAATTCCTCTAAATGAATCCATGTTTTTTGCACATCATTTTGTTTTTGATGGTTTAATAATCCAGATGCATTTCTCATTTGAGCAGGTTGATATTCCTCAACATGATAACCAAATGCAGTTACATCGGTTGCTGGCTCTGTTACTAATGCATAAATACGAGATTGATCATTGGCTTGGCGTGCGATTTGCTTTAAATCCATCATCAACAGTTCACGTGCCTGCATGGCTTTACGCTGATCAACACCGTCAATATTCATCATGACCAAAGCAGCAAGAAGACCAATAATCACAATCACCACCATAAGCTCAATTAGGGTAAACCCTGTTTGCTTATAGGCCAATGATTGCGATTTCATCTATACCGACCTAAGCCATTTCTTCAGCAACAACATGCTTAGGTAACATCAGCGCTTGCTCAATTAATGCGACTCTGAGCGTATCTCGCGAACCTAAATAGCGTTGATAGAAGCTCGAATTGAGTATTGCTCCACCACCATGGGTAATAGACCAAATCGAAGCTAAGTAGTCTCGTGTACTCATTTTGCTACCGATCGTCTCAAGATATTGATCCGTCATACGTATAATTAAACGCAGACGGCTTTTTCGAACTTGATACATTTCATTAAACAGATGATGAAGCCCTTGGCCTGTTGTAGAAAGACGTTCCTCAATTTGATGGAACAATACGGTACGTTCAGGATGATGCAGATGATGCAACATAAAAAAGGCTAAGTGTTCTGGAAATTCTTTTTCAGTATCACGTACCATTTCAAGCAACATGCGCTCATTTCGAATAATGAGCAGCATATACAATTCATCTTTACTCTGAAAATGTTTATAGAGTGTACCCTTTGCCAAATCAAGTTCTGCGGCAAGCGCATCAAGCGTCATGCCTGATTCACCATTTTCTAGAAGAAGTTGCTCAGCTACCTGAAATATTAATGCTTCTCTTGCTCTAAACTGAGCCTGACGATCCATCTTCACTCTATAAACTCTCTTCTTAATATTTTATCCATTAAAACTTAATGCTTCATTTTAAGGAGATTTTCAAAATTTTGCGTCGTAATGAAAGCAATCTCCTCAAGGCTTTTATGATATACATCACTTAAGGCTTTGGCTACATAGGGAACGTACTTTGGTTCATTAGACTTTCCTCTATAGGGCATTGGTGCCAAATATGGACTATCAGTCTCTATGAGTAAACGATCGAGTGGAACTTGCTTCGCAACATCACGCAAATCTTGGGCATTTTTGAAAGATACGATCCCTGAAAATGAAATGTAATAACCACAATCAAGTACCGCTTTAGCTGTATCCCAGTCCTCAGTAAAACAATGTAAAATACCGTGATCTGAGCCTTCAGCACGAATGATATCAATGGTGTCATGCTTAGAAGAGCGAGTATGAACCACCACAGGTTTCTTGACTATTTTTGATGCTTGAATATGTCGTGCGAAACATTGTTTCTGATCTTCCACAAATTCAGTACTGTGAAAATAATCCAATCCTGTTTCACCAATGGCCCAGACTTTATCGAAACGTGCTAGTTCGACTAATGTCTCAACCGTTGCACGATTCATCACAGATGGATCTTCGCATGGATGCACTCCAACACTGTAACCAACATCTGTGTGTCGTGCTGCAATTTCAGATAAAGCGATATGGTCATCTAAGTCGACAGAAATTCCCATCATCTTAGACACACCTGCATCGCGCGCTTGTTGAATTGCCATATCCAAATCTCCCCCATAAGGTTCAAGATTGAGCATGGTTAAGTGACAGTGAGTATCAACAAACACGGAATTACCTCATAGTTTCAAGCGTAGTAAAGCCTACATTGTAAAACTAGGATGGTTCAAAGACATACTCCCTGCAAGTAATTTTTCTGCTTCCATTTTGTAAAAGGCGCCTTTTTCACCAGTCAGCTGAATAGCAAAGCCTTGTGGTTTATCGACATTTTGCTTATATGAGATCCAAATCACTTTACCGGTCAGAGGAATTTTTTGTGATTGTTCTGGTAATGTTGCCAAAACAAAGATTTCTTGACCCATTTTGACTGCTAAATTGGATGGAATAAATAATCCACCCCCATTTACAAACGGCATATAACTCGATTGTAAAATTTTGCGATCTGAAATATTGACTTGGATAATTCCGCCAGTACGTGGATTCATGATTTCCCCTTAGTCATAAATCAAAGCTTAAACATTCATCAGTTGAATAAAAATCTGATCAATGATTAGATTGCTTTGCACATTTTGTTCAACTTGTTTTTTAAAAGCCTGCAATTCTTCGTTGATATTGAACAATACCTCTAAGCTATATTGCTCAACCAATGTCTCTAATTGTAGATCAATATTTTTAATCGGTTGATTCAGCTTGACACAAATTAAGTCACACAACAAGTATTCAAGCATATGAATAAAATCATTGAAACTTAATTCTTTGTTCCATTTTGTCGCATATAACATTGGCATATTTTTATTGATGACCAGCTTTTGCCAATCAACGATAAATTCTGCACGACGTTTGAGCCACTCACTTTCTGCCAACTCCACTGCTTGCAAAGGCATATCATTGGCTAAATTCATCAATAATGGAATGTGTGAAACCTGTTCAGCGGCTAAATGCTGTTTCAAATACACTTCCGCTTGCTCATCTGAAATACGATCCATGGCAAAATGCTGTAATCGACTGCGAATGGTTGCTGGCAATTTTAAGTAATGGTCTGCCAGCAAGATAATTAAAGTACGCTCGCCAGGTTCTTCTAATGTTTTTAATAAAGCATTAGATGACGCGATATTTAATGCTTCCGCTGGCTCGATCATAATCACGCGCCAACCTTCTACAGTCTGTTGCACAAAAGGCTGTAAATCGCGAATTTTTTCAATTTTAATTTTCGCGTTTTGCTTTTTATTGTCTTCATCCGTGGAGATGTAGACATAATTAGGATGGGTATCTGATTTGAGCCATAAACAACTACTACAGACACCACAAGCACCTTGTTTTTGTTTATTGAGACAAAGCACCCAAGTTAAAAAATGTTGAGCGAATGCTTGTTTACCACAACCTTTTTTGCCATAAAACAATAAGCCATGACCCAATTGGGGAAAGCGTTGCGTCAGGCTTTCCCACACAGATTGTTGCCAAGGATAAACATATGAAGATGGTATTTCGCTCATATCTATTGGGCTGTCCTAATCTTCAAACTTTGAAAGCGGTAGCGCATTGAGACGATCTAAATCTTCCTGCGTATCAACACCCGGCGGTAAGTTCACTTGTGCAATATCAATGGCAATGCGATGACCATTTTCCAATACACGTAATTGTTCCAAACTCTCAAGCTTTTCAAGCAAGCCCATATCCCAAGTTACATATTCTTGGAGGAGTTTCACGCGGTAGGCATATAAACCCAAATGTCGAAATGCTTGATCATGTAATTGAGGTTCGATTTGTTTTGCCCCATCACGGTCATATGGAATTGTTGCACGGCTAAAATAGAGCGCTTCATTTAATTTTGACTTGACCACTTTCACAATACTGTCACGATGGAATTCTTCAAGCACGCGAATAGGTTCACACAAGGTTGACATTGAACAATGTGGTTTTGCCACCAAAAGATCAGCAACTTGCTGTACTAAAGCTGCAGGCAATAGAGGCTCATCTCCTTGCACATTGACAATGATATCGTCCGCATCCCAACCTTTAATCTTGGCCACTTCGCTTAATCGATCTGTCCCTGATGGATGGTTTGGATTGGTCAATACTACATTGACCCCTTCAGCACGACATACTTCAGCAATTCGTTCATCATCTGTTGCCACACAGAGATCATCAAAACCTTGCACTTTTTTAGCCTGATCAACAACACGTAAGATCATTGGGCGACCATGAATGTTTAAAAGTGGTTTTCCAGGCAAACGAGAGCTTGAAAAGCGTGCTGGAATAACAATATGTTTCATTCATATCACCTTAAAATTAATCTTTGTGTAAACCGAGTTGTTTCAATTGCTGATTGAGCAAGGTATAACATTCATCAGATAAAATAGCCTCAACAGGCACCACCCAAATGTCTCGGTTAAATTCAGGATGTTGCTTGAGCAATGGCAAGAGTTTTACTGCATCTTTTTCAGTGGTGATGATCGGATTTGCATCTTCAAACTGAATATCATCAATTTCATAATCATAATGATCTGGAAATTCATGACATTGAAAACGCTGAACCGACAAACTCTTTAATGTTTCATAAAACCGTTGTGGAAAACCAATGCCAACGACTGCATAAAAATCTTGCTTTGCATCAAAGATTTCCTCTGCGTCAAAAGCAGGATTGAGCAAATAAGGTTTTCCAACTTGAAGATGCATATGCAAATTCGTTTGTGGATTTTGCGCATGCTCAATCACAGTACTACGCTCTAAACGTTGTACTGGTTCACGCAGATAGCCTTCAGGCAATAAGCGCTGATTGCCTAAACCCCGATTTTTATCCAGTACGATCCATTCAAGTTGCCGATTCAATGCCCAATGTTGTAGACCATCATCACTAATGATCAGATCCAGCTCGTATTGACTCAATAGAAGTTCAATACTGGCTTGACGACTTGGCCCAACAGCCATTGGCACACCTGTTGATTGAACGATTAGACAAGGTTCATCACCAACGGTATTGGGCACCGAGTCTAAAGTCACCATCGCAGGAAAAGGACCCTTTCCTCCATAACCACGACTGATCACACCCGCACGGATATTCTGTAGTTGCAAATATTTGACCAGCTGAATGAGCAGTGGAGTTTTACCACTTCCACCAACCGTAATATTGCCAATCACCATGACTGGAACAGGCGCTGTATACGTGTGTTTTAAACCAGATTTAAACAAGGACTTATTCAAGACAAATCCTGTTTTATACAACCACGACAATGGACGCAAAAGCACCAACCACTTTGCTTGCTTATTCCAAGCATCTTGAATGATTTGCGCAACTGACATGCAAATTATTCCTCAAAATTACGTTGATGTAGTTGATAATAACTACCACGTAATTCCAATAACTCAAGATGTGTCCCTTGCTCAACAATGCGACCTTTATCCATGACCACGATTCGATCTGCATTTTCAATGGTTGAAAGTCGATGTGCAATCACAATTGTGGTTCTATCTTTCATAGCTGCTTCGAATGCACGTTGAATATAAAATTCAGATTCGTTATCAAGAGCACTGGTTGCCTCATCCAAAACAAGGATCGGTGCATCTTTTAAGATGGCACGTGCAATCGCAATACGTTGACGTTGCCCACCTGACAAATTCAAACCTTGTGCACCCAATTGCGTATTGTAACCTTGAGGTAAAGCCATGATAAAGTCATGTGCATAAGCTGCTTTCGCTGCTGCAATCACTTCTTCATCCGTTGCATTTTCAAGCTGTGCATAGGCAATGTTTTCACGAATTGAACGGTTAAATAGCACAACTTGTTGGTTCACCATCGCCACTTGTGTACGTAAACTATTGAGTTCGATATCTTGAATGTTGTAATCATCAAATAAAATTTTACCTGATGATATTTCTTGAAAACGAATCAATAAATTTACCAATGACGTTTTACCCGCACCAGACCGCCCTACAACAGCAACTGTTTCACCTGCATTCACCTTGAGTGAAAAATCTTCAATCGCTTTATGACCATCCTCATAAACCATAGAGACATGATCAAATACGATATTGCCTTTGAGTACTGGTGTTAATGTGCCTGAATTATCTTCTTCTGGCATATCAATCAATTCAAATACTGAATGAGCAGCAGCTAAGCCACGTTGCAGTTTTTCATTAATTTCAGTTAATGCTTTAATCGGCTTACTCAGCATACCTGCCGCAGTGATATAAGATACAAATTGACCTGCATTAGTATCTTGTAAAATCTCAGGTCTAAGAGCAATCCAAATCACCACAGAAAGTGCCATTGCCATGATCAACTGAACAACAGGACTGTTTAACTGTGAAATTGCTGTCATTTTCAGACCACGTTTCAAGTTTTCCAGTGAATGCCATTTAAAACGTTCTTGTTCGTAGGATTGTCCACCAAAGCCTTTGACCACCATATTACCAGCAACGGTTTCTTGTACCACATGGTTTACATCGCCCATGGTATCTTGAACAAGAATGGATAACTTACGCATCTTTTTACCCGCTTTACGGATAAGCACACCAATGAGAGGCGCAAAGATGATAATACATAGGGTTAACATCCAATTTGTATAGATCAAATAACCCAACAAACCTATCGTGATAAAACCTTGTGAAATCAATGTACGAAGTGATTCTGTAGAAGCAGCGGTTAGCTGTTCAACATTAAACATAATTTTCGCAGTGATATGACCACTACTATTGTCTAAAAAATATTGCGAAGGTAATCGCAAAATTTTTGCAAAAACTTCCTGCCGAATATTAAAAACAAGATTCCGTGAAATCACAGAGGTAAAGTATCCGCCGATAAAAGATCCAACGCCTCTAAAGAAAATCAATATCACAACAAAAAGTGGAAAGAGCGAGGTGAAATCAGTATCACGATTTTGAATCGCGTTAATGATTTTCTCCAAAAGCTTCGCCACAGCAACTTCTGTGGCAGCACTGATCGCAAATCCTAACACTACAAGTAATGCTAACCCCCAGTAAGGAGTTAAATATTTGAGAAGACGGCGATAGACCTTAAAATCTTCCTTCACTAATAACCTCGAGTTGGTACCTTGGTACTAATATTGATATTCACAAAGCCTAATTGCCCTGCAACATCCATGACACGAATTACATCTTGATGGGATGCTTTTGCATCTGCTGCAATCACAAACATCAAGTCACGGCGATCATTCGCCGCTTGTTTTACAGCTGCGCTTAAATCCGACACTTCCTTTGTCGATAAAGCCTGACCATTTACAGCGTAGTGACCTGTTGAGTCGACCATCACTTCAATTTTATGATCGAATTCTTTAGGTGGTACACCTTGAGCATCAGGCAAGCTTAAATTTAATCGACTTTGCTGTTGAAATGTAGTACTAAGTAACAAAAACACCAATATAAATAAAATACAATCAATCAATGGTGTTAAGTTAATATGAACATCTTCAACCTGTTTCCGCCTAAATTTCATTGAAGCATTCCTTCAAGTTAACTCGCATTCAAATTTTTTGTTTGATGGCCAGCTTGATAAAACAATGCTGAATGAAATAAAGTCGCTTGCTGCTCCAATTCTACGACATAGTCCTGAACTAAGCGCTGAAAATAGCGATACGAAAAAAGCGCTGGAATTGCGACTGCCATCCCTGCCGCAGTCGTTATTAACGCCTTTGACAGACCAGGAATCATCATTGCTGGATCAGTTCCTGAAGCTAAATCGATCGTTAAAAACGACTCAATTATACCCACAACCGTTCCCAACAATCCGAGCAATGGAGATACAGCACTTAAAGTCCCTAAAAAATTGATATTTTTTTCTAAATAGCCAATTTCACGAGATGCTGCAACTTCCATTTGTGCACGTGCATAAGTTTCACCTTGCGCATATGCTTCTGCACCTTCATTAAAGATTGTGCCCAACGCCGTGTTTTGATAAATCTTATTGGATTGCAATTCATTGATGACGGTTTCAACGTTACGGTCTTTATGCATCAACAAAACATTAGGCATAACCAGTCCACGTTTCAGACGTATAAAGCGTTCAATCGATATCGCTACCGTAAAAATAGAACACAAAACCAGTGGTAGCATTAACCATCCACCTGCCTTAATTAGCTCCCACATTTTTAATTCCCCAAAATTAAAAAATTGTATCGATATCTTACTTTTCAGCCAGACAAATATTTAAAATGCCATCCAATTCATCTAAAGAATGATATTGAATCGTCAACTTACCTTTTCCTTGTTTATTGTGATCAATTTTAACATTGGCACTAAAACGTTCTGAAAGTCGTTGCGTTAATTGCTCCAAATCAGGCGAAGATTTGCTTTTCTCTTTTTCCTGCTTTGGTTTATTCAAATCACGAACCAGTTGCTCTGTTTGACGTACAGATAAATTTTTATCAATCACCGTTTTGGCAATTTGATTCTGATCGGATGCCTTAAGCGTCAAAATTGCACGCGCATGCCCCATATCTAACTGACCGTGCTGAATATGATCTTTAATCGCATCATCCAAACTAAGCAAACGTAGTAAGTTACTCACAGTTGTACGTGCCTTACCTACGGTTTCTGCAATTTCTTGATGGCTTAAACCAAATTCTTCATGAAAACGTTGCAATGCCATCGCTTGATCAATTGGATTTAAGTCTTGGCGCTGGATGTTTTCAATTAACGCCAATGCAATTGCAACTTGATCCGATAAATCACGAACAATAGCTGGAACTGTCTCTAAACCTGCAATTTGTGCAGCACGCCAACGACGCTCACCCGCAATAATTTCATACTGATGTACTTCATCTTCAATCGGACGAATGACAATCGGTTGCATCACCCCATGCTTTTTGATTGAAGCAGCAAGTTCTTGCAAATCTTCTTCTTTAATAAAGCGACGTGGTTGATAATTACCACGTTTCAACACTTTTACGTCAATCTGTTTCAGCTGACCATGATCTAGTGCTTGCACTTCAAGTTGTAATTTTTCTTTTTGGATTGAGCCCAATAACGCATCCAAACCACGACCCTTTGCCAAGCCTCTTTTTTTTACGGTCATGCTTTATTTCCTTTTCTCACATTGGTTTTTTTTAACATCTCAGCTGCAAAGTTTAAATAAGCAACCGCACCTTTTGAACTTTTTTCAAAATAAATAATCGGCAATCCATGTGCAGGTGCTTCAGCTAAACGCACATTACGCGGAATCACCGTTTTGTATAATTTCTTCCCGAAATATTGTTCTAACTCATCTGACACATCACGTGTGAGTGCATTACGTGGATCAAACATGGTTCTCAGCACCCCGACAATTTCTAACTCAGGATTCAACGCTTGCTGAATTTTATCGATGGTTTGGGTTAGATCTGCCAAGCCTTCTAAAGCATAATATTCACACTGCATTGGAATAATCACGCCATTAACAGCCGCCAAAGCATTGACGGTAATTAAACTTAAACTTGGAGCACAATCGACAATAATAAAATCAAACTGATGTTCAATTTCTTTTAAAGCTTCACGCAAAATAAATTCACGACCGTCCAACTCAGCAATTGCAAGCTCTGCACCTGCCAAATCACGGTTTGAACCCAAAATTTTATAGCCGACTTCAGACTTATGAATAGCAGTTTCAATAGGAATCTCACCCAAAAGTACATCCGTCACAGAATAGAGCAAATCATTTTTTTGCACACCTGAACCCATGGTGGCATTACCCTGAGAGTCCATATCCACCAACAATACGCGCTTTTTCAACACTGCCAAAGAAGCAGCTAAATTGACCGCTGTCGTGGTTTTACCTACGCCACCCTTTTGGTTCGCAATTGCAATAATTTGAGCCATGGTAACCCCAGTCCTTAGAAATTTTTTAAATCTGTTTTAATAAAAGTAAATGGCGTTGTTCATCTAATCGTGGAACACTTAACGCAATAATCTGACAATCAAATTCATTTTTCAATTGTTCAACTTCCTCATGCGGGATCAGCCCCTTCATTGAAGCAATTTGACTTTCTGCATGCATAAATGGACGAGATGCAGTGACAAAATCAGTCAAAGACGCAAAAGCACGACTAGTAATCACATCGAACTTACCCAACTCATGAATACTTTCTTCATTTTCTACACGGGTTTGTACAGCAACCACATTTTTTAATTTTAAGTCAGCAATAAACTGCTTCAAAAATCGAATTTTTTTACCATTCGAATCCAATAATACACATTGGCGCTCTGGTTGGCATAAAGCAATGATCATGCCCGGCATACCACCGCCAGTACCAATATCCAATAAACGACCTTCTGGTAAGTCTTTCAAAATACTCAAACTATCAAGTAAATGTTTAACCAACATTTCTTTTGGATCACGAATCGCTGTCAAGTTATATGCTTTATTCCAAAGCACCAAAGCATCTTGATACTTTAGTAATAAACCCAATGCTTCATCACTGAGCGTCAAGCCAAGTTTCTGACTACCTTGTTGTAAGTCTTGAAAAAAAGGATGCATAAAAAGAAAACATCTGAATAAAATTTAAATCAAAGTATACCTATTTATGCACCGTGGAACACTATTTAACGATTAGCGATTACACACTTAATCATAGAACCCATCACGAATTTGCAAATCTAAGTGACTTAATCGTTCAGGCGTACCCACATCGACCCAAGCACCTTGCATTTTTTCTGCTGAAATTTGAGTATTTTGCATCGCTTGAATCAGTAAGGGAGCAAGTGGACGTTTACCGGGTGCCAAGCCATCAAAGAGTTTTGGATCAATCACCGCCACACCGCTATAAGTTAAATTCTCACCGTGTTGATTTTGATCAAAACTATAAGCACGACCATTGGCCAAAGTAAAATCACCATTTGGATGTTGTGTAGGATTATCCACCAAGATTAAATGCGCCAAATTACCCTTTAATTGCACATCCAAGAGTGGAGCAAAATCCATGGTGGTCCAAACATCACCATTGACCAGTATAAATGGCTCAGTTCCCAATAACGGCAATGCGTTGATAATGCCTCCTGCGGTTTCTAAGCCTTCATCTTCTCGCGTCCAACGTATGTCTACACCAAACTGTGACCCATCTCTCAACTTGGCAATGAGCTTATCTGCAAGCCATGCAGAGTTAATCACAATTTCAGTCACACCAATTTTTTTTAATTTTTCGATATGCCAAACAATCAGCGACTTCCCGCCCACTTCTAGCAAAGGTTTCGGTGTATATAAAGTCAATGGACGCATGCGGTTGCCTAAACCAGCTGCTAGAATCATGGCTTTCATTAAGCAACCACCTCATATTTTCCAAATTTTTCTTCGAATTTTGGCAATACTGCCGTACGTATAAAATGCATAAAGTCATCTAACTCAGCATACGGCTGGCTTTCTTCAAGCAAGTACCACATCACACGTGGTAAGTCTTTGAGATAACCTGACTTCCCGTCACGCTCATACAAACGCACAAAGATACCTAAAATTTTAATATGACGTTGAATCGCCATTAAATCTGCATCACGTTTAAATTGTTCAAAGTCACGATCTTGCTTAGCTGACTCTGGTAATAAGTCATAGAACACTTTAAACCACCCGTATACACGTTCCGCATTCCACTGTACGTAGGCATCACGTGTAATTGAAATAAGATCATAAGTGTCTGCACCAATCACAGCATCTTGAAAGTCAATCACACCCTGCTCAACTTCACCTTCAATCACCATCAAATTACGGCTATGAAAGTCACGATGTACAATCACCTGTGGCTGTTTAAGTGCAGCATTTGCCAAAAAATCGAATGTTTTTTGAATGAGACTTTGTTCTTGTTCATTTGGGGTGATTTTCAGTGAAGGCAATAGCCATTCTGTCAGCAATTGCATTTCACTGATCAATTTTTCGCTAGAGTATTTTGGTAATTGATTTTTTCCATCAACACTTTGTAAATGGATCAACTGTTTAAAACTTTGTGCATAGTGAGCATCAACTGTTTCATCATTTAACAAATTTGCCAGCACCACATCACCAAAATCTTCAAGTAAAAGAAAACCTTGAGCTAAATCTTGTGCAATAATATGCGGAACACGCACGCCTTGCTGATCAAGAAACTGATCAATTGCTACAAATGGACCACAATCTTCCTTTGGTGGAGGCGCATCCATGAGCATAAATGTTTTATTATTCAACACAATTCGTGCATAACGACGGAAGCTCGCATCGCCTGCCAGAAAATTTATTTGTATTTGATCTGATTGAAGAACAGATTCAAGCCATGTTTGTATCAATGTTTCACGTTGTGTATTCATTTGCAATAAATTCTAGTACAGGCAAAATATTTGAAGGACTAAGTGTAGCCACTTATCAGTTTTTTCTCTATCATGCGAGTATAATTAATTGCGATTAAGCATACTTGGTTAAAGAGACAAATGAAGCATCAGTTCAATTTTAATCCGTTAGCAGCCGCTATCCTTAGCTTTCTTTGTGGAAGCACTGTATCAAGTTATGCCGAATCAAATACATCTGTTTCGGACATTGACAACAAACAGTTAAAAGCATCGCTCAAAGAAAGCTACCCTGGTCAGAACTTCTTTGAACAATACTATGTCGACAAAGATTCGCCAGAAGCACGACAGCGCGACACAAAAGTTCCTGGTGCTCAATTTTGCCAAAATACATTTGTCACCCCAATTAGCCCAAACACCAAGGCACTTAATCCAGATGAAGCAACATCTGTTCTCACCGCAGAGCATGCTTATTACAATCCAAATGGCGACACTGTTTTAGAAGGTAATGTCATCATTGACCAAGATGGTCGAATGGTGCGTGCAAACCATTTAACCATGGATAAAACCCAGACCTTTGCTAAAGCCTCAGGTAATGTGCAAATGGCACAGGCAGGTTTAATCTCTCAAAGCGATAAAGTTAATTACAACCTTAAAACACAAACAGGTGACTTAACTGACAGCTACTATATTGCAGAACAAGCCCGTGCACATGGTCATGCTGACTTAATTTCTCGTACTTCACCTGATGTGCTCCTCTTAAAAAATGCGTCTTATACCACATGCCCACCTGATGAGAAGCCTACGTGGAAAATTGAAGCTCGCGAAATCGAACTTAACCAAGAAACAGGTCGTGGCAAAACCAAAGGTGCAAAAGTTAAGATTAAAGATCACACTATTGCTACCGTTCCATATTTTAATTTCCCAATTGATGACCGTCGTGTCACCGGGATCTTGACACCAAGCTTAGCCTATACCAACAATGGTGGTTTACAACTTTCAGTTCCAATCTATTTAAACTTAGCTCCAAACTATGATGCAACGGTTACCCCACGTTATATGGGTGACCGTGGTGCAATGGCTGAAGCTGAATTTCGTTTTATGACTGAAAATTTTGGTAGCGGTAATATTCGTGGTGCCTACTTACCTTCGGATGAAAAATATAATAACGAAGACCGTAAAGATTTCCATTTCTTATATGATTGGCAAATCAATAATCAATGGTCTACCAACATTGATTATAACTACGTATCCGATAAAGATTTCTTCAATGACTTAGACACCAACCCAAATACGCGAACTCGTCTAAACCAAAGACAAGCTTGGGAATTAAACTATCAAAATGGTTTGCCAGGTCTTAAAGCCAAATTAAAGATTGAAGATTTCCAAACCCTTGACCCTTTGACTCCATATAAAGACCGCCCTTATGCACGTTTACCACAATTACTTGTTAATTATGTAACTGGCGATGCACACGGCTTAGAATTTGAGTTCAATAACGATACGGCTTACTTTAAAAAAGATTTTGATAGTCAAGCCAATATCTCACAACCAAGTGGTGTTCGCCTTTATAACCAATTTGCAGCACGTTATAACTTCCGTAACCCTTGGGGCTTTGCGATCCCAGAAGTCTCTGTGCGTAGTTTAAATACTTATTACGATCAAGATACACGTGACAATGCAAATTTTAACTCTGATTCCGAAAATAAATCTGTAGTCGTTCCACAATTTACTTTGGATACAGGCTTAACTTTTGAACGTGAAGGTAAGTTTTTACAGACTTTATCTCCACGCGCGTTCTATGCATATTCACCGTATCGCCAACAAAATGGCTACCCAAACTTTGATACAATTTCTGCATCTTTAAATTACGATCAGTTATTTAGCCCATATCGTTTTTACGGACATGACCGCTTAGATGACAATAATTTCTTGTCTTTAGGTCTAAGTTATAGTCTATTTGACACCATCGGTTTAGAACGTTTACGAGCAAGTGTTGGTAAAAGTTATTTCTTTGATGATCGTCGAGTTACATTAAACGATAGTCAAAACAGCAGAACCAGCACTGAAGATGATACTGGCCCTGTGGTCAGCTTATCGAGTCAACTTTCTGAAAATTATACCATTCGTGCCAATTCATATTGGATGTCAAATGGTGATAATGCTCAACGTGATATTCAGCTGTATTACACTGGGGACAAAGGAAACCTCTATAATTTCGGATATTTCAAACGTAGCTATTTAGAAGATAGACAAGATCGATACGATCAAGTAACAGCATCTTTCATTCAACCGATTAAAAATAATTGGAGAATGATGGGACATGTTCAATATGATATGGACAATAATGTTGCGCGTGAATATCTCTTAGGTCTAAATTATGAATCTTGCTGCTGGGGCGTGTCGGTTTACGGTCGTTCATACTACAACGATTTGGATAACGTCAATGATTCAGGCGTTAAAGCAAAACGTGCAGTAATGGCTGAATTTACACTTAAAGGATTAGGTGGTTTAAACAGTAAACTCAGCTCATTCCTTGAAGACCGTGTTCTAGGCTACGATAAGGTTAATCAAAACTGGACAAATTAATGACGACGAAAAACTTAAAAAAAATTTTTAAAGCGACTGCATTGGCATGTGCTCTTTCCATGAGTATGCCGTTATTTGCTGCCCCTACTGATCACGTTGTCGCGATCGTAGGGAAAAGCGTTATTTTAAAAAGTGATTTAGAACAAGGGGTTGCAGAGATTACTCATCAATTGAGTGCACAAAAAAAAGAAGTGCCTCCGCAAAGTATTTTAGAAACTCAAGTTTTAAACCAACTGATCACGCAAAATGCACAGCTTGAACTCGTCAAACGTTATGGCATCCAAGCCGATGAAAAAACGTTAAATGAAGCTGTACTAAAAGTAGCGAATCAGTCTGGAGCAAATAGCCTTGAAGCTTTTCAACAAAAGCTCGATAAAATTGCACCAGGGACTTATGAGTCATTGCGTAGCCGCATAGCACAAGACATCGCAATGCAACGTCTACGCCAACAGCAAGTCATGTCACGTATTAAAATTAGCGACCAAGATGTCGACAATTTCCTAAAATCACCTGAGGGACAAGCTATTGTAGGTGGTCAGGTTCATATCATCCATGTGCGTGTATCAGGTGATGTAGATCCTACTCAGTTGAATCAAACGGCAGAGCAAGTCAAAGCTGCGCTTAGTCAAAGCAATGATTATAAAGCGATTGAAAAACGATTTAATAAAGATGGTATTACCATTACTGCATCGGATACAGGCTATCGCCCACTTTCAGAAATCCCTGCAGAGTTATCGACTCGTGTAAGCTTAATTCAACCAGGTCAAACTACAGATCTCATTCGTGTGAAAGATGGTGTTCATGTTCTTAAGCTGATTGACCGTAAGTCAAATGATCAAAAAGCTTTGGTTCCTCAATTCAATACACGCCATATTTTGATCAAAACTTCAGAAGTGGTTACACCTGAAAATGCGAAGCAAATCATTGATAACTTGTATGAACGTATTAACGCAGGTCAAGATTTCGCAACGCTTGCAGCAACCTATTCCAACGATCCTGGTACTGCACGCAATGGTGGTAGCTTAGGTTGGGTGACACCTGGAACAATGGTACCTGAGTTTGATAAAACCATGCAGTCAATTGCTGTGGGCAAATTAAGTCAACCATTTCAAACACAATTTGGTTGGCATATTCTGCAAGTGACAGATAAACGCGATCAAGATATGACTAAAGAATATCAACGCAATATGGCACGTCAAGTTCTTGGTGAACGTCAGTTTGAAACTGAGCTAGACAGCTGGTTACGTGAGTTACGTGTTAACACTTATGTAGAAATCAAAGATCCAAATTTAAAAATAAACTAATCCTTCTTTAAAAATAAAAAACCTCATCATGTATGAGGTTTTTTATTTGGTTTTAATTCAATTCCATGCTTAGACATATAAAAATCAAAATAAGATGAATACCATGTATTTCTAGAAAACTAAAATTCACTTTGATTATATTTGGATGATATTCGGCAGTGATAATATCTGCTATCACCATAACGAGTACAACTACCCATCTTTCCAAAACCCATCTGTTTGAATGGATTTTCATTGAAAACACTGAAAATAAACATCAAGACTAAGCATAAAAAAAGACGCCAAGTGGCGTCTTCTTAAAAAAATAACTTTAATTAAAATAATTAATTAACGATTATTTTCGTCGTCTTGTGCATCATCAAATTTAGTTTCGCCATCAAAACCAGCACCGCCAGCTTGACCACCAAAACCAGGTTGTTGACCACCGAAGCCACCTTGACCACCGAAGCCACCTTGACTACCGAAACCACCTTGACTACCGAAACCGCCTTGAGCGCCGAAGCCACCTTGACCACCGAAGCCACCTTGGCCACCGAAGCCACCTTGACCACCGAAGCCACCTTGTTGGCCACCGAATCCACCTTGACCACCGAAGCCACCTTGACCAGCAGCAGGAGCGCCAGCAGGAGCACCAGCAGGACGTGGGTTACGTGCAGGAACAACAGTTGAAATCGCGTGCTTGTAAACCATTTGGCTTACAGTATTCTTTAAAAGAACAACATATTGGTCAAATGATTCGATATGACCTTGTAGTTTGATACCGTTTACAAGAAAGATTGAAACAGGGATACGTTCTTTACGGAGAGAATTTAAGAACGGATCTTGTAAAGTTTGACCTTTAGACATTTTATACTCCAAAAATTTAAAATCAGCGCAAAAACTATCTTTGTTTTTCACTTAAAAATTATAAAAAAGATAGTGTGTAAATTTTGCTTTATCCATGTAAGTTTCGCAAGTCTTCTTGAGCTTGCTTGATCGTTAAAAAGTTTTGCATGCTGTGCACTTCTTGCAAAGATCTCAACCAAGTGTATTGACGTTTCGCAAGTTGTCGTGTTGCAAATAAGCTCTTATCCTCCATATCCTGTTTAGATTTGTGACTCCTATCACTATTTGTAAGAAAATCTAAAGCTTGACGATAGCCAACAGAACGAGCTGAAGGCAAATTTTCATTTAAATCGTATTTTTCAATAAGATATTCGACTTCACTCAAAAAACCGATATCCCACATATTTTTCAATCTAATTTCGATTCTATTATGCAATTCTAAACGATCAGGTACTAATGCATAATTATGATAATTGTAACGATATGATAATTGTTTGGGCTGTTCAGCTTGCAATTGCGTAATGGGCTTCCCTGTCAACTTAAAAACCTCTAAAGCACGAATGATCCGCTGACGATCCGACACTTTAAATTTTTCTCCAGCCACTGGATCTACCCGCTTTAACTCTTCAAAAACGGATTCCCAGCCATTTAATGCAGCATTAGCTTCAATTTCTTGACGTACATCAGGACTCGCATTGGGTAAATTAGTCGCGAGACCTTCAAGTAGGGCTTTAAAATACAACATCGTGCCACCCACCAAAATGGGTGTTTTTCCACGTGCGTGAATCTCATCGATGAGACGTGTTGCATCTTCAACAAATTGAGCAGCCGAATAGACTTCCAAAGGACTAATAATATCAATTAAATGATGAGGATATCGTTCCTGCTCTGCTTTAGATGGTTTTGCAGAACCGATATCCATATCCCGATAAATAAGTGCAGAATCAACTGAAATAATTTCATATTCACCACGCTCATAGAGTTCACATGCCAAAGCGGTTTTACCACTTGCCGTTGGTCCCATTATGTTAATGACTGGCATTTTATTTGACATGTACAACTACTCTCCCCGAGCAAATAATTTATCTAATTGAACCAATGGAAATGCACGCCATGTTGGACGACCATGATTACATTGACTGGCAAATTCTGTTTGTTCCATTTGTCTCAATAACGCATTCATTTCTGAAAGACTGAGCATACGATGAGCACGTACTGCACCGTGGCAAGCCATACCAGCAAGGATCTGATCACGCTTTTGTTGCAACATTTGCGCTTCATCATTAGGATCTAAATCATTTAACAATTCATTTAACAAATCCGTCAGATTTGCTTTTTGCAATACCGCAGGAACACCCCGAATAATGACTTGATCATCGCCATACAAATCAACTTCCAAACCCAATCGTTGAAATTGAGGTTTTAAGTCATCAATACGCATTGCTTGCATACGTGTTATAGAGATCACTTTAGGAATCAATAATTGCTGAGATGCCCAAAACTCAGGCTTATCCCATGCAGCTTTCATCTGTTGCAATAAAATACGCTCATGTGCTGCATGCATATCGACAATGATGAGCCCTTCGGTATTTTGCGCCAAAATATAAATACCATGTAATTGCGCTATGGCGATTCCCAAAGGATATTCATCAACTTTTGAAGGGGCGTGATTTGGATCGTTCTCCAAAGATTCATCACCCAACTGCTGTTGTGATTTTAACGGCGCCAAATAACTCTTTAGCGCATTATTCATTTGTGCCGTACCCGAATAGATACTTGGCTGTGCATAACGAATCGATTGAGGCTGACGATCACTAAAATCACTTAATCCATCACCCGATTCTACTTGCGGATCATTATTCTGTAATTGTACAAGAGGTGCTGCATTTGAATGATGAGCATGTAGCGTGGAGTTGTCTTTATGCAGTTGAAACTGTTCTTGATATCGTGGTTGGGGATTTAACTCCACTTGCGGAGCAGATTGCCCATCCAACTTCATCGCTTCTGCTAAATCTGCAGTTGCTGTTTGAAACTGAGACAATGTGTCTTTGGCAAAATGGCGCACAAACTCATGTACTTCTCGCTGATTCAGAAAACGAATTTCATGTTTCGTCGGATGCACATTCACATCAATATTTTCAGGGTCGACTTCTAAAAACAGCAAATAGGCTGCATGTTGATGACCATGTAAAATACCGTCATAGGCCATTCGAAGGGCATGAGAAATGGTTTTATCTTTAACGATGCGTCCATTCACATAAACATACTGTAAATCAGCTTGTGCTCTGGCATCTGATGGATGCCCTAACCAACCAGATAAACGCATACTGATGCTTTCAGCATCGATCCAATAGGCATTTTCAGTAAATGATCGACCCAATAACTGTTGCACACGCTGAAAACGGAGTTCACCGCTGTCTGCTATGGGTAAATTGAGTCGAATGTTCTGATTGTGTTCTAGCACAAAACGGATATCAAAATGCGTCAAAGCTAAACGACGAACGATTTCTTCAATATGTCCAAATTCGGTATTCGGCTTCTTTAAAAATTTACGGCGCGCAGGCACATTAAAGAATAAATCTTGAACACGAATATGTGTTCCGCGTTGCGTTGCAATCGCTTGAATCTCTTGATGATCAAAAGCGGTCCCATTCACTTCAACTTGATAACCAATACCTGACTCATCCTGGCTACTGCTCAGCGTTAAACGTGATACAGCAGCAATAGACGCCAATGCCTCTCCACGGAAGCCGAGACTCACAATTGCATGCAAATCTTCAGCACTTTGGATTTTACTGGTCGCATGTCGCATGACAGCCAAGGGTAAATCTTCTGCATGAATTCCTCGACCATTGTCGATAATCTCAATGAGGGTACTGCCACCTTGCTCTATACGAATAATCAGCTCCGTCGCACCCGCATCAATAGAATTTTCAAGCAACTCTTTGACCACTGATGAAGGACGTTCAATCACTTCACCCGCTGCAATTTGGTTGGCTAAAGCAGGATTTAAGGTTCGAATACGACGTAAACTGATTTCTTCGCGCTGCATATTAAATAGACCTAACTTCTTGTTGCTCTAATGACGTGATATTCGATGTTGCAAATCATCAGAAAATCGTCCCTATCCTGCGGTGTATTCTTGATTTAAAGCATTTTGAAAATCAATCGAATCAAAACTCAGTGTGACTTGACGGAGATCTTCATCATCCATTTTTTCAATTTGAATCACATAGTCGGCTTGTGGAATTTCATCTGCACCTTTCGAAGGCCACTCAAACAAAAATAAAGCATTGGGAGTGTCTAGATAATCACGAATTCCCATAAGTTCAAGTTCATAGGGGTCATTTAAACGGTACAAGTCAAAATGAAAGACGTCTTGTTTTTGAATGGTATACGGCTCAACCAAGGTATAAGTCGGACTTTTTACAGCGCCAGTATGACCCAAGGCTTGCAACCAATAGCGCGTCAAAGTCGTTTTACCTGCACCCAAATCCCCAATCAAATAAATTACACCTTGTGCAATATGTTGACCCAAAAAACTCGCTAATTTTTGAGTATCTTGTTCGTTGGTCAAATTCAATTTAAATGAGTACTGCATAACACCCGCAACATGATTCAATCAAACGAATATGATAACATTGCATTGCTTTAAAACCTACTTTGTGATGATCCAATACTTGCATTTAGCGTATCACTTTTCATGCAATACATTCATTTGCTAGATTTAACGCAATTGTCGCTTGAACGCTTTAATCATTTGATGAATCTTTGGATGATATTTTCATTTAGAAATATCGAATTGAAGATATTAAATCGAATGCTTTTGCGTGATCTAACAATACCTTTTTGATTTAATTTCTATATGCCCAATTTGACAATGACCTCTGAATTCAAACCACCTATGATCAATGGGGTTACTGCCAGCAAAGTCTATTTGCCACATTTAGAGCAAATGCCGAATACATTATTGGATTTTTTATGTCATGAATTTCCACATATTGAGGCAAAAGAATGGCAACAACGTTTTGATGATCAACTCATTATGGATTCAAACGGTCAAATTCTTCAAAAAAATACGGCTTATATCGCCAATCAACATATTTATTACTATCGCTTTTTAGCCAATGAAATTCACGTTCCTTTTCAGGAAAAAATCTTATTTGAAAATGATGATTTACTTGTGGTTGATAAACCACATTTCTTGACCATGAGCCCAACAGGTCAGTATGTGCAAGAAACTTTATTGGTCAGACTTAAAAAAACAACACAAAATGCAGATCTTACGCCGATTCACCGCCTTGATCGTGAAACAGCTGGAGTGGTTTTATTTTCTAAAAGAATTGAAACTCGTGGTGTTTATCAGCAAATGTTTGCTGAGCGAAAAGTACAAAAAATCTATCATGCTATTGCACCTTACAATCCTAAACTTCATTTTCCAATCACTTTAAATTTAAGAATGGACAAAGGCGAACCCTTTTTTACCATGAAAATTGTTGAAGGCACTGCCAACAGTGAAACCCAAATTGAACTGCTAGAACACAATGATCATTGGGCGAAGTACCAACTGAACCCTAAAACAGGGAAACAACATCAATTGCGTGTACATTTAAATTACTTAAATATTCCAATAAAAAATGATGCTTTTTATCCGACTATAAAAAATCGCGATAATACAGATTTTACTAAGCCATTAGCACTTTTAGCGCATCAAATTTCCTTTATCGACCCCATAAATAAACAAGAAATGTGTTTTAATTCCGAAATAGTGTTGACGCTATAATTTCATTGTAATGACAAAAAGTGGAATAATTTAGTGTTTAGACATTGAAATTACATTCACAATGATTAAAATAGAGTCTTAAACTACTCTGCCTTTTGGTTTTATTAATGAGAAAAACAGAAGTCTATCAAGTCCGACTTGACTCACAAGAAAAAAAACAAGCCTTTGCCGTATTTAAAAATTTAGGGATTACACCTGCACAAGCTGTACGTCTTTTTTTCAAGCAAGTGGTATTAACGAAATCCATCCCCTTCGCAATTGAAAACCAGAACATCAACATGGAACAATTGTTGAAACTTAAAAAACTCAAACAAGATCAACAGTCAGAACCTACAGCCAGCAATGTACATTTAGATGATGATGATTTTTTTGCTGAGTTAAATGCCCTTTTGGGTGAAAGTGACAAAACTTAACACTGTTGCATTTTTTCACAATCTTTTCTCCATCAAAACATCGTTTTATGATTAGCTCTATGGCATTGATAACAATAATGCAAGGTGCTGTTCATGATTGTAAGACGAGCTAACTTCGAAGACTTAGAGCAACTTTCTGTATTATTTGATGAATATCGTCAATTCTACGGCGCTTCATCCAATCATCAATTATCTTATGATTTTCTAAAACAACGCTTTTCAAATCAAGAAAGTGTCATATTTATTCATGTGAAAGATGATGTGATTACTGGATTTGTTTTACTTTATCTGGGGTTTTCCTCAGTCGCATGTTCAACCTATTATATTTTAGATGATGTTTATGTCTCGCCAGTTTATCGTCGGCAAGGTTCGGCAAAACAGCTCATTGACACCGCAATTCTATTTGCTCGTCATCAAAATGCCTTACGCATTACCTTAGAGACACAAAAAAATAATTATCAATCTCACAAACTCTATGAACAAATGGGTTTTGTCAAAGACGATGAATTCCAAACCTTCCATTGCTTCTTAAAGTAGCTTCATGTGCAAGAAGCATGTCTAAACCATGCTTCTCCAAAAATCTGTAGATTCAATATTTCAAAGATTATTCAATGCAGCCTATCTAATGCATTGGATATCATATGGCAGAATGAAGGATCTCAATCCTTCAGTGCATCCTTATTTAATTGTTTGAATTTCAACCAAACTCAACAATTTTACAATGTCACATCAGCAACAGGTTCATTACATTGATTTTTAGCAGCCAGTATTTGCGTTTCTGTTAAATACACCCATTCACCTTCCGCTAAGGCTTGAAGTCTTAATTGTCCAATTTGCTGACGGTGTAACCGCTCAACTTTATTCCCGACCGCGGCAAGCATTCGTTTTACTTGGTGATAAACCCCTTGATGAATCGCCATTTGTAATTCATGCAAGGCTAAACGTTCTACATCTGTAGCTGCAAATACGCCTTTCTCATTCCTAAGCTCAACCCCTTGTGTCAGCTGCACAATTTGTTCATCCGTTACAGGGTCAGCCGTTTGCATACGATAAACTTTGGGTACATGTTTCTTCGGATGCGTCAGCGCTTGTAAGAATTGCCCATCATCAGTAAGAAGTAGCAATCCAGTTGTGTCTTGATCTAAGCGACCAACCGTCTGTAGTCCACGATTCATCAGTACGTCATCAAACAAATCAAACACACTAAAGTGATGTGTTGATTGGTGTGAACATTCATAACCAGCGGGTTTATTTAACGCGACATATACTTTCTCGCGGTATTGGTAGCTTTCTCCATACACCTGAAACTCTAGATCATTCAAAGCTAATTTATATTTTGGATCGGTGATGATGAGATCCTGAATTTGAACCGCACCGTTTTTAATCAGTTGTTGGCAGTTTTTTCGAGAACCAAAACCCTGAGACTGCAACATTTTTTCCAACAACATAAATGATCTACCTGAAAATGACGATTTATTCTAATCGAACAATACAACAAACCCAAGTTCTACCAATCCCATAGCGCACGAAACAACGAGTTACTGTACTTTGTTTTAAGTAAAGATCTAAACGCTAGAAAGTAATGCATTTTAATTGATCAAATTTGGCTGTTGTGATCCCTCAAAATTTATCAATATACATATTTATAGTTGGTCTTTTGTTTACTTATTCGTCTTAAAATCAATCAGAATAATCCTTCCATAATGTCTCAAAATTCAGTTTTATGATGAAGATAAAATTTAATCATTATTGTTGAAGTTAAGAAAAATAAATGATAAATCAAATTCCTATGATATTTATCTCTAATTCACGTGAATTTAAATACTTTCTATTGTCACAAAAACATGCATCTTTATCATTGTTGTTGATTACAATTTTTTGCAAAATGTGCAGGATTTTTTGAGCATTGGTTAACATTTTAATCATAGTCAATCCCCTTACAATCTACATAATCATAAGGGCTTAAAAGTCGAAGACATATCAAATGAAACAATACTCAATTTATGTGCTAAGTCTTTAAGTAAAAACAATTCCATTTATACGTGACAAATACCATAACAAATTATTCATCACAAAAAAAAATGAATTCTTCTGTAGTGTATTTGTCATACTTTAAAAGAGAAAAATGCAATGAAGACACTCAATATTAAAGAAATTTATGCTGTGAATGGTGCTGGATTAAGCTTGGGCTTACCACCATTACGCCTACCAATCAAATGTTTTCCACCGATCTCTACTAGAGCTGTCGGTGAAGAAGAAGGCACACCGATCAAAGATCCATGCTTCCCTAAACTTACCACATTGGCCTTAGGCGAAGAAGGTGACTCTGGTTCTTCGCTTCAAGATCTTAAAGTTCAACAGTCTCCTTTTGGAAATTTTTAATTTAAACAATATCGCTGAACAAATCTAAATCTTCGTGATTTTAAACAAGGGTTTTATATGAGTCTTCTGATTGTTGGTGGAGATCGTGACTATAATTTACTAGCACTTGTAGATGCTGCACGCCTTTTACAGCAACCCTGTCAACCCTTTCTTATTCCAGCAAAATCGAGTCCTGAATTTAGCTGGAGCTTTGAAGATAGTCGACATTTGCCTTCAGGCTTAAATTTGTCTGAAAAACCTCAGGCAGCGTTTATTCGTCAAGATGTATTTCACTATTTTGAAGATGCAAGAAATGAAGTCACCAATCGAGCCAATGCTTGGTATGTGGCTTTAAAAGGATGGATACTTAGTCAAAAAGATATTCGTACTTTTAATCGAGACATCCATCAGATGGCTTCATATAAACCCACCGCCCTGTTTTTAGCACAACAATTGGGTCTAAACATTCCGCGAACTTCCATTAGCAACAGCATGAATCTATTGCAATCACTTGATGCGCTACAGCACATTGCTAAACCCGTCAATGGTGGTGGGCATTGTATAAGTCTAGATCAAGCCATATCCGAAATAAAATTAGATTTTCTCCCTGCTCCTGCAATTATTCAGAACAAACTCATTTCACCAGAATATCGTATTTTTATTATTGGAGATTATGAATTTACCTTTCTGGTCGACAGTCCATCTTTGGATTATCGAGAACTTCAAGATGCAAAACTTGCACTGGTTAATAATCCACACCATGAAGTTGGCTTATTACGACAGTTAATGCAGCAGATGCGTATGAATTTCGGTGCAGCTGATTTTAAAACTGATCCAACTACAGGTGAATTGGTTTTTCTAGAATTAAATACTTCGCCGATGTTTGCACTGTTCGATCAAATCAGTCAGGGAAAACTTTGTCAGGCCATGGTGCAACACTTATTGACAGTGTCAGATGCATAGACCTCATCCAATTAAACGAGCCCAGACCAACATAATGTTTAATGGAGCATTTTCCCACTGAAATTATCCTTATCACACAGGATTGAATAGAGTTTTTTTCTCGTCTCTCGAAAGCTTGTATACTTGTTTTAATATTCAAAATTTAGCGTCCTGCATGAGCCTTTCCAGTCTAGACATCAATCTTATCGTTTTGCTTATCCTGCTTGCATGTGGGATATTTAGCCACAATACAGCTGTGACTATTGCTGCTGCTGTTTTAATTGTTTTTAGAATGACCCCATTGAGCGAGTATTTCCCACTTTTACAGCAACATGGACTCAGTATCGGGATTATTATTCTGACCATTGGAGTACTTACCCCTATCGCCAGTGGCACGATCCCAGGACAAGACATTTTAAAGTCTTTTTTGAGTTGGAAATCTTTAGCTGCAATCGCTGTTGGTGTATTCGTGGCATGGCTCGGTGGTCGTGGTGTGACTCTTATGGCTAAACAACCCAATGTTGTAGCAGGACTGCTCATTGGCACTGTCGCAGGGGTAGCATTGTTACGTGGTGTCCCTGTAGGACCTTTAATTGCCGCGGGTATTCTTTCCCTGATTATTGGTTCATCATGATTGAATTCAAACCATCTTAAAAATGCATGACCCATAAAAAAAGCATAGGCATCCCTATGCTTTTTAGCTAAAAGTAGATTGAAATTTTATCGTTGTTACGCGATAAATTTACGTACATCATCACCAGATGGCGCTTGATACACTTTCAAACCAAACTCAGGTGCCATCGCAATAATATGTTCAAAAATTTCAGATTGAATATTTTCATAATTCGCCCATACCGTTGTAGAAGCATAGGTATATAATTCTAATGGCAAACCCTCTGCTGTGGGTTGCTGATGACGAACAATAATGGTCTGATTCTGTGCAATATTGGGATGATGATCTAAATAATCTTGTAAATACTGACGGAAAAGTCCCAAATTGGTTAATCGATACGGATTATTTTCATCCAATTGTTTTGGATCATCACAAATCGATTGATTCGTAGGGAAAAACTTTTTCAGCATGCCCAAACTTTCAGCACCTAGAAAACCAATAGAAGTTTGATCAAAGGTCACAGATCGTAAAATACGTCGACAGCCCGATTCACGCATACCACGCCAGTTTTTAAAACTGTCTGTCACCAATTTATTGGTTGGAACCGTACTTAAAGTTTTATCAAAGTTTTGCACCACAATCGTGTGTAATGAAATATCAATCACATCACCATTGATCCCTAAATTTGGCATTTCAATCCAATCCCCGACGCGAACCATATCGTAAGATGAGATTTGTACGGATGCGACCAGAGACAAAATGGTATTTTGAAAGACCAACATCAGTACTGCAGCCATGGCACCAAAACCTGCCAATAAGGTAAAGACATCTTTCTTTAAAAACGTCGCTAAAATCAATAAACCACAAATCACAAAGATAATCAGTTTAATTAGCTGCAAATAACCTTTGATTGGTTTATTTTTTGAAGCAGGTTTCTTTTGATAAACTTCATTAAATAAATCTAAGAATTCTGCAATTGAACGTGCGATGGTGATAAAAATAAAAGCTTGCGCTAACATTTGAATAATCGAAACGGCACTTGCACTTAAAAATGGAACTGTATGTATTCCATTTAAAATCACAATAGCGGGCACAAGGTTTGAAACCAGATGAATCACGCTATATTCTGCAAAAATGTCTTGATCAATAAAGGGCATTTTTTTGAGTAATACACGAATACCGCGTACCACCACTTGCTTTACAATAACATTCGCAATAATTGCCACACAAATTAATATACTTAAAGATGTCGCCATTTCAAGCCAAGGAAATTGATCTGCCCAAGCTTTAATATGATCAACAAATGGATAGTCTTTCATTTACCAAAATTATTCACTGCCAAAATGAGTCAACAGTTTAGGACGATGTGAACTAAAGTCTAATAAAAGGCTGTAATTTGACGAACAACTTTCTATTTTTTAATCATTGTGTTGAGTATTTATGCAAAACCCATTCTGCTTTGAAACATATTGTTGAAATGCTAAACAATCATAAATTTACTCCATTTCCATATCAATAAATTAAATGTCGTTTTATATAGAGCTGAATAAGATCAAACTCATCCTCAAGCATTTTGACATTCCATTTGATGAGTCTGAAATATAAAACTGCTTATCTCTGGCTAAAATAGAGACTTTTTGAATGTGAAATAAAATGATGTGAATCACAAAGATTAAGCATAATAGTGTTCACGTTTACTTGAAAATTTTTCCAATTGCTTTAAAAAACCTTCGAAATAACTTTTCTGTTTATCCTCACTGCGATACCCCGCATACAGCGTACGGCGTAAACCCTGTTCAGAAACACAGTCTAAACGACGTGACACAACCCAACCTTTTTGCTCGTATTCACGTACCACCCAATCGGGTAAAGCCGCAATACCACGACCACTGGCAACCAATTGAATGAGCATTTGGGTTAAGTCTGTCGTCCGAATCGCCTTGGGCATAATATTCGCTGGAAGAAATAACTTTGCCATAATATCTAGACGATGTTTATCGACTGGATAAGTGATAAAAGTTTCTTCTGCTAAATCTTGTATTGTGATCTGTTCTGCCCGAACCAATGGATGTGTATTGGATAAAACCAAGCGTGACTCATATTCAAAAATGGGGAAATATTCAATCCCTTTCAGTGCGATCGGATCTGCTGTAATCAGTAAATCAAACTCATTATTTTGTAGTAACTCATGAGGATTGGCTTCAAAACCAGAGGCAAAGTCTAAATCAACATCTGGGTATTGTGAGCGGTATTGATTCAATAACGGCATCAGCCAATCAAAACAACTGTGGCATTCTGATGAAAAAATAATACGCCCAGTCTGACCATGCACAATGCGGGTGATATCAGACTGTGCAATTTGAATTTGTGGCAACACATCATCTGCTAACTTTAACAAGCGTTGTCCTACATTAGAAAAGCTCACAGGGCGAGTACGGCGGTTCACAACCTCTACCCCATACCAATGATCCAACTCTTTAAGCTGATGAGAAATGGCCGATGGAGTAAGACATAAATCACTCGCAGCTGCCACCAATGAACCATGTTCACGTAATGCAGTAAGTGTTTTTAAATGACGTATTTCGAGCATGAATGGGTTCCAACAAGTTGCGTAAGAATACGCATTACACTTATGTTTGAAAGTTCAAAAATTTAACCGACATGGTTTTGCTTAAGATTGAAGCTATATAAAGCTTCGATGATCTAATTTGACCTTCAAATTCCACGGTAAAATCTAAGCCTAAAATTCTAGAAACAATAAGATTTGGCATGATCAAATGCGATTAAGAAAATCTATTGATCATCTTAGCATTTGAAACAAAAAATGAATTAAATTCACCATATCATAAATATAATGAAGAATACTAAACAATTCAACTTCATGATCAAGACTGAACATGAATTAAGCTCAATTCAATTCTAAGCAGAACTTTTGCTCAATTTTAATCAATACCATTCAAGGAAATACGAATTTACATGAGATGAATATTAAAAAACCTCTCACATATGCAGAGGTTTGTGTTTTTCTGTTGCTGTTTTTCTATTTCTGTCCTTTCTATTACCAATCCAGTTATCGATCAAAGTCTAAACCATAATTGTCATATCATTTAGTGTTTGAATAAATCCCATTGATCAGTTGAAATCTACATATTGACAGTCTATCTGTATCCAATCCGCTCCAATTCATATCTTATTTATTTTTTTAATTTGGATATACATGCAGCATTCATGAGTAATGCCGATGTCCCTTGCGGTGAATAAGCAGATTTATTGTGTGTGTTAATTTTCGATACTTTGCCATTTTTATAATAGTAAGTCTTCGCATTTTCAAGCAATTGTTGAGTTTGACAATTGAGCTGATTTTCAACAATCAAAGTCTTATGCTGACGAATTTTAGGATCACAATCTACAGCCTTTGCATAATCATATTTCTCACGCAGCTGATTATTTTTCAAGGCATCTTGATCATAAAATACCTGAATATGACAGACATTTTCTTTAGAAGGTACAAAAATCCACTGCTCAGCAACCGACTGTTGGCTCACAGTTAATCCGACTAAGCTTAAGAGTAAAACTAAATTTTTATTTATCATAAATATTTAAAGCACATAAAAATAATGAAATGTTTAATTAAGAAATATTCAATCCTTTTACCCTACTCAAGTTCACTCGAATTTACAGTAAATTAATCGTAATTGCTCTAACTTAAGATTGACGCAATGCTTTTGCATAAAAAACAATCAAACATACAACATAGAGCTTAATTTTATAAGAGTACAGGCATAAGATAGCGTATATGTTTCCGTCGCGTCATCTCTCCCACGACATTCTTAAAACCCCATGCAAAATGGACAACATTATGAAATATCTATTGCCCCTCTCCCTATTGGCATTGAGTATTCAATCCGTTTCAGCAGCAACTGTCACTGCTGCTCCTTTTGGTATCACTGCCAAAGGACAACAAGCAACCGAATACACCTTTAAAAATAACAATGGGATGAGCGTTAAAATCATCAATATTGGCGGTGCAATTCGTGAAATTAATGTTCCAGATCAAAAGGGTCAAACAGCCAATGTCGTGCTTGGTTACTCAGATGCAGAAAGCTATGCAAGCAAAAATGACGTATATTTGGGTGTGTTGATTGGTCGTTATGCCAACCGCATTGCCAATGGTAAATTTATGTTGAATGGTCAAACCTATCAACTACCATTAAACAATGGCAATAATACCCTTCATAGTGGTCCTTCTACTTTTGCGCAAGACTTCTGGGAAGCTAAAATTCTTCCACAGAAAAAAGGCAATACCACAGCGTCTGTTGAAATGTCTTACCTTTCACCAAATGGACAAAATGGCTTCCCTGGCAACGTCAAAACGACTGTTGTTTACAGCTTGAATGAACAAAATGAGTTGTCTATTCAGTACAAAGCCACCACTGACCAAGACACTGTGATTAACCTCACCAACCACAGTTACTTTAATTTAGCCGGTGAAGGCAGTGGCACTGTTGAAAAGCAACAAGTGCAAATTTTAGCATCTAAATACACTCCAACAGATGCAGGTTCAATTCCAACAGGTGAACTCGCTTCTGTCACTGGAACACCTTTTGATTTTCGTCAAATGAAAGCCATTGGCCAAGATTTACGTAGTAATCATAAACAAATGATTCTTGCTCACGGTTTTGACCATAACTTCGTACTCGATGCTTATGATCCAAAATCAAAAGAACCTAAACTTGCGGTGAATGCGATTGACCCTGAATCTGGTCGTTTTATGCAAGTCTTCACCACTGAACCAGGTGTACAGTTCTATACATCAAATTTCTTAGATGGTTCAATCGTGGGAACTTCGGGTAAAGCTTACCGTCAGACTGCTGCTTTTGCTTTAGAAGCAGAACATTTCCCAAATTCGCCTAACCAAGCCAACTTCCCTTCTACAGTGTTGAAAAAAGGACAAACTTTCCAAGCAACCACTGTGTATAAATTTGGCGCGCAATCAGTGACAAAATAAAATTAAATAGCTAAAAAAGCCTCGATTCAGATCGAGGCTTTTTATTTTTAGCGGTACAATGAATCTATCGATAAATACAACTAGAAAAATTTAATAATGGTTTGAATCACCACGGCGTTAATGATATCAATAAAGAACGCGCCACATAGCGGAATAATCAAGAACGCTTTATGCGAAGGCCCATAGGTATTGGTTACTGCTTGAATATTGGCAATCGCTGTAGGTGTTGCCCCCATACCAAAGCCACAATGACCTGCCGACAGAACCGCTGCATCGTAATCACTTCCCATCACTTTAAAAGTCACGAAAATTGTAAATAACGCTAGAGTTGCTGTTTGCAACAACAAGATAATGACCAATGGACCTGCTAAATCTGCCAATAGCCATAATTGCAAAGACAAGAGCGCCATGGATAAATACAGAGATAAAGATGCATTGCCAAACACATCGATGGCACGGTCGAATATATTCACTTTCAATCCATGCTCTAAAGTGTTACGGACCAATACACCACATGCCAAAGCCCAAACAAAGGTTGGCAGTTCAAACCATTGGCCTTTGCTAAATTCAGTCATGCCGTTGGCAACAAAAATGCACAATGCAAACATCCCTAAGGTCGACACTGCATTATTTGAAGTGATTAAACGGGTTTTTCTTGGATACTCAAATGCCGCTGAATTTTGATGTGCAGGTTGATCATCATCCTCATCGTTGACTTGATCAGCTAAATGATGGCGTTTAATTAAAAATTTCGCCACTGGACCACCAATCACTCCCCCAATAATTAAGCCAAAGGTTGCACTGGCCATACCCAACACAATAGCACCTTGAATCCCATGCTGAGTTTCTAAAATTTGCCCCCAAGCACCTGCTGTACCATGACCGCCAGTCAGTGTAATTGAACCCACAATAAGACCAATCAAAGGATCCAAACCAAGCATAGTCGCTAAACTCATCCCCACTACATTTTGCACAAGTACAAATGTTGCAACGCAGACTAAAAACAGTAATAAGCTTTTACCGCCTTCTTTGAGTTTAGAAAAACTGGCACTTAAACCAATAGAGGTAAAAAACATGAGCATCAGGACATTTTGGATTTGCGCATTGAAATTTGCACTTATTCCAAAAAATGAATATAAGGCATAGGCACATAGCGCTGCAATCAGACCACCCACCACAGGTTCTGGAATATTATAGTTTTTAAAAAATGAGATTTTTTGAACCAGATAACGACCCAAAAATAGAAAAACAACGGCTATGACCAATGTACCAAAAGCATCAATTTCTATATTCATTCAATATTCCTGTTATTGTCCATTTTTGTTGTTGTGAATTAAACATGAGAGCAAGCACTTGTTACAGCACTATAAATGTAAAAATTTACATGTGATGTCTAAGGTTTAAACTCAGCATGCATACTCAAATATTTTAACGCTGAATCGTATAACCACAATATATAACTACTGCACAATAAACTACAAAATAAGTTGAGCTACATGTGAAAAGCCAATTCAGAATATATAGATCAATCAACCTCCTTTAAATAAGACATATTTAAATCGATCTTGATCATGTTAAAAGTTTTATATATTTGACAAAATTTATAAAAATTGTGAATTTTCTTGAGTTTAATGATCTATTTATGTTCTAATAGATGCAGTTTGAGATGAGCCTCTTACAGTATTATGGCTTGACCCTAATACGACTAGCCCCTAACCATGGGGCTTTTTATTATTTAAATAAAAATTTCGGTTCAAATTTGAGCCAATAAGTACATGTTGAATCATTAATTTCTCTCCTAAATTGTTTAATTTTTATCTGAAAAAAGTCGAATGATTAAAATTTTTGTTTAAGCTCTGATACAATTGATTAAAAATTATACAATTTAAATGAATAAGGCATATTTATGAAAAAATTTTTAAAATATTTACTCATCATACTGGTCATCCTATTTATTATTGGATTGATCTTCTTATTTAGACCAATTGCCTCGAAACCAGTTAAAACAAATCAAAATGAACCTATTGCAGATGTTGTATTGATCGGTGGTGGAATCATGAGTGCGACTTTAGGTGCTTATCTCAATGAGTTAGAACCAAACTGGGACATCCGCATGTATGAACGCCTAGACCAAGTCGGTCAAGAAAGTTCAGCAGGTTTCAACAATGCGGGAACAGGCCATTCTGGCTTTATGGAAATGAACTACACCTCTGAAAAAGACGGTAAAATGGATATCACCAAAGCGGTTGATACAGCTTCTCAATTTGAAGTGAGTAAACAGTTTTGGGCACATGCGGTGAAAAATGGAGTTTTAGATGAACCTAAAACATTTATCAATCCCGTTCCTCATATTGCCTTTGTCTGGGGCGATGGTGTTGATTTCTTGAAAAAACGTTATGCAGCCATGATCCAAAATCCGTTGTTTGAAGGAATGGTCTATAGCGATAACCCAGAAGAAATTAAACAATGGGCACCTTTAGTGATGCAAGGTCGTGATGCTTCACAAAAGATTGCTGCAACACGTATGGATGTCGGTTCTGATGTCAACTATGGTGCGATTACCACACAGTTGGTTGGTCACTTAAACAAACAACCGAAATTTAAACTTGAAACTCAAACTGAAGTCACGGGTATTAGCCCAAATGCCGACAAGACGTGGACTGTTTCCTTTAAAAATTTAAAAACCAACGCAACCAGCCATATCAAGACACGTTTTGTGTTTATTGGTGCAGGTGGTGCAGCAGTGAAACTATTGCAAATGACAGGTCTTGAAGAGTCTAAGCAATATGCTGGCTTCCCCATTGGTGGCGTATTCCTAATGACTGATAATCCAGAAGTGACATCAAAACATACCGCTAAAGTGTATGGCCGTCCTGAATTGGGTGCTCCTCCTATGTCTGTTCCACATATTGATACGCGTTATGTGGATGGGAAAAAATATGTCTTATTTGGACCATTTGCAACTTATTCAAACAAGTTCTTAAAAAATGGATCTCAGTTTGACTTGATGGATGCGACCAATAAAAACAACGTCATTCCTATGGCAACGATTGGTTTAGAAAATCTAGATTTGGTGAAATACTTGATGAGCCAAGTGGCGATGTCTAAACAAGATCAATTCAATGAATTAAAGAAATATTATCCTGATGCGAAAATCGAAGACTTTACAGCACGTCAAGGTGGTCAACGTGTTCAGATTATTAAGAAAGTTCCAGGTAAAGAAGCCACTTTACAGTTTGGTACTGAAATCTTTGCCTCTAAAGATGGTTCTGTAACCGCATTATTGGGTGCATCCCCTGGTGCTTCGACTTCTCCATATATCATGCTGAGCTTGATGGAAAAAGCCTTCCCAGAGAAAGTAAAAGGTGAATGGAATCCGAAGTTAAAAGCTATTGTAAAATCGTATGGTCAAGATTTAAGTAGCAACCCAGCTTTACTGGATCAGATTCGTACTGAAACCAGTTCTACTTTAGGTTTGAACTACACACCTCGTCGTCAAGCTGCAAATGATGCGACTGCGACTACTCCTGTAGCTAAAGCCAACTAATAAAATCCACGACATATAAAAAAAGCCACGTCATGTGGCTTTTTTTATAAATGTTTTTTGATAGTTAAACTCAGACCGATGCTTTATCAAATTAACATCAATAGTCGAATAACCATTTAAAATCTAAATTTTTAAACAAACATCGAAAAGATAGCTCTAAATTTACTTTATAAATTTTTTGAATTTCAAATAAAATTTAAATAATCAATCTTGACCGCATAAAATTCCAAGCAGAATTTATTGACGATTTTTCTTGTAATTTGGCTGTGCAGGAATTGGGCCTAAATGATGTTCAGAATAGTATCGCTGTTTTTCAAACTCTGACATATTGGCGGTATTTTCACGAATGCTTTGGTTTTTTAAATAGGTATCCATATTTTCTTGTTCTGAAGGAAGACTGGAACAGCCGATCAGTGACAGTAGAAAACCTGAAGTGATGATGATTTTCAACATTTTTATTCGCCTTTTATAAGTTTTAAGTCGTATGCGGAAGTGTTGTATTTGGGAGAAAGCTTCTGTGTTGCAGATTTTAAACAGCTCGCGCTTATATGTTGAGTTTTACTTACACAAAATTACGTCATAGATTGATTCAAGATTCCATAGCCAGATCATGCCCTTATCCTATTGATCAATTTATAAATACGACAAGCCATTAGATGATCTGATCATATTAAAGAAGTGATAGCGGTTAAAGCAATTAAAACTTTACACATAATGTATTTTATAAGAATATAACTCATTAATATTTAAATAATTTTTTTATATTTTTATAACAAAGAGTATGAACATGGAAAAAGTTATACCGTTATGCATTGTGTTTTTTCACTTCATCAGCTTATGCCGCTATTCAAAACCCACCTGTATTTAAGAATAGTAATGCACAGTCAAATGTTGTTTCGATTGATTTAAAGGTGACGGAAAAACAAGGGGAAATGTACAATCCAAGCAGCAATCTCACCGACAAAGTAATTCTTCGTCAATATATTGATCCTAACAATCCACTCAAGAATCAATTCGTTGCACCTACTATTCAGGTTAAGCAAGATTCTGTTCTAAATGTAAACTTAATCAATCAATTGCCTTTGTATGAATATAAAAATGCTCAAGGCAAAATTGAAAAAACTCCAATTTGTAGAGATGCGCATAATACCATTGGCTGTATTAATACCACCAACTTACATACACATGGATTACATGTAAATCCTGGCTACACCATTCCGCCAAATCCAAACAAACCCAATGATCGTGGTCTTGCAGCAGATAATGTCTTTATAAAAATTAATCCTCAAGAACAACAGCAATATCAATTTCATATAAATAAAGATCACCCTGCTGGCACCTATTGGTATCATGCGCATTTACATGGTTCAACTGCCTTACAAGTCACCAGTGGCATGGCGGGTGCATTGATTGTTGAAGGAAATCGAACCCCTTTTTTTGATGGCAAGTCATTTAATCAAGTTGGTGATTTTGATGTGCTTTGGAAAGCAAAAGGATTAAAAGAAGCTTTATCGGACAATATGCATGTACTATCACCAGATGAAAATAATGATCTGGTGACGGTATTCCAACAGATTCAATATGTGTGCGGTAACCAAGAACCCTATAAAACCACATGTTTGAATAATCAAATTGGGCATCTGCAAGGTGATGTTAAATTTATAAACGATGATAATCTCACTGATACTCTACTCAGTCCTACAGGTTGGAAAAAGTCAGGACGCTATACCTCCATCAATGGTAATGTCTTGGGTCAAATTTTTGTAAAACAGGGGGACTATTATCGCTGGCGTATGATTCATGGTGGCGTTCGTGACACTATCGGATTACGTATTTATAAGCTAGACAGCCCAATTCATCCTGATAAAAAACAAGAATTTATTACTGCATGTCAGAACGCTGCAAAAAATGGTAAACCGATGGAATATGCCATCGTTGCGCAAGACGGATTAACCACCTATTCCATCCAAAAGACCAATGGCACATTATTGCAACCTGGCTATCGTTACGATGCAATTTTAAATTTCAATCAAGATGGTCAATACTGTGTTATTGATAATGATCAATTTTCTAATGCATTTAAAGTCAATGCGAACATTAACAATGAAACACTCAATGCTGCAAATGATCCAGACAAAGTTCTGGCAATGATTCATGTAAATACTGCATATCAAAAACCAGTACCACTTCAAGAGTTTTTGAAAGATAAGGTAGATTTAATCAGACAAAGTAATGGTCAATCTTTAGATGAAAGAACTAAAGCCAAAATCAAAGCTGATTTAGATGAAGGTTTACTCACTGCTTTTGCACCACTACAATCTTTGCAAAACATTGAGGCGAATAAACTTGGTCAACAGGAACTGAATTTTAATATTGGTGGTGCAGGTTTTGGCATTAGTAATCAAAAATATAATGCAGATACTGCTCTTCCCTACGGTCAAAATGAAAATCGTTATTTAAGCTTAAATGGTATAGATGAGTGGACTTTAACTTCTACTCTGGCAGGACACCCTTTTCATATTCATGTGAATCCTTTCCAAATTCAATCTGTATATAAAAAGGGAGATGCAAAAATTGAGAAAAATGATATCACACGTCAGGTTGGTACTGACCCATTGTTCAATGGTTTAAATGGGGTTTGGAAAGATACCTTGTTTGTTCCTAAGGATTATGAAGTAATTGTTCGTACTCAATATGAAAATTTCACTGGCGACTTTGTTTTGCACTGTCATATTTTAGATCATGAAGATCAAGGGATGATGCAGAACGTTCGTATTTGTGATCCTAACGATAAAGACTGTAAATCCAGACCATTTGGATCTGAGGTTCCAAAAGCTCTTCAATCACATACGCATGCTCACTAAATTCAGCCAGTTTTGAATTGGATTTATCAAAAATAAAAAATACCCTTAATGGGTGTTTTTTATGTCTACAGACCTATCAAATTTTATTGCTTATTTTCCATAGACCCATTTTTTGGCTTGTTCATCCGTTATAGATTCACAGACGTAGTAATCATGATCCCATTCGTCTTGATGGTAAATCTCCATTTTTCGATAGGTGACTTGTTTAGCATTTTCAGTGCAGACAAAGCTGTCACCTTGGTCTTTAACTTGAGTTCCGTTTAAGAAACCACCAATACAGAGGAATCGAGATTGTTTTGCCATTTTACGTTAACTTTTTAAATTAAATTATTATTTCAATAACATTAAATTTTTAAATACCTTATAGGTAATATCTGCATCCTCAAGTGCACTATGATAATTACTACGCGGTATATTAAAATGTTTGCATGCATCATTTAATGATATTAAATCGTTTAATCCCCTCTGTTGACAATAGAAAAAGAACATTGTTTGTAGATCTAAATGCCTATAATTAACTCTGTCAAATTCAGCACCAAAGCCATTTTCAAAACACATCTTCTTAAAAAAACCGATATCAAATGTCATATTCCAAGCTATAAAACGAAAATTTGTTCCAAATTTTCGAAAAAAGTCTTCTAGAACTTGTTGTTGATCTGGTTTACCTTTTAAAAATATTTCTTTAAGCCCATGTGTTTTTTTAGCAGAATCACTGAATTTTAAATTTTCTGAAATTCGGATATATGAATGAAATTTATCAACAATTTGAAATTTTTGATCTACCAGTATTGCACCAATTTCAATCGGCTGATCAACGAACTGATTAATACCAGTGGTTTCTAAATCTAATACGCAATACATTACACTTTCTCATCTGGAAATATCTTTACCAACTCACCACTATTGATCATATGATCTTTTTCTCTAGTCATTCTTTCATAAAGGCAATTTGAATTCGTCGTTTTGCTAGCATGAATAGTAATTGGTTTAAAAGATTTTTCAGCAACAGCCTTATTTGGCACAAAATAAATATCATTATCTATCTTATAATAACTATATGTAAAGCAACCCCGTGTGTATTTGTATATTTCTAAATCACAGCTTTTTTCATCACTGATTTCACCATGCCATTTTTTTAAGGTGTCGATTGTACTATTTATACTTTTATCAAATTTATCACTTTCATATTTCCAATACGCTTCATACATAGGTAAAAATTTATTATTACTATCAGCAAGCATAACAATTAACTTACTATTTTTTTTATTCATTAACTTTTTTATTACAGAACTATTTGCATTTAAGAATGTACTTCCATACATAAAAAAAATTTCAACATTTTTTGCAGTTTCAATTTTTTTAGCTAAATTTATTTGAACTTCTGAAAAATCATCAAAATAATCTCGAATCCCAGATTTACTATAATGCTGGGTATGATCAAATATTACTTTATTCCATAAAAATGACACCATTACACTAGCACTTAACGCTATTAGGGTATTTGAAACTGCACCGTACCAAACTTCTGGTAAACTTTGTTTAAAAAAATTTAATAACAAGGCAATAATTATTGCAGCAAAACAGCAGATTAAGAGACCATATCTAAGTTTGATCTCTGAAAACCATATGATTAATTTCACTATTATTATCCAAAAAATAAGGGCTGATTTCTCAGCCCTTATATTTAACTCAAATTACTTAACTTTTCAATCAATTAGCTTAATTGAGCAGCAGCAATTTTCTTGGTATCAACATCTTTAGCAGCGTCAGTATAGTCGCCCATCTTATCGAAGTTCATGTATTGGTAAATATCACCAGACATGCTGTCGATTTGAGCTGCATACTGTTGATATTCTTCTGGAGAAGGTAATTTACCCAATACAGCAGCAACAGAAGCAAGTTCAGCAGACGCTAAGTAAACGTTCGCACCTTGACCTAGACGGTTCGGGAAGTTACGAGTAGAAGTCGATACACACGTTGTGTTCGGCGCTACACGTGCTTGGTTACCCATACACAATGAACAACCTGGCATTTCAGTACGCGCGCCAGCTTTACCATAGATGTTATAGAAACCTTCTTCCATCAATTGACGTTCATCCATACGTGTTGGTGGAGCAATCCACAAACGAGTTGACAATACGCCACCAGGAACTTTCTCTAACAACTTACCAGTTGCACGGAAGTGACCGATGTTTGTCATACATGAACCAACGAATACTTCGTCAATTTTCACGCCTTGAACGTCAGATAACAATTTCGCGTCATCTGGATCGTTTGGACAGCAAAGAACAGGTTCAGTGATTGTAGCAAGATCGATTTCATACACTTTAGTGTATTCAGCATCTGGATCCGCTTTGATTAAGCTTGGGTTAGCCAACCATTTTTCCATGTTCTCAACACGACGAGCCATTGTACGCGCATCGCCATAACCTTCAGAAATCATCCACTTAAGCATAGTGATGTTTGAACGAAGGTATTCAGCAACTTTCTCTTCAGAAAGTGTGATCGAACAACCAGCAGCTGAACGTTCAGCAGATGCATCAGACAATTCGAATGCTTGCTCAACCGTTAAGTCAGTTTCCATTTCTGTTAAGTCGATTTCTAAAATACGACCAGAGAAGATGTTTTTCTTACCTTTCTTCTCTACAGTTAAGTCACCTTGCTGAATCGCAACGTAAGGAATTGCATGTACAAGGTCACGAAGCGTGATACCAGGTTGCATTTTACCTTTGAACTTAACAAGTACAGATTCAGGCATATCCAGTGGCATAACACCAGTTGCTGCAGCGAACGCTACAAGACCAGAACCCGCTGGGAAAGAAATACCAATTGGGAAACGAGTATGTGAGTCACCACCAGTACCAACAGTATCTGGAAGAAGCATACGGTTTAACCAAGAGTGAATAATACCGTCACCTGGGCGTAAAGACACACCACCACGGTTCATGATGAAATCAGGAAGCGTGTGTTGCATTTGAACGTCAACTGGTTTTGGATACGCAGCTGTATGACAGAATGATTGCATAACAAGGTCAGCAGAGAAGCCTAGGCAAGCCAAGTCTTTCAATTCATCACGAGTCATTGGACCTGTTGTATCTTGAGAACCAACAGTCGTCATCTTAGGTTCGCAGTAAGTCCCAGGAAGAACACCTTGACCTTCAGGAAGACCACAAGCGCGACCAACCATTTTCTGTGCTTGAGTGAAGCCTTTACCCGTTGCAGCAGGCTGAACTGGAGTACGGAACAATGTAGAAGGTGCAAGACCTAATTCTTCACGCGCTTTAGTCGTTAAACCACGACCAACGATTAAGTTGATACGACCACCCGCACGAACTTCATCTAGAAGAACTGGAGTTTTAAGGTCAGCTTCAGCAATTACAGCACCGTCTTTAGACGCAGAAACTTTCGCAGCAGCATGATCAATCTTAAGAACGATTTCGTCGCCCATGTTCATGTTTGCAACGTCAATCTCGATAGGTAAAGCACCCGCATCTTCCATTGTGTTGAAGAAAATTGGCGCAATTTTAGAACCTAAGCAATAACCACCGTCTTTTTTGTTCGGGATGTGAGCAATCTCATCACCAAAGAACCAAAGAACAGAGTTCGTTGCAGATTTACGAGATGAACCTGTACCAACAACGTCACCTACGTAAGCAACTTGGTTGCCTTTCGCAACTAATGCTTTAATTTGGCTTAATGGACCAACTTCACCTGGTTTTTCAGGGTTGATACCATCACGTTCGTTTTTAAGCATTGCATTTGCGTGCAATGGAATATCTGGACGGCTCCAAGCGTCTTGAGCTGGAGACAAGTCATCTGTATTTGTTTCGCCAGTAACTTTGAAAACAGTCAATTTGATTTCAGATGGAACATCTGGACGGCTTGTAAACCATTCAGCATCAGCCCAAGATTGAAGAACTGCTTGAGCGTTTTTGTTACCAGATTTTGCTTTATCAGCAACGTCATGGAACGCATCAAATACAAGTAAAGTCTTTTTCAATGCTTCAGCAGCGAGTTCAGCAAGCTCTGCGTTGTCAAGAAGTTCAACTAAAGGAGCAACGTTATAACCACCAAGCATAGTACCTAGTAAGTAAACCGCACGTTCTTTAGAAACTAATGGTGAAGTCGCTTCGCCTTTTGCCAATGCAGCTAAGAAAGCAGCTTTTACATATGCAGCCTGGTCAACACCTGCAGGTACACGGTTTTCAAGCAAATCAACTAAGAATGCTTCTTCGCCTGCTGGTGGATTTTTTAATAATTCAACGAGTGCAGCTGTTTGAACATCATCAAGTGGCTTCGGTGGGACTCCGAGTGCGGCACGTTCTTCAACGTGTTGGCGGTAAGCTTCTAGCACGGTGTAATTCCTCTTTTTTAAAAAATTATTTATGAATTCCTGCTTATAACAAAGCTTCACAAATAATATGGACTGCTAAATTTTACTAAAGTTCTGAGCAAAAGTTAATGCAACTACAGTGTTTCTTCGTGATGACCATTATTTAATAAATAAATGTATCTATAATTCACGATTTTCACACAAATATTAAGCAAATTTATTGACTTAGATTGTTCAATCAATACATCCAAGATGTGTTCAAATCACTGCAAATTGATCAGTTTAGCCTGTGAACCGATCATTTGATTTTGAAGTGTAAATTTGGTCTTAAATTGATACAAAAAAAGCAACATCATGTTGCTCTTTTTTTAAAAAAATGAATATACCACCTTAGTGTACTGTGGTTTTTGTTAAATACTCATCTAGCGATTCACGAGTGCCTTCAAAACGGATCTGAATTTCATCTTCATGCATCATACTATGGTCTGTACAAGCAAAACTGATGTGAACTTGATAAATCTTGGCTTTTTCATCAATCACTTCTTTAATCAAGACCCGATCACCCAAACTGAGCACGTAATGGCTACCATTGATGATTGCAACGCGATGTTCATCTTGTAATAACAAGTCTGAATTATGCATATAAGCGACAACTTCCATCATTCTGCTCCTTTTCATCATTATTGTTATATTCAATATTTATATATGCTTTTCGTTTTTTTTGCTATAGATATTTAATATAACGAAACTCAATCCAGATAGTTTTTTGAATATGCCTTGGTTTTAAATCGTTTTTTCCGTTTTATTCATTCTTAACCCATTTTTTAAATTTCAGCAGATATTGAATAACAGCAGATTTGAGCATAAAAAAACCGCTCCTTAGAACGGTTTGTAATCTGGCATCTTTTTAGGATCATGAGGAGTATTTAAACATTCATCAGTGGTTTCCTGTTTAAACTTCAATTGTAATGCTTCGCGATCTGTATTTAATTGATCTTGCGGGTAGGCATATACTCGCTCAATAATTTTATCTACAAAGCCTTTGGTCGTTGCATCGGTCAGTTTTGAAGCATGCTCAATGGCCGCTTCTTTCGTGATCGCATTTTGACGATCTAACATGATTGAACGTGCTGCATTACCAATACTGGTACAGTAACCATGCCACTGCTCTTCAGGGGTTAATGGTTTCTTTTCAGCACAACCTGCCATCATCAACACTGCACTTAGAATAACTAACTTTTTCATTACACTTCTCCTGCTGCCCAATATGATACTGAAAATCACATTGAATAGCAGATTTATTTATATATTCACGGCACCCAATTCAGCTTAAGATTTTGTTCTAGAAAATCATTTTTTTATCAATCAAAACAGAAAAGAGCACTTAAAGTGCCCTCCTCTGTAATGACATAAATTAGAATTTCCAGTTATAGAACACGTCAATCGCTTTTTCCAAAGATTGACTCGCCTCTAAATACAACCGTTTATTCATCTGATAACGCAAAGTCAGTTTATTGACGGGTGTGAATACTCCCACACCGTAACGTAAGAACAAGTCTGGTGTAATATAACCCGTTACACTGACTTGAGTGTCATCACCTGTTCCTTGCGCATCCAAAGCCAAACCGCTTAGACCAAAGCTTTGACCAATCTGATTGGTAAAGGCACGTGTTCCACCTAAGCCCAAACTGATCCCTGCTGCTGCAATGGTATTGTTTACGTCAGATTTAAAGCCTTGTTCGTTGCTTAAACCACTTGAACCTTCATTAATACGACCACTCACCAAAGCATTCATCGCTTCTTGTTTTGATAGTCCTGCATCGTTATAAACATCAATATTTGGATTATTTGCAGTACCCGTAACTCGAACACCAACGATTGAACCCGAAATGGACTTATTGGCATCGACATCCAAAGTAGGATTGGACAATGCACCGTTAAAACGAGCAATCGCGCGATTTAAATCTAAAGATTGCCCATATGCTTCAATTTTCACACGCTGTGCTACACCAATAATACCGTTAGCACGCATTGCCGTTTCTCTACCACGTTGCGTTAAATAAACACGTCCAAGCAAGTTAATTTTACTGTTAAAGCCTTGGAAGATTACTTTGGTTCCGAGTCTTACATCGACATCGGCACGGATATCCCAAGGTTGCGCTGCCTTAAGCAGTGCCAATTGATCATCACCCGCACGAACCACACGTACATCGGCTGAAAGCGGTACAACTGCAGCTGTTGATTCTGGCATTGAAATCAGCGCTTCTGGAACTTCAATTGCACCTTTGACGGTAAGTTTTTTACTATTCGGCCATACATCGAGTGTAATGCCTTCATCGTTTTTATCGACGATTTTTAATTTGGCATCAATGAGCGGTGTTTGGCGTATACGTAAGTTATCACCTTTTAAATCAAGGAAAATATGCGGTTCATCTTTCCACTCAAATTTACCTTTGAGTTTACCTACACCTGCACCGCTATTAAATGCGCCATCAATGGTTCCAGAGTCATTATTGATGGCAGAATACAGTTCAATATTGGTTAAGTTTACAGGCAATGAAATCATGCTCACTGAACCATTTCTAAGTCTTAAATTACCGTTGAAGGAAGGTTTATTCAATGTGCCACCGACTTTACCGGCCACAGACAATACACCATCAATCGAACGTAAATCTGCAATAAATGGTTTTAAAATTTTCAACTGAACTTTATCGAAGGCAACTTCGCCACGCATAGGTTTAGCATCTGAGTATGGATCGATCACCACATTGGCATAACCTGTACCAATATTCGGCGCTTTAAGATCCAGACGCATAAGCAATCCTTCCTGAACACTTTTTGCAATCAGGCTGACTTCTTCATAATCCATGGTAGAGCCGACATCATCAGGATTTTCAGCCGAGATCCCTAATTTTCCTGAACGTGTGACTAATCGTGCATCTAACTTCGGTTTGGTTCCATTTGCCCAAGAGGCTTTTGCATACCCATTAAGCTTACCTGTAATTGCAAAACCTTCTGGCATAAAGGCTTGGAAATCACCCAAATCTAAATTTTGAGTTAAAAATGAGATGTTGCCGTGAGTTTTACTCGCACGAATCGGCTGATCAAAACAAATTTTACTTTGTTTACTCGACCAGCAATGTTGCCCTACATAAACTTCAGATTTTTGACGATTAAAAATGACTGGTGCATTTTGTGCCTGTGTCAGTTTGGCACGCACGGAGTCAAACAAACCATGTTGAATCTGACCAACCCAATCATTTTTTGCATTAAAACCACCAGCCAGCTGAACATAGAATTTTGAATAATAATTCCAACCACGTAAGTACAAGATATGTGCTTTACGAGTCCCTGAAATTGACAATTCACCGAATTGGATCTCACGACCGCCACTGCGTAAGCTATCCATACTGGCAGTCATTTTCGATGTCACAGTGTCAGAAGTGGGTAACTCGCCTTGTAAACTTAATTTTTTAATACTGAATGTATTGTTAAAACCAAAATTGTACACATTCAAATTTGCTGTCGCACTTAACCTTGGACGCGATTGCACATTAATATAACCTTGCGCCTTACCACGAAGTCCAGGATAAATCTCATAAAGTGCTGGTGCATTAATTTTTAAACGTAAATTTTGAGCATTCCCCGTTGCTTGCAATTGGTTCTGAGCAAAGGAAACGAAAAGATTATTGGCTTCAAATTGTTGTGGTAAGAAACCTTTCTGATCATTATTGATCAGTACAGCCAGATTTCCTTGTGCACGTAAAGGCTTTTTATTGATCACACCTGCCAAGTTTAATCGACTGACATTAATTCGTTTAATTTGATCTGACCACAAGCCTTTGCTTTGTAAATTACCCGAAAGCTCACCATTCACATTGGCAACAAAATATTGAGGTTTAAAGCGTACCAATGAAGCATTGATATCCCAACCAATACCTTGGCTTAAATTCAACAAACCACGAGCAGAAATTCGTCCTGCAATACCGTTGTGCTCAAGTTCACTAATATTAATCAGCTCTGGTGTACCTGAAACACGCAGTTTCAGCACTCCGTCCCCTTGAGGTAATTGGCTGGCTTGTAAATGCCCATCATAATTCACACCAAAGCTTTTAAACGCACCACCAGACTTTTCATCATGGAATAAAAGCGCTGCTGTGCTTCGTCCTGTAAGTTTTACAGTTTCAGATTTTGCTTGATTGGCCAGACGACCTGTTAAATTAATTGAATCCAAGACCACAATTTGCTGATTCGGCAAGGCATAACCATTGGCTTTGACTTGACCATTGAGCAAATTAATTGGTGCTGATGCGGTAATAGACTGCGGATTGAAATCTTGGGCATTGAGCAACGCATTCCATTTCAATTGTCGCTTTTCATCAGGAAGCTCAACCACTGCACTGCCATTTAATCCACCTTTAGCCGCACGATATTGGAAAGCTGGAACATTTAAGATATTGCCTTTTAAATCAAGCTTTGCCTCATAATGACCTTCAGGTAAATAGCCTTTTTCATTTTGCTTAACTTGAGTTGCCACTTGGATATCTTGCTGATTTTCAATCAGGGTTAATTTCGCCTCACCTTGATCACTACTTAACCAACCGATATATGGCATTGCACGGTCGATATTTTTCCATGACACATCAAGCAACATCGGTTCAGGTTTTTTAGTTTTTTGCTCTGCCTGATTGAGGGTGACATTCCATGTTTCATATTTGTCAAAATCAAGTGATCCATTGACCGTCATACCTGTTTTGAGGTCACCTGTTGAGGCAATATTGCCATCTAAACTTGGCGGTAGAAAATCACGTATCGCTTGTGGAATAACTTTGTCTTCTGGACTAATTTTATCTAAACGTCCTTTTAAATCCCAATGTACAAAATCTTGCCAGCTCACCACACCGGACACGTTGACCGCACCTTTCATGAGCTGACCATTGAGATTAGAGATATCCAGTTGATTGACTAAATCTGTATGCGCCAATGCCGTGTATTGACCTTCTGGAATATTTTTACCACTAATATCCGTATTGATATCTAGATTTAAACGGTCAATATCTCCTTGGAATTTAGCAATCCCTTTTTTTGACAATAACGCTTGATCAACAAGTAAGGGCCAATGGTAATCTTTAAAATTTAAAGCACCTTTCATCGGCACTCGATCACGTACAGGATGAACCACTACCCAACCTGTCAACAAATCTGGTGTATTTGTCGCTACACCTGCTTTGATCGTATCCAGTGATCCCCGTGCATCTAAATAGATATCTTTAATATTTAAACTTTCTAATGATGGTAAATTGACAATACCTGTCGCATTGAGCGGATATTTTCCTTCAAAATCCATTCGCCCTTTGGCATCTCTGACAGACAAATAGCCCATGTCTAATTTGGTATCTTCAAAGGTCAATTCTGTACCTGACCACAACCCATTTTTTAAAGCGACATCATCAAAATTGACTTGTGTAGTCGAAGTTTGAATAACAAGATGATCTACTTCAGCCTTATCGACCCGCAGTATAAAAGGCAATTTAATCGTGCTGAATTTAAAAGGTTCATTACTTGGAGGAGATTTATTGATAATTCTTAAATTTTTCACATCGGCATGACTTAAATGGACTTCTTTGTCAAAAATCGCGCGCCACCCCAAAGACACATCGGCACGATCAATTTTGACATCGACTGTTTTTAAGCTCACCAGCACATTTTTGAGAATAATCCCTTGCAGTAAATTACCTGCTTCATATTCATATTTAATAATTTGCTGCGCTGATAATGCACGATCAAGTAGAAATTTACTACCTTTATCCGTTGAAAACATCACCGCTAATGCTGCAACAAACAATACAATAAGCATCAGTAGCCACAGTAAAATACTCCGTAGCCACCGTCTCTGCTTTTGCATTTGTTCTGGTGTGTCTTGATCTTTTAAAGGTTCTACTTCATCCGACATAAATATTCCAAATTAAAACTTATTTTTTTCATGAAATCACAATAAATATCAAATTATAACTGTGAACCAATAAAGAAATGCATGCGTATAGGACGATCAGGATCAGAAAGACCAGCCGCTACATCTAAGCGTATAGGTCCAATTGGTGAAGTCCAACGTATACCCAAACCTAAGCTATATTCTGCTGGATTGGAAAAACTTTTATCAAATGCATTTCCATAATCCCCAAAAACGGCGGCTCTCCAACCTTCTTTGAATTGATAATTGTATTCCAAAGTTCCCACTGCCAATGCTTGACCACCAATTTTAAATCCTGAATCTTCAGGAGATAAACTCTTATAATCAAAGCCACGTAAGCTTTGGTCACCACCGGCAAAGAAGCGTAAATTGTATGGAACTTTCTCAAATTCATTGGTAAAAATATAGCCTGCATTTAAACCACCTACAAATTGGTGGTCATTATTTTCACCCAGAGAATATAAAAACTTCCAATTCGCATTGGCAATCACCATATCTGCATCAGATAACAGACTTTTACTGCCTGCCTGAATTTTATAGTTTTGTTTAAAGCCACGTGTTGGATTGACACGGTTATCACTGATAGTTTTGGTGGCTTCATAACCCAATAAAAGTGACTGCTGTTTTGTACTCGCACCAGGTGCAAGAAATGCATCAGGAATATCATCAATATCAATTGGCGCATCCAAATCGCCATCGACCGATACACGGTCTAAACGATAACGTACACCCAAAATATGTTGCCAATCTTTACGTGCACCTTTAATAATGCGGTCAGCCCCCAAAACAGCCGATTCTACGACTAAATCTAAACCGTTCCCCAGTGTGTCACGGCTTTCTCGTTCATAACCTGCAACCAAGCCAAAATAATCATTCAAAGGATGTTTATAGGGAATGTTATAACGGGTATCAATCGATTGACGAATTTGTGATAACTCTAAGTTGGCGTCAAAGGAATGACCACGATCATTGACTATGGCACGACGATACTGACTACGTAATCGAACACCCGTATCTGTTCCATAACCGATACCCGCCTCTAAGCTATTTAATCGATCAGCATTTAAAGTCACAATCACTGGGATTTTTTTATCAGCTCGGGCTTTGTCTTGTAAACTCTCAGTCTCTGTTTGTTTCTGCTTTTGAAGCGCTTGAGCTTCTCGAGCACTCTGGTCCAATTCCTGGTCATTAACGCCTGCAAATTGATTTTCATCTGCAGCAACCTGTTTACCTTGTTCTGTTTCAGGTGCAAGTTTTTTCTTTTCTTTATTTTGTGTGAGTAACGATTCAGAGATATTTTGATCATCGACCAAAGCCTGTAAATCTGGTGGTAACTCTAAAGGTTTATCTATTGGATCAGGTTTTATAGCATCGACCATGGTGTAGTTAAAATAACGGGTATTGGTCAGATTACTTGCCAACACATTCACACGCCAACCAGTGTAATCAGCACCTTCTTTCCAAGGTGCAAGTGTTCTAAGAATTTCTTCACGTATAGGCAATTTTTTCTTAGGATCACTCATACGAAATTCGACATCACCCATTTTATAACGTGAGCCAGTTTCATATTTTAAATTGATATCTGCTTTGTTATCGGGGCGAGCGACCATAACATCGTGCATACGCCAATAACCATCAAAGAATCCGTTATTGGTCGCCGCATCACTTATTTTAGCTTTGGTTTGTTCATAACTACCGTGATTAAAAATATCCCCCGGTTCTTGGTCAGGAAGAACCTTAATCACTTGAAACTGTGCTAATTTTGATCCAGCACCTGTAAAGTCAATATTTTGTTCACGAATCAGCACTGGACTGTTGGGTGTTACTGTCACTTTGACGCCAGAGTCTCCATTCACATTAAATTTGAATTCGGCCTCATAATATCCCACAGCTTGGGCTGCCTGATTGGCCAACGTTCTTAATTGAGGAATTGCTGCTTGCGGATCTGCCTTAAAAGACTCCTCAGGGAAGCTAGACAGTTTTGCTTTAATATTGGCATTTAATAGTTCTGAACCACCCGTTACACTCACTGAAATACGTGGAATTTGAACTCCATTCGCTTTTCGTGGATTTAACTTACCTATGAGTCTTTGAAAGAAATTCTTATCTTTATCTTCTTTAACTTCGCCAATTTCTGAATCATCAATATTTGCGTCTTGTGCAGTTGCAGAGACCTTATTATCAGCTTGAATCTCTTGGATTAGCTGATCAATATTGACTGGTGCCTGTGAAATTGCGGTGAGTTCTGTTTGATTTGCATCACTGACTGCTACTTCTGCTGCTTGAGATATACCTGCACGAAATGCTTCAGCCTCAGCTTTGGCTTGTTCTGCTTCTTGATTAATCTGAGCAGCTAAATTTGGATCGACTGCCGTTTCAGGTAAATTTTCTAATTCATCAAATTGAATGGGTTTAAATTCATTACCCAAACCGACATTACGCTCTTGTTGTTGAAGCATTTTTAAGCTATCAACATGCGTGCCATTTTGTAGCGATTGAACTTTTTCATCAATTTGATCAATTTTATTGTCTGGTAAGCCTTGTTGTTGTGCAGCTTTTACCAATGCTTCTTTATTTTCTTCTGTTGCAACTGGAGCATTACTAGGAGTAAGTGTGACTTCATTTTCTACATTTTCTGCTGCATAGAGTGAAGGTGTAGCAAATACACTCAAAAAAACACTAGCACACAACAATTTATTGATATCATTCGTGTTAAATATATGATGTATACAATGAGCAAGCATTGATTTCTTAAATTTAATTTTTGCAGGCATACCACGCTCTAAAACATATTATGTTTTCAATAGAAAATATCATTTCAATATGATCCTTCATTTTGAATTAAAAATATTTTCATCCGACCTCAGGACCAAAACATGATACATGATTTTAAGGACTTGGTACGCAATCCTCACATTTCTTAATACAAATTCATGAAGTCGGAAGAAGATGGAAAAAAATGAGCAAATATTAGGATCACGTCGCTTTTTACCGATGTTCCTCACCCAGTTTTTCGGTGCTTTGAATGATAATGTCTTTAAACAATCGTTATTATTGGTCATCACTTATGGCTTAATCCAACAACAAGCAGGCAGTGTAAGTACTCTGAACAATCTTGCAGCTTTATTGTTCATTTTGCCCTATTTTATTTTTTCTGCCACAGCAGGTCAAATTGCTGATAAATATGAACGTTCTTCTCTGATCCGTAAAATTAAAATACTCGAAATTGTGATTATGCTGATTGGTACAGCAGGTTTTTTATTGGGTCATTTGTGGTTACTTTTATTTGCCTTATTTTTAATGGGTGTTCACAGTACCTTCTTTGGCCCCATTAAATACGCCATTTTGCCAGAAATTTTAAAGCCTAATGAATTGATGTCCGGCAATGCCTTATTTCAATCTGGTACATCTATTGCGATATTGCTTGGGATGATCTTGGGTGGAACCGTCATTTCCAACTCGCACGGCAATTTACTGTGGATTAGTTTGACAGTAGTGGCGATCGCATTGATTGGCTATATTTGCAGTCGATTTATTTTAAAACAAAAAGTTGCGGCTCCAGATTTGCAAGTCGATTGGAATTTCTTTCGTACCAGTTTTCAAACCTTGAAATACGCTAAAAGTTTACCGCTTATTTTTCTGATTCTATTGGGCAACTCTTGGTATTGGTTCTATGGTGCAACCTATTTGACCCAAATTCCACAACTCACACAGCAAAACCTGCATGCGTCTGAAAATGTTGTGAGTTTACTTTTAACTTTCTTCTCTGTTGGTATTGGTGTCGGTTCATTACTTTGCCGTAAAATTGGTGGTGCAGAAGTCAATATTAAGATGGTGCCCATTGGTGCAATAGGCCTAACCCTGTTTGCCTTTTACTTAGCAGCAAGTTTAGCATTTGTTCCTGAACGTACTGGCGACTTTATTGGCATTGTGGACATGTTTACACTGGGCGCAAGCTATTACCATGTCATGATTGCGGTGACTTTACTCGGGATTAGTGGCGGTTTTTATATTGTTCCCTTATATGCCATGATGCAGGCTTACTCCCCTCGTTCACATCGTGCGCGAGTGGTCGCAGCCAATAACATTTTAAATGCTGTATTCATGGTATCCTCAGCAATATTTTCAATCTTAGTACTGAGTGTACTGAAAATTGATATCAAAATATTGTTTAGCATGACCGCAATTCTGAGCGCTATCTTCTCAATTTGGTTGCTCATGCGTCTTAAGCCTATGCTCAAAACAGAAAAGATCGCTTTGGAGAACGAATAATATGCGTCAATATACGGGTCTAGACAAATTTATCCATTCTTTTGATCAAGCATTGCGAAGCCTTGTACCTGGAACGACATCTGCTCAACGAAATAACCCAGGCAAGGATGCTGAAACACAATTGGCTGTGAGCGAAGCACGTCACGTCGCAGGTTTAATGCGTGTCAATCATAGTGGCGAAGTGTGTGCTCAAGCGCTTTATCATGGGCAAGCCTTAACTGCTAAGCTCCCTCATGTGCGCCAAGAAATGGAATTTGCAGCCATTGAAGAACAAGATCATTTAGCATGGTGTGAAGATCGATTAAAAGAGCTCGATAGTCATACCAGTCTACTGAATCCTGTTTGGTATGGTCTGTCCTTTGGTATGGGTGCAATTGCAGGTATTGCGGGAGATAAATACAGTTTAGGCTTTGTGGCTGAAACTGAACGTCAAGTCAGCATGCATTTACAGCATCACATTAGTCAGTTGCCTTCACAAGATGAACGTTCACGTAAAATTCTGGTACAGATGAACGAAGATGAATTACATCATCGTGATACAGCACTCAATGCAGGTGGTGTCGATTTGCCTGTTCCAGTCAAAATTACCATGACGGCGATTTCGAAATTAATGACCAAAACCAGTTATTACATCTGATTGATTACAATACTCATAACAATAAAAAAGTGGCGCGTAGCCACTTTTTTTTGCACATTGATTTTTTAATCAGAGATTATTTTGACGCTCAAAACGATTAAGACGTCGTAATGCATCATCATAATCATCTTCAACACGTGATTTTTCAGATTTCAACTCACGAATTTTATTGATGTAGAAATTGCGTTTTTCTTGAGTCAGTTTTTTATCAAGCAAATAATCTTGATATTTATCCAATTCTTTTAACACAGAATCACGTTTATTTTTGGCTTGATAATAATCATTTGGAATATCGTAAAAAGGGCGTAAATCTGCTTGCTGATCGACTGGGCAAACGCGATATCCTCCTGAACCTTTCAACGCATACTCATAAATCACATGGGGCTGACAATAATATTTTTGTCCTTGACGATATCCCGACTCATACAAACTCTGGTTGGGCACAATATTCACTTTTGAACAGGCTTTATAATGTTGAGCCAAACGGTTTGGACGTCCCGCTTGACCATCTTTTTCACCAATCTGTTTCCAATTTGCTGTTTGGCACTCTTGTGGAGACAAAGTCGCACATCCACTGATCATCACCATAGCAAACAACGGTATTATTCTCATTAAATTTTTCATATTTTAATCGTATTACAAAAGTCAGCCTAATATTTTAAAGGCTATTTTATAAAATGAAATATAATCGTTTCAAAATTAACAAGATCAAAACATAGTCATTGGCATAAATCATTGTTTTACATCTTTATTATACTTAATTTTAAATATAGTTAACCCGCATATTTATTCGTCTCATTCATAATGTCCGATCATGTGAACTTGATCTTGAGCCCCCAGTAATCTGAACTGTACCTGATTGTCTTGTGATGCAATTTGTACACTTAATTCTGCTGAAGGTAAGGTCACAGGCTTGGTAAATCTGACATCTAAATATTTTATTTCATCGGGTAGACATTCATAGCTTCGAACCAACATCCCAAAACCATGCAGTACCTTATTTTTAAAAGGTGATAACATCCCAACCAGTTTAATCCAGTGAATCGGATTAAAGTCACCTGTTAACATTGCAAACTTTAATCCATCGTGTGCACTTGCCCGCCAATGCCCCACCGTTTTCCATTCAAGCGTTTGTATAGATTTATTTGATTTTGACTTTTTAAAATTTGGTAATAAGAAGGCCATATGAACAATGGTATCTACTAAGTGAGGCTGTTTTTCAGTGCCCGTGGTGATTTTCACCGCAATACGTGCAATTCCTTCTATTTCTTGAATCGATTCTATATTGGCATGTATTTTTAAAGGTGTATCACGCGGTAATTCGCCATAAATATGTAGACTTAAGCCTTGATTGATCACATTGGCAAGCGGATAAACACTTTGTAGAACCAAATCTGATGCAATGGATAATCCCCATTGTGAAACCATATGTGCAGGTAAGGTCGTAAGGTATTTTTCAATCGATGCACCACTCCAGTGAATATAAGCATCGACCAAATCATTTTTGGGTGCAGCAATCACTTTGTCTACTGCAGGAATATCTTTCCAATCCGGTGAGTGTTGCTCAGATTGTGGTGTTTTGAATATTTTAAGTTTAGCGGTTTGAACAGCAACTTGAGCCAATGTTTTATACATATCAAAATGTTCTAACATCAGACGGACTGGGATATTTTGATTATTTTTCATATTGAACGTCCACGTGATTGACGGATCGTGACTCAAGCTAAAAACTGAATCTATTTCTGCATTCAATTAGCTCAATCTGTCTTATCAATATAGATTCCTTTTTGAGACTTATTATGGCTTAAGTTCAAATTTGTTTAAAAATTGAGTCAATTGCTTTAAGTTTTTATAATCAAAATAATGCTTAGGCTATTTTTATGAGCTTTTTATATTCACATTCATATCGCTTGTTCTTACCTATGGGTATTAGATGCAAATACTTTTAAAAATGACTTTTGGAAATGAATGTGGTGCATGTTGAAATAACTCATTTTGCCAAAGATCCCACATTGGAATCTTCACATCCAACGCCAATGGGAGTTTTTTCGGATTAAACTGCATTTGATCTAAATCACTGCCCCAAGCAATTAAATCGATATCTAACGAGATGTGATGAGATGGACGCACACGACCAGATACATTTTCCATCTGCTTTAGACGGCACATAATTTCTTGCTCAGACAGCGTGCTTTTGAGTAAACAACATGCATTCCAGTAATCTGCACCCACACCATCTCTACATGGAATCACGTAGATTGGGGAAAACACAACATCTCCCCACTCAGCAATCTGATGAAATGATGTTTTAAAATGCTGTTCTGGAGATTGATTACTCGCCAGTGCTAGGGCGAAAATCTTTACGGTGTCGTTCAAGACGAATTCCTACTGAATTTGCTTGCGCGATAATGGCAGGCTTACGAATGGTAATCATAATAGATTCAATCGCTGCAAAGGTAGTAAAAAGTGCATTGATCACAAGCTTTGCTGCATGTTCGATCAATTCAGGCTGAGCTTCTTGAATGACTTTGGCTGAAATTTCGCAAATTTCAGCATAATTTAAGGTATCTGCCAAAGCATCAGAATTTGAAGCTTGCTCTAAATCCGTTTGAATCGTCAAATCCAACATCAGCGGTTGAACAATCTGACGTTCCCAATTGAAACAACCCACCACTGTCTCAACTTTTAAGCCTTCAATAATGATGGCATCCATAACTAAACCTTAAATTGAATAATATGATCTGTTCCAGCATGTTCTGAATGAAAAGCAGGAACTTTAAATCCCCTTTTTTAAGAGGATTTAATATTCTTTGTTGTAAATACGCTATAGATGATTAACTTTTTAATGTTGTAGTGACATCAAAAGGCTGAAGCATTTGTAAGCGTTGATCTGCATAAATATCGGTATATGGCGCCAAAATACGCATAAAACGATCGAAATACAGCATCTGCTTAAATAATAAAGCAAAATCACGTGGGAATCGAATACCGTGACGCTCACCAACACCCACAATATCCATCATAATATCGTTTAAATCAGCAGGATTGGTCGAGAGTATTTGTTGTGGATCTGACATCAACACACCGCTAAATAAGCGCTCTAAATCTTGAGCCAGAACTTGAGTATCGACTTTCTTATCCGTCATACCCATTTTCAACATGTTGTCTGCCATAGCGGCATAATCGGTTTTTTGTAATGCGTCCATAAAGGCAAGACTCGCCTGCCAGACTTCAGGATTCAACTGGCCGACAATACCAAAATCGATGAAACCAATGCGTCCATCTTCAAGTAGCATCAAGTTTCCTGCATGTAAATCTGCATGGAAACTTTTACATACCATTAAACTACCAAACCATGTATTCATGGCAGTAATCAGCACTTGTGATGGATCTTTAGCGACTTTTTTCACTACATCGAAATCTGTTAAAGGTACGCCATAAAAACGTTCCATCGTTAAGACACGACGGGTTGAAAAATGATGATAGACCTTCGGTGCAGTAGCTTGGGTATTTTGGGTAAGATGCAAATAATTGACGAAGTCATCTAAATTTTGAGCTTCTTCAATAAAATCAACTTCACGCACCATACGGGTTTTAATTTCTTCAACAATATCAGCCAAAGATGCAAACTTCACTTTAGGTACAGCTTTTTCTAAAATTTTGGTTGCCCAATGCAAAACGCTTAAATCGGTATAAAGAATGGTTTCAACACCTGGTTTTTGCACTTTAATGACCACATCTTCACCCGTGACCAGTTTCGCCGCATGTACTTGAGCAATAGATGCTGAAGCCAAAGGTGTTTCATCAATCGATGCAAAAATTTCGCCTAAATCACGTCCTGCAAATTCAGATGCTAAAACCCCTTGAACATAACTAAAATGCAAGCTTGGTGTTTGATCTAAACAGCCCTGAAATTCTTCGACGTATTCACGTGGGAAAAGTGATGGTGTACTGGCAATAAATTGTCCCAGTTTGATATACGTTGAACCAAGTGATTCAAAAGTTTCACGCATAAGCTTGGCGTTACTTGGTTTTTCTGTTGCGTATTTGATCCCTGCTTTTGCAGCAATCACGGCTGTCTCACCCACACGGGCAACTGAACGTAGTCCATCTAACCAAATATTGTTTTTCATAATGTCTGAATAGAATTAAATTTGTTTGAGTGTAGCAAATTAAACATCATTTGCGGGTGGTCTTGCCTGACAGATTGGACAATCTGTAGCAGTTTCGAAAGCTAAAATTCGTTGTTTCATTGTTAAACCATCCCAAATCAACAGTTTTTCTCTGAGTGGCATTTGTTGTAACCCTAAGTACAAAAGCGCATGATGGGCTTGTAAACTCGCCATAACAGATGGAGTGGTTGCTAAAACACCCGATTCAGCACAATTTTGTTGTTCTGAACTATCGCTCTGTGGAAATAGACATTCATAGCAGGCTGAATCACCTTCGACCATCAACAATTGACCTGTAAAACCAATGGCTGAGGCACTAATTAAAGCAACATTTAATTTTTTACAGTTTTGATTCACCAAATAACGAGTAGCAAAATTATCACAGCCGTCCAAAACCAAATCCTGAGCGCTGATCAGGCTAGCTGCATTGTCTTGAGTCAAATGATCAATATATAGATCAACCTCAATATGCGGATTGATTTGATATAAGCGTTTTGCCAAAATATCAGCTTTATAAAATCCAATATCTTGTGCGGTAAATCCAATCTGGCGTTGCAGATTACTCATTTCAATTGTATCAGGATCTATTAAAGTAATTTGTCCGATACCTGCACGTGCCAAAAGCTCTGCCGTCGTACAGCCAATGCCGCCACAACCAACAATCAATACATTAGAAAGCTTAAGCTTTTCTTGTGCATCCATGTCCCAGCCATCCAATAAAATTTGACGGGAATAGAGATGCATTTCAGCTTCGGAGAGTTCATCAGTAACATCAAAATGAGACAAAGTGGCAAAGTCCAATTGATTAAATTCCCTCAAGTATAAATAACATGGCCTTGAGTTAAAGCCTTTTTTCATCCTTAATTTACTAGATGAAATAACGACTCTCCGACCAATAGAAAATATGTGCAAATGACAGTGAAATTACATTGTAATTACATTTGACTTTTCGAGATGTTTAAATGTTAACGCTATTTATATAAATATATTATTCAAAAATATTCTGCTCTTTTCTAAAAGTGCTTAACTTCCATACTAGGATAAACCATATAGATTACTTTATTCATAAAAAAGACTGTTGAATTTCAACAGTCTTTTAGCAACTTAATCAAGGAAAATATTATTTTGGCGCCATTCGAATTGCACCATCTAAACGGATGACCTCACCATTTAAATATTGATTTTCAATAATATGACCCACCAAATGTGCAAATTCTTCTGGTCGCGCTAAACGTGGTGGAAATGGCACCATCTGCCCTAAAGCATCTTGAACATTTTGTGGCAGTCCTTTTAACATTGGCGTTTCCATGATACCTGGCGCAATGGTCATCACACGAATTGCTTCACGTGATAGTTCACGTGCTAATGGCAACGTCATTGCAACCACAGCACCTTTCGATGCCGAATATGCCGATTGGCCAATTTGACCATCAAAGGCTGCGACTGAAGCCGTGTTCACAATCACGCCACGTTCTTCTTCGCCATTTTTCATTTCATATTTAGCAATGATTTGAGCAGCAAAACGGAGCATGTTGAATGTTCCAGTTACATTAATATTCAGTACTTTTTGGAACAATGCCAGTTCATGAATCCCATCTCGGCCTAAAACTTTGGCTGAAGGTCCAATCCCTGCACAGTTGATTAGACCATTTAGCTGTCCATACTCTTGTTCTACTTTTTGAAAAAATGCCTCTACTGCAGATTCATCGGTCACATCCAATTGAACAAATTGTGAATGTTCGCCTAGACGTCGTTGTAATTCTTCTCCCAGTGCATGATTCATATCGACCATAATCACTTTAGCGCCCTGACCGATTAAGTGTGTTGCTGTTGCTGCACCCAAGCCAGAAGCTCCACCAGTCACAACAAAGACTTTTCCTTGAATTTTCATTTTTTCATCCACTGTTTTGATTTATTTATACCCATTTGAAATATATTGAAGATTCCGTTCTACAACAAGTACAGATCTGCTAAATTACACAAATTAGTCTTAAATTAATCCAGTCTTTTACTGGTAAATTTCAACTAATATCACTTTTAATTTTTTATTTTATCAACAACTTAATCATAAATATGATAATTAAACATTTAATTATTATAAGTCAAAAATGCATTTCCATATGATAAATTAATTAATTTAAATCAATAATTTAAATAAAAAAATTAAACATTTTCTGTTTTTTGATTTAGTTATATGTTTTTGTTTTTTGCTTAGCTATCATCTTTTCCTTAAAAATCAGATTATTATTTTATTGTTTTGATTTTTGCCATGAAAACCATTTCTAAACTTGCTGTTTCAATATTCGCGCTAAGCGCAGTTTCATCCGCTACGCTTGCAGACATTCCTAAAGCGTTGTCACTCGATTACGCTTATTATGCACCAACAAGCCTCGTGGTACGCGAGCAAAAACTATTGGAAAAGGCTTTACCTAAAACACAAATTAAGTGGGTATTTAGCCAAGGGAGTAACCGCTCACTTGAGTATTTAAATAGTGGCAGCGTTGACTTTGCATCAACTGCTGGTCTAGCAGCAGTTTTAAGCCGAGCCAATGGCAGTCCAATTAAAACCGTTTATGTTCAAAGTCAGCCTGAATGGACAGCACTTGTTGTAGCAAAAAATTCCCCAATTAAATCACTCAAAGATTTAAAAGGTAAAAAGATTGCGGCAACCAAAGGGACAGACCCTTTCTTGTTTACCCTTCAAGCTTTAGATACGGTAAGTCTAGGAAAGCGTGATGTACAATTGGTCCATTTACAACATCCAGATGGTAAAACAGCCCTTGAACGTGGTCAGGTCGATGCTTGGGCTGGCTTAGATCCACTCATGGCTGCTGCTCAGGTTCAGTCCGGTGCAAAATTGCTCTATCGTAATGTAAAATTTAATAGCTATAGTGTACTGAGTGTCAAAGAAAAATTTGCTCAACAAAGCCCAGAAGCCGTTGATGCCGTGATTAAAGCCTATGAGCAGGCCCGTAAATGGGCAAAGGCCAATCCAGAAAAACTGGCTGAACTCTTAGCACGTGAATCTAAGCTTCCATTGGACGTTGCAAAATTACAACTCAGTCGCACTAACTTTGAACAAAACATCCCCTCAAAACAGCATATTACTGCTTTAAAAAATTCAGCGAATATTCTGGTTGAGGAAGAATTGGTACGTAAAGGAACCAATGTTACGACTGTTGTTGATCAACTTTTTGATGCCAAATATGCACAAAAGGCTGTGAAATGAAGATGACTTCTCCAGCAATTATGGAAAAGACAAAATCCGATGGTTTAGATTTACCGATAGAGAAAAAGGAAAAATCACCAATTTCTCTTCAAATTAAAAGTTGGATTAAGGCAATTACACTTCCCATCATTGCCTTAGTTCTATGTGAATATTTAGTCCGCACTGGTCATATTGAAGCCTATCTGTTGCCAGCACCTTCAAGTTTATGGGCATCATTGGTTGAACTTGCTCAAGGTGATTTATGGCAACATGTATATACCAGTACATGGCGTGTATTTTTAGGCTTTTTTATTGGTAGTGGCTTAGGCTTACTATTTGCAATTTTTGTCGGATTAAATAAACAGGCAGAAGAATTTCTTGAACCGAGTTTTTCAGCAATCAAATCTATTCCGAGTTTGGCATGGATTCCTTTATTACTGCTTTGGTTTGGTATTGATGAAACATCGAAAATCATACTCATTGCGATTGGGGCATTCTTTCCAACCTACACCAATACCGTTGCAGCCATACATGGGGTGGATCGCAAACTCATTGAAGTGGCTCAAGTTTATCGTTTGAACTATTTAGCGACTGTAAAGCATGTCATTTTACCTGCTGCATCACCTGGCATTTTAACAGGCTTAAGAAACAGTTTAAGTCTGTCATGGATGTTTATGATTGCGGCAGAACTGATTGCTGCCACGCAAGGAATTGGCTATATGCTCAGTGATGGTCGAGAAACTTCAAGACCAGACATTGTGATTATTGCGATTATTTTACTGGCGGTATTGGGTAAAATTACTGATCAAATCATGAAGCTCTTTGAGACTTGGTTGTTACGCTGGCGTGATACGGTGAAATAATCTTAGAGTGATCTAAATTTTAAAGTGATCTAAACCATAAAGTGCTTGATGCACTTTATGGTTAAATATGAGTATTTACACTTTCCTTTAGTCTTAAATCCATCTTTGGTCGTCGTTTTGAATCATTTACACAGCCTACGTACAAGATCAATTGTTATGACAAAAAAAAGCAATTGCCCCCACTTGATGAAGCAATCGCTTTTAAAAAGTCACTTTTATAGATGAAGCTTTTTGATGTTCAGATTTTCTGTCAATTAAAACTAACAATAACTTTTAACATCAGAACTGAAAATTAAGCGGTCTTCAGCTGAGCTAAAGTCACACGATCATTTCCACCATAATCTTTGACAGTTCGAACTGAACTAAAACCATATTTTTTAAATAGTTGCTGTACAGCTTCAGCCTGATCATAACCATGCTCAAGTACAACCCAACCATCTTTAGTCAACCATTTTCGACCATGTTGAATAATCAGCATGATATCTGCCAACCCACGATGCTCTGCAACCAATGCACGACGAGGTTCTGTTGCTAAGTCTTGCATATGCTCATCATCAGCATCGATATAAGGTGGATTCGATACAATGGCATCAAAATATTGATTACGCTCTAAAGCATCAAACCAAGATCCTAAAGCGAATTTCACCTGTGTTAGATCATGCTTTTCAGCATTAAATTGTGCTACATCCAGTGTAGGTGCATAAATGTCAGTCGCTGTAACAGACCAATCAGCACGCTCACTGGCTAATGACAATGCTACAGCACCCGTTCCTGTACCTAAATCCACAATTCGTGCATCTTTAGGTAAATCTAGATGCAAAACTGTTTCCACCAAAACTTCAGTATCAGGCCGAGGTACAAGCGTATCTTGAGTGACCTTTAAATCAAGCGTCCAAAAAGGTTGAGAACCTGTGACATATGCCAAAGGTTCACCTGCTTGAATACGTTTTAAACCATCTACATATGCCTGCTCTTGTTCAGCTGTAAGTTCTTGATCTTTTTTCATGATCAAATCAAAAGAATCAATCTTGGTGATATGTTCGAGCAACCAAGCATTTTCTTGGCGCTCATAACTTTCAGGTTCACCACGGAAGGCCAAAGCCTGTGCAATATTCATTAACCACCGTTCTGCGTAGCAAGCATAGCCAACTGATCTGCTTGATATTCACGATGCAAACTGTCTAAAAGCTCAGTCAAATCACCTTCCATAACAGCATCTAACTTATACAACGTTAAGTTAATACGATGATCCGTCATACGACCTTGCGGATAATTATAAGTACGAATACGTTCTGAACGATCACCCGAACCCACCAAGTCACGGCGCATTTCAGAAGTCGCAGCATCAGCAGCAGCACGTTTGGCATTTTCTAAACGAGAAGCAAGTAAAGCCATGGCTTTCGCTTTATTTTTGTGCTGAGAACGTTCATCCTGACATTCAACCACTGTTCCAGTCGGAATATGGGTAATACGCACTGCCGAATCTGTTTTGTTAATGTGCTGACCACCCGCACCTGATGCACGGTAAGTATCAATACGCAAATCAGATGCATTAATTTCAACAGATGTATCGACATCTATCTCAGGCAAAATTGCTACTGTGCATGCTGAAGTATGTACACGACCTTGTGATTCTGTTGCAGGTACACGTTGCACACGGTGTGCGCCACTTTCAAATTTCAAGCGACCATATACCCCTTCACCATTGATTAGGCAGATCACTTCTTTATAGCCACCGTGTTCGCCTTCATTCTCAGACAAGACTTCAATACGCCACCCTTGAGTTTCAGCGTACTTCGAATACATACGATATAAGTCACCTGAGAAAATCGCAGCCTCATCACCGCCAGTTCCAGCACGAATTTCTAAATAGGCAGAATTGGCATCATTCGGGTCTTTCGGGATCATCAAGATATTTAAATCTGCTTCAAGCTGAGCAAGTAAAGCTTTGTTTTCTTGAATCTCTTCTTGTGCCATTTCCTTGAAATCAGGATCTGACAACATTGCCTCAGCAGTAATAATGTCTTGTTCCGCTTGTACAAACTTTTTCCAAACGGTTGTAATCTCAGTTAAATCATTATGCTCACGTGATAAATTACGAAAGCGTTTATTATCTGAAATAACTTCAATATCTGCCAATAAAGCATTTAATTCTTCATGTCGATCACACAGCTGATCTAATCGTAAACGTAACGATTCTTTCATTTTAAATAAGATCTCAAGCTAGACTTAAACCATTGCGATAACACACGAATGGATAAGCAAATTTTAATTGCCCATAGTGTAACGAGTCTTAGAGTCAAATGACACATCTACCGATCATTCTATTGACATCCCATTACAAGCAATTGAAAGGGTGTTAACTCATTTTTTACTTTTAGATGATGTCAGACAACAGCATGATTTATTTTGGCTTCTTCATTATTTCTCCATATTGTTAAGCCAATTGAGTGCTTGTTCACCACTTTTTAATATAAAACGAACATCGAGATACCAAACGATAAAACTCTAGTGAAACATCTCCACATTTCATGGAAAAATTTTTGTTACATTTGTCTCATCCGAAAAATTGAATTTGTCCATCATAGGGACATGGAGTGACCATGAAACTGAATGCTTTATTCATCAGTGCAACATTAGCCGCGGCATCTATGCTGACTGCAAATGCACATGCAGACAACTCAACTCGTGTTGCTTTAACTTCTGCATTAGGAAGTGTTGCAGGTACAGCCGTTGGTAAGCAAATGGGTGGTAATACGGGTGCAATGATCGGCTCTGCTGTCGGTGGTGCTGGTGGTGCTGCTGTTTCATCAAATCGACGTGACCGTACTGGCGCTGCAATTGGTGGTGGCTTAGGTGGTGTGGGTGGCTATACTGTGGGTAAAAACATGGGTGGTAGCAATGGTGGCTATATTGGTTCAGCCTTAGGTGCTGCTGGTGGTGCTGTACTTGGTAAAAAAGTGAGCCAAGATCGCCATGCTGATCAACGTAAATACAGAAAGCATCGTCGTCGTTAATCTCGAATTGATGAAGATTGATTATTTAACGTCGTTTTTCTTAACTTAGTTTTTTGAGTTGCCTTTTTTACTCAGCACCTTCGGGTGCTTTTTTTTTTATATTTTAATCATTACATATCTTTTCGCTATAGATGAAAGCAGCAAAGTAGGTTGTGAGTCTGTATCAAGATGCTCACCGATTTAATATGTTTTTCGCTTATGAAGATCTCATCCAATAAATAATCAAAACCCCTAATGTGAACACGATCACACTGTAACAAAATATGAATAAATTAAGGAGTCATTTTCTACAATTGCATTACGTCTTATCCATGATATTTGCAGTTTTAGACCTTAAATTGAATATCAAGATAAAACAAAGCTTCAAATGAGGAGTTTGACATGAAAATGAATTCAATGATTTTAGCAACATTGGTTGCAACTTCTGCTTTAACAATGACAAATACACAAGCAGGCAATTCAACCAATACAGCACTCACTTCAGCACTAGGTGGTGTTGTCGGTGCCGCAATTGGTAAACAAATGGGTGGCAATACGGGTGCCATGATTGGTTCTGCTATCGGCGGTGGCGCAGGTGCTGGTGTTGCAGCGAATAAACGTGATCGTAATGGTGCGATTATCGGCGGTGCCTTAGGTGGTGCTGGTGGTTATACTGTAGGACGTAATATGGGTGGAACCAATGGCGGTTATATTGGTTCAGCGATTGGTTCTGCAGGTGGTGCAGTTTTAGGTAAAAAAGTCAGTGAAGATCGTCGCTATGAGGATCGCTACGACCGTCGTGGCAATTACCGTAACAATCGTTATAACAATGGTCGTTATTCTAGCTGGAATCGCTAATTTATCCTTTGCTTTTCATTTAAGCACCTTCGGGTGCTTTTTTTGTTTTTACACCTAACAGCCTCATAGTTTGATTCTGGCTTTTACTTATATCGGTTTTTTTCGATATACAAATATGATTTATGATCGTATGATTTAGACATATTTCTAGCGAGTATGATCATGGGTACATTACAAGAAACCAAATTTTCTGTATTAGAACTTGCCCCAGTGCGAGATGATAAAACCGTCGAGTTTTCTTTAAAGCACGCCTTGGAACTGGCACAACACATTGAAAAGCTAGGCTATGACCGTCTTTGGCTTGCAGAACATCACAACATGGATGGCATTGCCAGCTCTGCGACAGCAGTATTATTGGGTTATCTTTTGGCAAATACTTCCACTTTACGTGTAGGTTCAGGCGGTATTATGTTGCCAAACCATGCGCCACTTGTTGTGGCTGAACAATTTGGAACTTTAGCAACCCTATATCCAAATCGAGTTGAACTCGGTCTGGGGCGTGCCCCTGGCACAGATCAAATGACCATGCGTGCTCTGCGTCGTGGTCGACAAGAAACTGAAGATCAATTTCCACATGATGTGCTTGAAATTTTAAGTTATTTTGATGATGCCAAACCTCAGCAAAGAATTACTGCTACACCAGGCCAAGGTACACACGTTCCTGTTTGGTTATTAGGATCCAGTTTGTTCAGTGCCCAATTGGCGGCAAAATTAGGTCTACCCTATTCTTTTGCATCACATTTTGCACCGCGTATGTTGGGACAAGCCATTCAGCTGTATCGTGAAAATTTCCAACCTTCTGAGTATTTAAAACAACCCTATGTTTCGATGGGTGTACCCACTGTAGTCGCTGAAACTGATGCAGAAGCAGAATACTTAGCGACCAGTGCATACCAGCGTGTACTTGGTTTAATGCGTGGACATAGCCTAAAACTTAAACCACCAGTCGAGAGTATGGAAGGATTATGGAATGCCGCTGAAAAAATGTCAGTCGATAATTTTTATGCCATGGCACAAATCGGCTCCAAAGCCACTGTAAAAGCTGGATTGAAAAGCCTATTAGAGCGATATGAGGTGGATGAATTTATTTTCACCTGTGATATTTATGACACTGAAAAAAGAATTCAAAACTTTGATTTGCTCATGCAAATTAAAAAAGAAATCTAGGCTAAATAAACACGAGCGCCCTCCATCAAATACTTACACCCGAAACATTTAAGTTTCGGGTTTTTTATTGGATTTTTTTGAAAAAATATTTTTTGTTGCACAAGCATGACTGACATGCATAATAGAATTAATAAAAAATTAGAAAAATATCAAAAACCTACAAAGGGATTTATCATGAACCACTTTATCAACAAACCTTCATCTGCCTTTATTGCTGCAAGTTGGGTCGCATTATTGATTGGGGCTTCGGCTTATTTCATTGGTTTATTTAATGCACAAATGCTTTTGAATGAAAAAGGCTATTATCTGGTGATTATCCTTTACGGCTTATTTTCAGCTGTATCACTGCAAAAAGTGGTCCGAGACCGTTTAGAAGGCTTGGCTGTCACACAAATTTATTATGGATTATGTTGGGCATCCAGCGTGATTTGTGTGGTTTTGCTGGCGATTGGTCTTTGGAATGCAACACTAACTTTAAGTGAAAAAGGCTTCTATATGATGGCTTTTTTACTCAGTTTGTTTGGTGCAGTCGCTGTACAGAAGAATATTCGTGATTTGGAATATTATCGCAAATTCAATCAACCACCAGAATTAGGCAATTATAATTTTAAATCTTTAGCTGATGATTCGAATGCTTCTGATAAAGAAGAAACATAATATTTTCTGCTCCGACATGACAACAGATCTATTCCATGAATAGCTGTTGTCTATTCTTAATATCTGCTGTTTATGTTTTTTTAAAGGCGCTCACCTAAGCGATGATCCACACCATCACATCTCAATGTTGAACATCAAAATAAAACGGCTTGGAAAATAACTCATTAAAAGATATATCCTTGTCCTGAAATGACATACATACATTTTAAAATCAAACATTTACAATTATTTTCAATATAAAATCAATCATTTAAAAATTGGCATTTTTGATCCTATCATTTTAAGCATTTATGCAAACTCAATCACATTTATTTACCATAAAATCGATAAAGTTTCTCTTCTTAAGGCATCAAAGATGGCTACAATCGATTTAGAAAAAATGCTCGAAAAAGTCAAAAACACCCAATGGACCCTTTCCGATATCGACTGGGATGGACCTGGTCGAGAACTTATTACAGAAGAACAATGGCCAAAACTTAAAGATTTTATGGCGGATTTAATGTGGATTGAACATGTCGGCGCTCGCGCATTTTCAGCCATGTCAAAAAAAGCACCCAATGAGACACTTCGTGAAATGTATGCCATTTTCCATGCCGAAGAACAACGTCATGCTAATGCTGAAATGGCTTTGATGAAACGTTGGGGGATGCTCGAAGGTGATATTCCTAAACCAAATAAAAACTTACGATTGATTATTGAATGGTTAGATACCTACGCAGACGATATGCCCTTTTATATCTTAGGCGCAGTGATTCCGATGCTTGAAGTTGCACTTGATGGTGCATTATGCACTTTTTTACTTGATACTGTTGATGATCCTGTGTGTCATCAAGCATTTCAACTGATTAATGGCGATGAAGCTCGACATTTGGGTGTTGGTTTTAGCGTGATGGAAGCCCAAGGATTCAATAAAACCTTCATTCAATTGGCACAAATGGCAGGTCGTGTATTGGATCCAAGGATGATTTTAGGCATTTTAGCTTACCTGCCACTGCTCAATAAAATGCGTGATAATGTGATCAAACTGGGTTTACCTGAAGAAAAACTTTATCAGGCCATGAACAAATTTGAACGTATTGCAGGCAGAACAGTTGAAGGACGGCGCAATCCTTGGTTCCAAATTATTAATCGCCATGCACGTATCATGATCAACAGAAAAAATAAGTTCTATCACACACCTGTAGATCAGATGGTGAAAATGACTGACAAGATTCCAGAAAAGTCTTTACCTGAAGTCCCATCTTGGATATATGAATTAACAGCAGATCCAACTGCAATGCACTAAAACAAAAAAGGACAGCATGATGGCTACAAAAAAACTCAACCAGGATGGTATTTTTCAGAATAATGCAGCTTACTTTAAACATTACCAAGGTACGATTTTACCCTCTGAAAATATTAAATATTTTGATTTTTCTGATTTAAATATTGCTGTCATAGGCATGAATCAAATGGTCGCAACCCATTTAGATCTCATCTGCCAGAAAGCACAGTTTGTCAAAGTCTTTCAAATGAGTCCTCATTTTGTTCTTCCTCATACAGAACGAGGTATTAACCGATTAATATCGCACCCCTTGATCATTAAAAATCGCAGACTATTCAACCAACGCGTAAAATCATTACTTGCCATTCGTTATCTAGATTCGCAAGTTCAAGATAATTGGTTGAAACGCCAGCTTATGCCGAACTCTGCAGCGGACAAAAAAGTATTTTTTAAATCGGATACCTACTACACGGCGCTTCAACGTGATAATTGCAAACTCATCACCTGGCCGATTGTAAAAATTAATCAAAATGCCATTCAAAGTATGGAAGGTGTCGAACATATCGTGGATGTGATTATTAGCACCTATGACCAAGATTAGATCGTGAAAATATTAGGGGCTAACTTTTTTAGGATCCATTAAAATGCGAAAAAAATGCTGTGTATCATAAAAAATCTTTGTCATCGCAGCCATCTTTAAAATTGCAACAGACGCAAATTTCAATTTGATTTAAAAGACAAAAAATATTTTCATATGTGATGATAAGATGTTTAGGAATACAACTGAGCATTACATGTTCATCTATGAAATAAGATTAAATTTTGCATGAAATATATTTTATCTAAAACGTACTGCTCTCCTTCTTTCTCTTACGCTTCATATAGCGTAAGAGAAAGAAATTTAGTTTATTCTGAACATGATTCTCTATACAACTCCAAGCGTCTTTGGAGATTTAAGTATTGAGCAGTAGAGCAAAAATCTTAGCCACAAAAAAAAGAGGTCGAAACCTCTTTTTTTTATTTCAATGATCAAGATTAACTAATTTTTTGCTTCAGCTCATAATCAAATAAATGGCCACTTTCGTCATAATGCAACACAATATTTTTTGAATGCTGCATCGTATCAAGCTCTTGACTACTTACCGATAAGTACTTGGAAAGGACATGATTGTCTACATCTTCCACTTCGTCCTGATTATTGACATTAGCAAAACGAATCCAGTTATAACTTGCCCATAAAAGTAACGTTGTACCGAAAAGTACAATTAATGCACCTAACCATGCAATATTCATCAGCTGCACATTTAATTTCTCAGCAAAAATATAACTTTTAATTAAATTACCTTGAAATATCCATAACATCAGCGTAAATAATGGAATAAATAGAAAAGTCCAAAATGACCAACCTAGCAATTGTAAAACATAAAATTTAGACTTATTTTTGACGAGTTTTGGTTGGTCAATAAATTTAGGTATATCTAATTTTGATACATCACTAATAATGTCTACTTTATCTGAATTATTCATTCATCTTCACCTCTAAAGCCACGATCTGGGCTGACCCATCTCGCACGTTTATTACGATTGAAAAATGCTTTTGGTACAGCAACAACAGTGGTTGCAACTGATAGCAACCAGAAAAACAACGGATACCAAATGACCCAAAAATAATTTCTAAAAAAGCGTTGGTCATCGTATCGTTTGTCGATATATAAACTGATGAAAAACTGGATAAGACAAGTGACGGCAAGAATCACACCATACCACTGTGGCATCAGTGATTTAATTTGCCATTCATGAGGAAAATCAATCACAAACCCTGCAAAAAACAGCACAATAATCATTAAAATGAGGTACGACCAAATCACACTAATGCCTGCTTCAAGAACCACTGGCCACATTCTTAAATATTTAAAATTCAACATTTTAGGAATGTAAGTTATCAGCACTTCAACACCACCTTGCGCCCAACGAACCCGTTGCTTCCATAAACCTGTGAACGTTTCTGGCATAAAAATGTAGCAAAGCGCTTTAGGAACATAGTGAATATTCCAGCCCTGCATCTGAATCTTCCAAGAAATATCAATATCTTCAGTAATTTTCTCTTCTGACCAGAACCCAACCTGCTCTAAAGCCGTTTTTCGGAAACCAGCAATCACACCAGAGACTGTAAAAATTCGTCCATAAGTTCGTTGAGCACGTTTGATTAATCCAATAATCGAAGAAAACTCACCAACTTGGAGTTTTCCTAAAATACTGGAACGATTTAGAATTCTTGGGTTCCCTGTGACCGCACCGACATGAGCAAATTGAGTAAGATGATGCATCATCCAGAGTGCCGCATGAGGATGCAAAAGCGCATCACCATCAATACAAATCAAATATTCATATTGACTAAGCATCGCGCCCGAACGCAGTGCAAAGGCTTTACCCTGATTGGTCGCCAAATGCACAACACGCAATTTTTCGTATTTTTCAGCCAATTCATCTAAAATTTCTGCGGTTCGATCTGAACTTCCATCATTAACAGCAATGACTTCAAAATTTGGATATTGTGTTTGCAAGGCATAACGAATAGTTGATCTGACTTGGTCTTGTTCATTGAAACACGGGATGATAATGCTACACCCCTGAGAAGGTGGCTCAGGTAGTTTTTCTGCCTTAAATTCGTATTTGATAAAAAACCAAACACCACCAATCATCCATGTCCAAGCCATGACCAACGGATATAAAAAAGCAAAAAAGAATAAAAACTCGATAACTGTCATTTACGAACTCCTAATTTGCTTTGCAACACAAACGGTTCTCGATATGTCAGTGGACTTCCATTCAAACTCAAAGGCGTATATAAATACTTATGTACAGCTTGCGCATTCTTTTCACTATATTCACCAATACCCGTTTTTTGAAAACCTGCAGCTTGTAAATCTAAAAGACTTTTTTGCAAGTATTTCCATTCTTTTTCTGTTTTCGCATGACCATCCAGAGTTACTAGAATTTTTGCCCGTTGAACTGCATTAAGCTGATTCTTTTGAGCTAAAAATTTTTTAAAAACTTCAGGTTGCTGAATTGGATCGATTTTAATATTAACAATATCAATATGATCAATCAGATCAGAAACAGTTCGTGGCAACCCAGGAAAACTGGTATTTTTCAGCGGAAATTGCACTGCGGTATAAAGTGTATTACTAATATTTAAGTATGGACGTGTTCTTTTCTTTGTTTCACGTATAAGTGACACAGTTTGATTCATCTGTTGCTCACATTGTCCATCAAGTGCATATTTTTCTTTTAACGAACAATCAAATGTGTCTCCGACCTGCAGCATGAGCCCATCAAGATTTTTATTGTTTTGAATCAAGTTCGCAGCCAAATCCATGACTAAGTTAGGGCGCTTCGGATCTGGATATAGTGGCAATTCTGCATATACGCTATGAAACACACGTGTACGTGTTTGCCAACTCACTCGGTTCATTAAATCTTGTGCGACAGGTAAATATTGATTTGGGAAAAAAGCTTGATCGTAAACACCATCACCATCTACATCTTTAAGCACCTTCAAGATCATCGTGTTGGTTTTCAAAGCATTCAAATTTTCTAAAGTCTTGCCTAACTTAATATTTCCCTCATCATATGTAGGAGATTGAATGTCAGACAAATCGAAAGTAACTGAACGCATAAGATTGAATGAATCATAAACGGTATAATTTAGGGTAGATGTCATCTGTTCATGGATTTCTTCGACAGTTGGGTTACCCATAATCAAGCCACGTTGAAAACTTCCATCATGCGGAAAATTCAGACTGTCCTTACCTAAACTAAATGACAAAGGTAATCCCGCTTTTGCTGCAATATTTTGAACTTGTACATTGACTGCACCATAAGGCCAAATGACTGTATCAATTTTGGTACCAAGCTCCTTTTCCAACACAGCTTTAGACTCAGCAAGATCCTTAAATATTCGTTGTTCGTATTCAGCATCAGTTTCATAACGGTTTAGGTGAGGGAAATACTGATGTGTAACTGCTGCAGGTTGTTCATTTTTTTGAGGATTGGACAATATTCCTTTATGCAAATCATGTGAATGCGTTGCAAATTCAGCATACCCAGATTTGCTCATTTCACGCATTTGATCCCAATTCATGAGATTCCCTTGACCATAAGCTTCATAAGCTGCTTTGGTATTCCCATTGGTCCAACTGGTGACTACAGCAAATACTGCCGGCATTTTGTATTGCTTTAACAATGGGAAAACTTGGGTATAACTACTTAATGCACCATCATCAAAACAAATCAGTACTGCATTCTCTGGCAAAGGCTTCCCAGTTTTCACAGATTCAGAAAGTTGCTTTAAGGTGATGGGTTGCCATTTGGATTTATTTAACCATTCAAAAAATTGAACCAAGTTTTTAGTGCTTATGGCGTAATAGTCTTTATCCCCTTGCTTCAATACATCACTACGGACATCATGAAATGTGATTCCAATAAAGCTATTTTCGGGCAAAGTTTCATTATATTCTGCTTGTGAAATCACAGGTAAACTCATCAAACAAGCTGCAATGCAACGACTTAAAAAATTCATTAGAAACGCCCCTCAAATCCTAAAGTGCCATAAAATTGTTTTTCTCTTTCACCGTCATAAGGGTGTATGGACCAACCCACGCCATACTGTAATCCCCATAACCGATTGATTTGCCATTTATGACGATACTGAAGATCTAAAACGGGCTTTGTACCGTAATCGGTTTGATGAAATGCACCTGCGCTCATTGAAAATTTTTGTATGAATGATTTTTCATAACGACGCCAAGTCAACCAGTCATGGCTAAGATTAACCTCTGCACTTAAACTGCGCTTCGGACTAAAATAACTGGTTTGATCCAAACTGTTATGACCAAAGTATGTACTCACACCAGCACGTGTTGTGTGATGTGCGCTTGAATAAACGTTTTGACTGTAATTGGCTGAAATTTCTTGTCTTAAATTACCATCTGTAATGTCAGTAATTTGGTAACCAAAACCCGCCTGACGTGATTCATTCTGCTTCCAGTTAATTCCCATGCCATAGGATTTACCTTTTTCACCCAATTTAAGGGCTTGTAATGGAATAGCCGCCATCGAATTAAAATCTAAATTGTATTGCCAATGGTCATTTAAACGATGATCCCAATCGATGCGTACACCTGTACGATCACTTCGATCTAGATCTTGAGACAAAAGAACAGTCGCTGATTTTCCTCGTTTTTCCCACTGAGCACCCACACTTAAACGCTGTTCACGAATATCACCGGCACGATAATTACCTTCACGATTGCCATATTCTGCAATTGCACGATAGTGGTCTTTAATCCATGGGGAATTTATACGTGTTGTCGTTTCAAAATCTCGCGTACCCTTTAAATTTTCAAGCACACGTTGTTGATCGGATTCACTCTTAGAAATTCTGGTTTGATGAGAAATCGTGGCGTGATTACGGTCATTTAATTCATTTAAACTTTTGGTGATGCTAGTGTCTGTTGGATAAAACAAATTTAAATTTTGAGTGTTATATCGCCAAGCTGCGATATCACCCAAAGCTTGTGCATTTTGCATACGGTTAATAAGTGTTGCTTTACTTTCTGGCTTTATGCCATTCAATCGACTTAATGTCCGTTCAGCTTGCAAGGGTTTTTCTCTCCAGCGCTGAGTCCGAGCAAGCAAATTGATGTATTCATCATTATTTGGAGCTTTTGCTACAATATCTGTAAGATTTTTCTCAGCCAAATTCATTCGATTTGAATATGAATTTGCAGTTTCCTTCAAGCCAATATATTCAGCACGATCTGGATGAACGCGACGTTCCGCACCTTTAGCCTCACTATATTGATAGGTAGGTAAAAGTTTATCGATATCATTAACCAGCTGATTGGCTTCTTTATACTTTTCTTGCTCAATCAGGGAATAATACAAAGCAGTATAAAGTTTCATATCTGCATAATTTTTTTCTTTAAGCAAAGATTTATAGATCGTTTCAGCTTTTTGAGGTTGCTTTAAAGCCAAATATGAATCAGCAATTGCATTTCTCACAAATGCAGGCATTTTTTCAATGGGTGTATTTAAGGATTCAGCTAATTGGATGGCTTCGCTGTGTCGATCACGATAACTCAAAGCATAGATATAGTTATAATAAAACTTTAAATAATATGCAGATTCTGGTGTTAAGCTCTTTTGATACTCATGTGTAGACGCCAATATCGAATCCAACATGGTAAAACTTTCATTATCTGTTTCCCCTTGTTGTGATAGATATTTTTGATTCTTAATGGCCTCATTAATTTTTTGAGAAAAATCACCTAAATAAGCTTCATTATAAAACTTACCATCAGGATCAATTGACTTGCGTTCTTGTACCAAAGACAACACTTGATTATAAGAACCATTTGCCATTAAGGCCAATAAATACTCATGTTGAACAGCAACAGAATCAGGTTGTAACGCAAATGCTTTTTGAATCGTTTCAAGACCTTCTATTTGCATATCTACCACTCGATATGCATAAGCCACTTGAACCTGTTGATCGATTGTCAGCTGATCCATTTTAATTTTAGCAAGTTGTTGTATCGCCAATTTTTTCTGCATATTTTCAGCAAGTAAAACTGCCTTTAGGACATCAAGCTGTGTATCTGGCTGAACATGGATAAAACCATCGACCAACATGAGTGCTGTATCAAATTGCTTTAAATCTCGAAAAGATTTGATGGTCGCCAATTGGGCATATTGAGGATAAGTTTGAAAATTGATCCTTTTCGCTAAGTCAAAATCATCAGAACTAAACTTATTCTGTTGTTTTGCAACCACAATATAGTCCGCGATAACTTTTTGGCTATTGGGAGAAATTTCCAAAAGTTTTTTAAGCGCAATTAAACCTTCATTAGCCTGGCCATTGCGCACATCCAAGACAGCTTGTTCACGTAAACGATCTATTTTCTCTTGATCAAAATAATTTTCAGCCATAGAAAATTGTGTTGATAACAAAAACAAAAATATCGGGGTAGAATAATAAAAATGAGTCATAAATTTGGATTTCATTAGAGTTATATTTCAATTCGCTCGATGGTATAAATGAGGCTGTATTCTTGTTTTCAGGATATTATGCAAAATGTATCAACATTATCGTTAACTAATGTAATGATGTTTATGACATTAAAAATCAAACAACGTACATATTTTCAAAGTATTAGAAAAGTTACACAGACGCTCAGGTAATAGCGGGGAAATTTCATGTACATTTAATGTTATGAGTTGTAAAAACTATTAAAATTCACATGGCAAAAATTCACTCAAAAATCTGATTTTTCGGGGCGAATACTAATATTGTTTTATGAGTAAACTGTGAACAGAACGTGAGTATTCGTATAAAAAAAGATATTTTCTTACATCAATTTACAGAAAGAATTTCAAGAGAGAATTTCTAAATTCGAGACTTTTTTAGATTATTTTATATTTTATTATTCATGTATTATTGATTAGATTAATTTCAAAAACTTCTAAGTAAAATAAGATTTAGCAACTTAATTTTCTTTAAAGTATTCATAATACAATCATTAAAAAAATTGCAGTTATTTTCACTAAGATAGATCGATGATATAAATTAATTAAATCTCAATTATTTTGTTATCCATCTTATAAAATATAAAAAATTCATTATGTTAAAAATTTAATGCTAAAATATACAAGCATCCGTTTTTGTTTTTCATTTCGTAGATTTAGATTCTGTTGCTCAATCCCCATCTTGAACGATCAATAAAAAGAAAACATTTCCATCATGGTGTTTTATTTCATGTGAAATATAATGTTTTTACTTCAAAATAATTACAGGCTGATAGATGATTTTTTATTTAAAAAATCAATTACAATACTACAACGTTGTAACTTTACTGTTTTTTATTTAAATGTATCACCTATAAAATTCTTCACTTGGGTGTAATTTTCACTTCTTTTGTCTTGAATCTCCAATGCACCCTGTCCATCCTAAGTTTATAATTCATTCCAAAATAGTCATTCATGGCAATAGTAAAGGATGGATTTTAATCAAAAAAGTTATTTTTCTTATGGGAATTTATTGCCGGCCACTGATTAAGGAAAAATGTTTGATCTGCATGAATGTAGCCAAAGCAAGTTCGTTATCCACTTTGAATCGATCTAACCCAACGAGACTATTCACAATATAAATAATCACATCAAATATAGAAATAAAGGGCGAAATTTACAAAAACAGAGCTTTCTATAGTCAAAATTAATTATATAAAATAACGCTGTTAAAATTAGAAATAACGATAAGTTTCACCAAAGCTACTCAAAAAAAAGGAGCTCAGCTTTCGCTTAACTCCTTTTTCAATTAAAACTCAATGACGTTAATCAAATTTAACCAATACGACGTTTTAGTCCAGTCATTTGCAAGACACGAGTCGAGATTTCCTCAATCGACATTTCAGAAACATTCAGATATTTAATCCCTTCAGAAATATAAATCCCTTCAACTGCTCTGAGTTCCATTTGACACTGGCTAAAACTCGCATAACGACTGTTGGCTTTACGTTCTGAACGAATTGCAACAAGTCGCTCAGCATCGATCATCAACCCAAAAAGCTTTTGTTTGTGTGCCTTTAATACAGCAGGCAAACGATTATCATCCAAATCTTCTTCTGTGAGTGGGTAGTTCGCTACACGTATACCGAATTGTAAGGATAAATAAATAGAAGTTGGTGTTTTACCCGAACGAGATACCCCAATTAAGATCAAATCTGCTTTATCGTAATGACGAGTACGCGCACCATCATCATTATCTAAGGCAAAATGTACCGCATCAATACGCGCTTTATACGACTCAGAATCTGTTACAGCATGGGTTTGTCCGACTAAAGTTGTAGGCGCAGTTACAAGCACCTCAGATAGCTTACTAATTAACCCTTCAAACACGTCTAAATTGACTGCATTTGCGGTATTAATAATGTCACGAACCAATGGATCTACCAGTGTATCGAACACCAAAGGAAGCTGCCCGTCTTTCTCAGCGCGTCTATTAATTTCCTCTACAACCGTTGTGGCAGCTTCTTCTGAGGTAATATAGGGAATAATATGAATGTCAAAATCTACATGCGGAAATTGTGCTAATAAGGAGTGACCTAATGTTTCAGCGGTAATCGCTGTTCCATCAGAAATAAAAAAAACACTTCTTTTAATTTCTTTACTTTCTGACATTAAAATACTCCTCAATTATTTGTCTAAGTGCGATATAATCTTTATAGTAAACCGATCTTACATGACTGTCGCTCAGTAATCCCATTTTACTGGGCTTTTTGTAATAATTTCATGCCAAGATAGTGATTAATACTGCAAAAGTGGAGTAACAACTTTGGAAGCACGCGTAATCGGTCTGGAAAAACTAGGAAAACACGACGTTGAGATCGTGGGTGGCAAAAACTCTTCACTTGGTGAAATGATCAGTCATTTAGCTAATGCTGGCGTATCAGTACCAGGTGGATTTGCAACAACTGCTACTGCATATCGTGAATTCCTTGAGCAAAGCGGATTAAACGCTAAAATTTCAGCTGAATTAAAACAACTTAATGTTGATGATGTAAATGCGCTTGCTGAAACTGGTGCAAAAATTCGTAAGTGGATTGTAGACACCCCGCTTACGCCAGCTTTAGAGAAAGAAGTTCGTGAAGCATTTATTGCACTCTCTAGCGGCAACCACGACATTGCGGTTGCCGTTCGTTCATCTGCGACTGCAGAAGATTTACCAGATGCTTCATTTGCAGGTCAGCAAGAAACGTTCTTAAACATTCGCGGTATTGATAACGTTCTTATCGCAATTAAAGAAGTTTTTGCTTCACTTTATAATGACCGTGCTATTGCATACCGTGTACACCAAAACTTTGACCATGACATCGTTGCATTATCTGCAGGTGTTCAACGTATGGTTCGCTCTGAAACGGGCGCTTCAGGTGTAATGTTCACACTTGATACTGAGTCTGGTTTCCGTGATGTAGTATTTGTTACAGCATCTTATGGTTTGGGTGAAATGGTTGTTCAAGGTGCAGTAAACCCTGACGAATTCTACCTATCTAAACCTTTATTAAATGCTGGCAAGCACTCAGTATTACGTCGTAATCTTGGTTCTAAACACCAAAAAATGATTTATGGCGATGAAGGCACTACAGGTAAGTCTGTCGTTGTCGTTGATGTTGAAAAACAAGATCGTCAACAATTTGCTTTGAATGACCAAGAACTTCAAGAACTCGCACGCCAAGCTTTAATCATTGAAAACCACTATGGTTCTCCGATGGATATCGAATGGGCTAAAGATGGTGATGATGGTCAAATCTATATCGTTCAAGCTCGTCCAGAAACTGTAAAAAGTCGTGAAAATGTCGGCACAATGGAACGTTACCTATTAAAGCAAAAAGGTACGGTTCTGTGTGAAGGTCGTTCAATCGGTCAACGTATTGGCTCTGGTAAAGTTCGTATCGTTTCTTCTATCAAAGAAATGGACAAAGTACAAGACGGTGATGTACTCGTATCTGACATGACTGACCCAGACTGGGAACCAGTAATGAAACGTGCTGCCGCTATTGTCACGAATCGTGGTGGTCGTACGTGTCACGCAGCAATTATCGCTCGTGAATTGGGTGTTCCAGCGATTGTGGGTTGTGGTAATGCAACTGAAGTGCTTGTAGATGGTCAAGAAGTGACTGTTTCATGTGCTGAGGGTGACACTGGCTTCATTTATGAAGGTGCGTTAGATTTCGAAATTCAACGCAACTCGATTGAATCAATGCCTGCGCTACCGTTCAAGATTATGATGAACGTGGGTAACCCTGACCGTGCATTTGACTTTGCGCAAATTCCAAACGAAGGTATTGGTCTTGCGCGTTTAGAATTCATTATCAACCGTATGATTGGCGTGCATCCTAAAGCATTACTTAACATTGAAAGCTTGCCACGTGAAACACGTGCTGCTGTGATGACACGTACTGCAGGTTATGCATCTCCAATCGAATTCTATGTCGAAAAATTGGTTGAAGGTATTTCTACCCTTGCTGCAGCATTTGCTGACAAACCTGTGATTGTGCGTATGTCTGACTTTAAGTCAAACGAATATGCAAACTTGATCGGTGGTAAGTTATACGAGCCAGAAGAAGAAAACCCAATGCTTGGTTTCCGTGGTGCAAGTCGCTACGTATCAGACAACTTCCGTGACTGCTTTGAACTTGAATGCCGCGCATTGAAGAAAGCACGTGACGAAATGGGTCTGACCAACATTCAAATCATGATTCCATTCGTACGTACTGTAAATGAAGCGAAGCGTGTTATTGAACTGTTGGCTCAAAACGGTCTTAAACGTGGTGAGAACGGCCTTAAAGTCATTATGATGTGCGAATTACCAACCAATGCTCTATTGGCTGAACAATTCCTTGAGCACTTCGATGGCTTCTCAATTGGTTCAAACGACTTAACTCAGTTAACGCTTGGACTTGACCGTGACTCAGGTATCGTTTCTCACTTGTTTGATGAACGTGACCCTGCAGTGAAGGCACTCCTTTCTATGGCAATTCAAGCATGCCGTAAAGCAGGCAAATATGTCGGCATTTGTGGTCAAGGTCCTTCAGATCATCCTGATCTAGCACAATGGCTTATGGAACAAGGTATTGAATCAGTATCTTTAAATCCAGACTCTGTTTTAGATACTTGGTTCTTCCTTGCAGAAGAAAAGACTAAACAAGTTTAAGAAAACATGTTAAAAAAAGACCCTTCATGGGTCTTTTTTTTTACCCATCACTTTTTTGATTAAGTTTGAGATTTTAGTTTTATGCAAATTTACCTGGCGAGAAATAATCAACAAGCTGGTCCATATGACCTAGAGCAACTCAATCAAATGCTAGCGAGCCAACAAGTGCTGCTCACAGATTTAGTATGGCATCAAGGCATGCAAGAGTGGAAAGCTTTAGGTGAGCTCACACAAGGCCAACTTTATTACCAGCCTAAGCTTTCTACCTCATCAGAAGAAAACAACGCAGAGACTCAATCAGGGGCAGTAACGAGCACCTATCAAAATCCTTCTATCCAAAATATTAGTGTTGAGAAAAAACAGCAAAAAGTTGAATTAGCTTCTATCGGATCACGATTTTTAGCGAAATTGATTGACCTTGCGCTATGGCTTCCAGCAACCTACTTGCTAACTGCTTTTTTTACCCCAGAACAAGAAATAAAATTCACCCAATTAAATGAGCAATTTACTCAAACGATTTTAAATCAAACGGGCAACACAGCTTTAGCAGAACAACTGCAAAATCAAATTTTACAACTCATTCCACAGCAAGCTATTTTTGCAGCCCTTGCTTATTTACTGATTATGCTCGGTGTTCAAGCATTCTTTATTGCAAAATCAGGACAAAGCATTGGGAAAAAAATTGTCAAAATTCGCATTGTAGATGCCACAAATAATCAACAAGTCAGTTTATTTCGTGCGTTCACTATTCGTTCAGTGGTCTTTGTTTTTTTCAATCTAATCCTCGCCCCCTTCCTTAGTATAATTGACTTTTTATTTATTTTAGGTGCGAAAAGACAAACTTTGCACGATAGATTGGCAAAAACAATCGTGATTAAAAACTGATTTTTACATTTAAGAGGAGCCAAATCTCCTCTTTCAAAATACTGATTTCAAACAATTAAGCTACACTTCTACAACAAATTCCGACCAAAAAAATAGGGTATAGCCGCCCCAATTGTTCCCATTTTATGTATAGCTAAGTTAACGTTTATAGGGCATAATGCCCTACAACGTAGCGGTGTCTGATGATTGAGAAAGAAGTTTGTAACAAACTTAGTTTTCAATCATGTGACACTTTATATCGCTATCCCATAGTTAATTTAGGGAATGGGACTCTTCACCGAGGTTGTAAAATGAGACAAACGATTTTAGCTGTATTGTCTTTATCAACGCTTGCTGCGCTCTTAACTGGGTGTGGTGGTGATTTAGTACTTCTAAACTCAAAAGGTCCAGTCGCAGAAGGTCAAAGCAACCTAATGATGACTGCGATTTACCTCATGTTGTTGGTGGTTATTCCATCAGCACTTATGGCATTGTGGTTTGGTTGGAAATATCGCGCGTCAAATAAAGATGCAGACTATAAACCAACATGGGCACACTCTACTACGATTGAGATCGTGGTTTGGGGTATTCCTGTAATTATTATTGGTATTCTTGCATGGTTAACTTGGTGGGGTTCCCACAAGTATGACCCTTACCGCCCTCTAGAGAGCGATAAAGCACCTTTAACCGTTCAAGTTATTGCTGAACAGTTCAAATGGATCTTCATCTATCCAGAGCAAGAAATTGCGACAGTTAACGAAGTTCGTTTCCCAGAGAAAACGCCTGTTAACTTCAAGATCACTTCTAACTTTACAATGAACTCATTCTTCATTCCTAAGTTAGCTGGTCAAGTGTATGCAATGGCTGGTATGCAAACCCAACTTCATATGCTTTCTAATGAAGAAGGCGTATACCGTGGTTTCTCATCAAACTACTCAGGTTACGGTTTCTCACAAATGCACTTCTTAGCTCACGCTGTAAGTGAAGCTAACTTTGCTGAATGGGTATCTGCTGTTAAAGCTGGTAACGGTACTTCAGTAAATCCAGAAGCAATTCAAAAAGGCACTTTAGACAAAGTTGAATTTGCATCACTTCGTGATGGTGGTCGTTCTAAACACCAAATTGAAGCAATGATTGCAAATGCGACTACTCCTGAAGAAAAGGCAAAAGCTGAAGCAATGAAGCCATACCCTACCAAGCCACATCCTGTGACTTATTATTCTTCAGTAGAACCGAAGTTATTTGAATCTGTGATCAACAAATACATGAGTAATTTCAACAATGCTGATACTAAAGCAGCTGTTGCTCAAGCTCATGCAGATCATGCGAATGCAGCTTCTGTAGAGGAATAAGACATGAGCTTATTATTAGGTAAGTTAGGTCCAGACGTAATTCCACACGATCCAATCGTGTTGGTTACAGTTGCGATGATGATCTTAGGTGGTATTGCTATTGTTGGCGGTATTACTTACTTCAAAAAATGGAACTACCTGTGGACTGAATGGTTTACCTCTGTAGACCATAAAAAAATTGGTATTATGTATCTTCTCGTTTCGACAGTCATGCTTGTGCGTGGTTTTGCCGATGCGATTATGATGCGTTTACAACTTTTCCTCGCTAAAGGCGGTGGTGAAGGTTATTTACACCCAGAACATTACGATCAGATCTTTACTGCCCATGGCGTAATCATGATCTTCTTCGTAGCAATGGGTCTTGTTGTAGGTTTAATGAACATTGCTGTACCGCTTCAAATCGGTGCACGTGACGTTGCATTCCCATTATTAAACTCTTTGAGCTTCTGGTTATTTGCCGGTGCTGCAGGCTTAATGATGGCTTCACTTGCAATTGGTGAATTCGCTGCAACTGGTTGGATGGCTTACCCTCCACTATCAGGTATCGAATACTCTCCAGGCGTTGGTGTTGACTACTATATCTGGGCACTTCAGGTTTCAGGTCTAGGTACACTTTTAACTGGTGTTAACTTCTTTGTTACCATTATTAAAATGCGTGCACCTGGCATGAGCCTTATGGATATGCCGATCTTTACGTGGACATCTTTATGTGCTGCGATTCTGATCATTGCATCATTCCCAGTATTAACTGCAACTTTAGCAATGCTTACTGTTGACCGTTACTTCGGTTTCCACTTCTTCACAAACGACTTAGGCGGTAGCCCAATGTTGTATGTGAACTTGATTTGGACTTGGGGTCACCCAGAAGTTTACATCTTGGTATTACCAGCATTTGGTATTTTCTCAGAAGTAACTTCAGTGTTCTCTCGCAAAACATTGTTCGGTTACAAGTCAATGGTTTATGCAACTATCGCAATTACAGTTCTTGCGTTTGTTGTATGGGTTCACCATTTCTTCACTATGGGTTCAGGTGCCAACGTTAACGCGTTCTTCGGTATCATGACTATGGTTATTGCGATTCCTACTGGTGTGAAAATCTTCTCATGGTTATTCACCATGTATAAGGGTCGTATTACATTCACTTCACCAATGTACTGGACACTAGGCTTCCTAGTAACTTTCGGTATCGGTGGTTTGACTGGTGTATTGATGGCTGTTCCACCAGCTGACTTCTTGGTACACAACTCATTATTCTTGATCGCCCACTTCCATAACGTAATTATTGGTGGTGTTGTATTCGCGATGTTCGCAGGTATCACTTTCTACTGGCCAAAAATGTTTGGTTGGAAACTTAGTGAATTCTGGGGCAAAGCATGCTTCTGGTTCTGGTTCTTCGGTTTCTATTTTGCATTCATGCCACTTTATATCCTTGGTTTCATGGGTATGACTCGTCGCTTGAACTCTTATGACAACCCAGATTGGGATCCGTACCTAGCAATTGCGCTTTTCGGTGCTGTACTTGTTGCCATTGGTATTGCATGTTTCATTCTTCAAATCGTTGTGGGTTACTTACAACGTGAGAAAACTATGGATGTTACTGGCGACCCTTGGGATGCTCGTACTCTAGAATGGTCTACTTCTTCTCCAGCTCCGTTTTATAACTTTGCTGCTCTTCCTGATGCGAAAGGTATCGACCGTTTCTGGACTGATAAAGAAAATGGTGTTGCGTATGCACGTCCTGCTAAATATGAAGACGTTCACATGCCAACTAACCGTGCTGCTGGTATCGTTATCGGCTTAATTCTTACAGTAATGGGCTTTGCGCTAATCTGGCACATTTGGTGGTTAATTGTTGTTTCGTTTGTTGCGGCAATCATCAGCTTCATCGTATCTTCATTCACTAAGAAAGTTGATTACTATGTTCCAGCTGCTGAAGTTGAACGCATTGAAAATGAACGTTACGCGTTACTTGAAAAACATTTGAAGAAGGACTAAGCAAATGAGTGAAGTACTTCATCACGAAAGCCATGGACATGATGAACATCATCATGATGATACAGACATCACTGTCTTTGGTTTTTGGGTTTATTTGATGAGTGACTTGATTTTATTCGGTACACTCTTCATCGCTTTCGCTGTATTAAGCAGTCATATTCCTGCTGGAACTCCAACTCCACATGAATTATTCGGTGAGTCTTTAGGTTTCGTTTTAACTGAAACTTTCGCTCTCTTGATTTCTTCTGTGACATTTGGTTTTGCAGTGCTTGCTTCTTACAAAAAGAACGTGGGTCAAGTTTTAACTTGGCTTGCTGTGACTTTTGTATTCGGTGCTTCGTTCATTGGCATGGAACTTTATGAGTTCAATCATTTAGTTCATGCTGGTCATGGTCCAAGCACAAGTGCGTTCTTATCTGCGTTCTTTACTTTAGTTGGTACGCACGGTATTCACGTTACTTCAGGTTTGGTGTGGATGATCGTGTTAATGATTCAAATCAAAAATAATGGTTTGACTACAATCAATACACGTCGTCTAGCATGCCTAAGCTTATTCTGGCACTTCCTTGACATCGTATGGATCTGCGTATTCAGCGTAGTGTACTTGATGGGAGTATTATAATGAGTCACGAACATAATGCTGCTGGTGCTTCGCACGGCACTGTTAAACAATACACAATTGGCTTTATTCTTTCAGTTGTATTAACCGTTGTTCCATTCTATATGGCAATGAACACTGACAGTTTTAGCCGTGGTGCAATTGTTGCAACAATCGCAATTACAGCGATTGCTCAGGTTCTTGTTCAATTAGTCTTCTTCTTGCACATGAATTCATCTTCTGAGCAACGCTGGAACGTGATTGCATTCATTTATACAATTCTGACTATTGCTGTATTGTTAGTTGGTTCTGTATGGATCATGAACTACTTGCACTCTAATATGATGATCTAAACTGATTGTCATGTTAAAAAAGTATTTATTCCTGACTAAACCAGGAATTCTCTTTGGTAACTTCGTTACCACTTTGGGTGGCTACTTTGTAGCCACTCAAGGTTCTGTAGATTTCCTTCTCCTCTTCCTTACATTACTTGGAACAACACTTGTGGTTGCTTCGGGTTGTGTTGTAAACAATGTGATTGATCAAGATATTGATCATAAAATGCAACGCACTAGGAACAGAGCCTTAGTAAAAAAAACCATTTCCCCTTCTGTTGCAATGGCATTTGCTTTTGTACTGGGTGTATTGGGTTTTTCAATACTTTGGTTTGAAGTGAATGCTTACGCATTTTTATTTGCAGTGATTGGTTTTATTGTCTATGTGTTTTTTTATAGCTTATGGACAAAAAGAACCACGATTCATCAAACTGTAGTGGGTAGCTTATCTGGAGCAAGTCCTCCAGTGATTGGATATACAGCAGTTGCGGGTCAATTTGACGTTGCAGCATTGTTGATTTTCATTGGTTATGCATTATGGCAAATGCCGCATTCATGGGGTATTGCGATTTATCGTTTTGACGATTATAAAAATGCAGGCGTTCCCATTCTTCCTGTTGCTCGTTCGATTCATCGAACAAAAATTGAATCTTTGATTTATATCGTTTTGTTTACGATTGTAATGAATGCTCTGTATGTCTTTGGTTATACCAACTGGATGTATTTAGTCATTTTAAATGCGTTATGTATTTACTGGTTCTATATTGGGATTTTAGGTTTTAACGCTGAAAATGATCAAATTTGGGCAAAACGATTTTTCTTATTTTCGGTGACACTCATTACCATCTTAAGTATAAGTTTTCTCTTTACCTATCATTCTCCAGCACCGAACTTACCGATATTTTAAAAAGATAGAGTTTTACTCTATCTTTTTTTTATTTTTAAAATGTGGTTTATTCATTATTCATTTTTATTATTATAAACAACATATAAACAATCGAAATTAAGACCATGATCATCAATAAAAATATTCGCCTACCCGCTTTGTGTCTTTCAAGTTTATTGACCATGATTTTTCAATCTACATCTGCACATGCAGGTTTTGAAGACGTGTGTGAACCTATTTTTCAACTCAATCATAACCAATATCAGAGATGCGGTAATTTACCCGTTTTAATTCCATCGAATGACAACATTACCAATATGCATCTTTTATTAAGCGATTTAGGTTTAGCTACAATTAAACCCGCTCCATCCTTAACTAACAGTTTATGGCAATCCTATCAAACCAACGTTCCATTTGAAGCTGGAACAATCTCAGATTTCGTTGAAAATAAAATTCCAAATCAACGTAAATCATCAGAATTCACTCTCAACATTTATGATGAACGTTGCCAAACTCTAAAAACAGGGCAAAAAGATTTTGCTCAACAAGTTAAAAGCAACGTTAAGATTCCTGATCGTGAAAAGAAAATATTGTTAGACGCCCGCGCTCAAATTATAGAATGTAATAGCAAAATGCCGCTAATCAATGTCGATTCATCATGGTCTGCAACTACGCGTCAATATGCATCTTATTTAAATGCAAGTATCTCTTTTTATAATACTAACTATTCCACAGCAACTAAAATTTATTCAGTATTGGCTAAAGTTGAAGATGCATGGTTAAAAGAAACAGCACAATATATGCTGATTCGAAGTCACTTAAATGAAGCTTATGCTACGGGTGTGGGTCAATATGGCGATTTAGAAGTCAATAAAATCAATGCAAATTTTCTTAAAGAATATTTTGAGCAGATTACAGCATATTTAAAACTCTATCCAAAAGGGCAATATGCAGCGAGTGCGCGTGGTTACCTACGTCGTGGCTTCTGGTTGTCTGGTCGCAAAGATTTATTAGCCAATGAAATGGCATGGCAGATTAACAATCCTAAATCAAAATTATACAACCTTGATATGCAAACATTCCCAGAAGAAGTCGATCGTAAAATTTTTGATGGCAGAGCAATCAACCCCAAAATATTCAATGATCCATTTTTATTAGCGACTTACGACTTGATGTATATGCGCTCATCAACAACTGAAGCGTATCAACCCATCTCTTGGTCAGCACTCAATGCACAGAAAGAAGTTTTTAAACAACACCCTGCTTTGTTCAATTATTTACAAGCAGTTCACTTGTTCTATGTACAAAAAAAACCACAAGAAGCATTACGACTTTTGCCACAACCCTCGTCTTTTAATCATTACTTAGATTTAAGCCAAGCTTTTCTTCGAGGTGAAATTATTGAAAAAACCACACCTCAAAATGCAGCTGAGTATTGGAATCAACTTTATTCTAAAGCCAAGAACAATGAACAACGTAGCTTGTTTGAAGCCATGCTTGTGCCGCATTTAAATCAAAAACAAGATTTTAATGCTTTCATTGGAAATAATGCCAAAATTCGTCAGGCATATTTTCAAAGAAGATTTATGACTCAGTTTGCAAATGAAAATTCGCTAAAAAACATTACTCAAGCAAAACAGAGTACGGCAGATCAAAAACAATTAGCCGTTTATACACTTTTAATCAAATCTTTAAGTCATCAAAACTTCAAGTTATTTAATGAAACATATCCTTTATTGCCCACAGATGCAGCCCAATACCAAGGCAGTCAGACTGACAATAAATATAAAGACAAACCACCTTTTGCTAATTTTATTTGGAATGGCTCAACCATTACACCAGCGCTGAAATGTCCAGATTTAAAAAATCTCAGTTTAAAACTCGCCCATACGCCTAAAGACCTATTTCTCAACGTATGTTTAGGTGAATATGTGCGCAGTGACAAAGCCTATACTTACGATTTATTTCAATATGAAGATAAAGTATTCAAAGGTCCATTATTTGCACGCGGAAATACCTATAAAGAAATCATTAAAAATGGACCTAAAGGTGATTTACAAGCTTATGCCCTGTATCGTGCAATTCAATGTTATGCACCAAGTGGTATCAACGATTGTGGCGATGAAGAAGTGTCTAAATCAGTTAGAAAACAATGGTATGACCGCATTAAAAGTGAATATCCAAATACTTCATGGGCAAAATCCTTGAAATATTATTGGTAATTTAAGTGTTAAAAAAAATAGGTTTCCGTACAGGATTTTATTTTCTTATTTTGAGTTTATTGATGCTCCTCAATACTCAAGCAGTAGCAAAGCAAAATCAAGTCAATGCCAATGATTACCGTTCTTTTTGGATATGGGGCAGAATTTCTTCTGCACCCTATCTGTCTCAAGCAAAAGAGCTGTATATCTTACAAGGCGAATTTCGTTTAGATCGCCACACTCATACGTCTACATTTACCCAACATGGCGTAGGTGTGCTTAAGCTTCCTCGACAAAAAGTTTGGCTGGTTTTTCGTAATCATCATTTAATTTGGCAAAACCAAGAACTGAATTTGATTTTAAAACGTGTTCGTCAATGGGAAAATGCAGGCAACCAGATTGTCGGCATTCAAATCGATTATGATTCTAAAACCAAGAATCTCAAGGAATATGCACTTTTCCTCGACAAAATCCGTAAACAATTACCTGTAAAATACAAGCTCAGTATCACAGGACTTATGGATTGGACCAATCAGCGAGATCCCAACACTTTAAACATGCTTCGAAACTCACTAGATGAATTGGTCATCCAAACCTATCAGGGCTCTACAACCATTCCAAATTATCAGCAATATATTCAAAAAATTGCTACGCTCAAACTGCCCTATAAAATTGGCATTGTGCAACACGGTCTTTGGGATCAAAAAATCAATTTAAATAAAGATCCTAATTTTAAAGGCTATGTGGTTTTTTTATTGAGAACACCCAAATAAACAACTTGGATGTTCAGGAACTTCATAAAAACGATTGCTTAGAAAAAAAACCAAAACATCAATTTTTAAATCATCAACTTTAAAAACATTAATTTTTTTAATGTTAACCTTCCATTCCAATTTCATCCATTAAAAATGTCATCATCAATGCCGTATGAAAAGCTGAGAGCTTTTTATTTGCAGACATACTATGACCCCCTTGTTGCTGTTCATAAAAATAAACGTTATCAATATTCATGGCGTGCATTTTTGCTGCCATTTTTCGTGCATGCACTGGCGTAACACGATCATCGCTGGTAATGGTATAAAATAAAATTTTTGGATAATCCTTTTGAGCATCCAACAAATGATAAGGAGAAATTGTTTTTAAAATCTCGATTTCATCTTTATTTTCAGGATCACCATATTCAGCAATCCATGAATGCCCTGCACCAATTTGCGTATAACGTATCATATCAAGCAATGGAACTTCACAAACAATCGCAGCGAAAAGTTGTGGATATTGAGTGAGCATGTTCCCCATCAACAAGCCACCATTACTTCCACCTACCGCAGCCAGTTTTTCTTTTACAGTTATTTTTCTGTGAATTAAATCTTCAGCAATTGCGGCGAAATCTTCATAAGACTTATGCCGATTTTGTTTTAAGGCTTGACGATGCCAATTTGCACCATACTCTGCCCCTCCACGAATATTGGTGAGGACATATACTCCTCCTCGATCAATCCAAGAATGAATTTCCACCTCGATAAAATGTGGCACCATCGAAACTTCAAAACCACCATATCCTTCCATGAGTACTGGTTTAGGCCCAACTGTGTTTAATTTTTTTGAAATTTGAAAATATGGAATTTTTGTACCATCTTTAGACTCAGCAAAATGCTGTTCTACACAATAATCAGATGAATCTAAAGTATGCTGACTGACCTTTAATTTGGTCTTTTGCTTGGTGTCCAAATCAATTAGATATTGTGTTGGTGGCGTAATAAAACTTTCAACCGTAAAAATGACTTCGTTATGATCATTTTCTACTGATTCTATTGAAATGACTGAATAATCCTCATCGGAAACAATTTGATCTATATAAGTTAATCCATTGTGAATATCGTAAATTTCCAGATAGTTACACACATCTTTCAAAATATTTAAGATCAAATAGTCTTGGGTATATGTATAGCCACTAAGGATTTTTTCTTTTGTGGATTGAATTATCAATTTAAAATTTCGATCCCCTTGTAAAAAATCATCAAAATCGATTATCCATAAACCACCTGCTTTATATTCTGAGCCAATCTCCCAATCTGATTTTAATTCCAATAACATAAAATTACGGGAAAACGAGACTTCAGCGTCTAATGGAATATCTAATTTTTGTTGCTGCTCACCAATAAAACACTCATTTTCATAAAAGTTTTTTATTCGATTAAAAACGTGTTTCTCAAAACCTATTGAGTGATCAAAATAGGCAGAAGCCATCATATCTTCATCACTCACTTCAAAAACCGTATGCGCCTGATCTAAAGCTGTTCCGCGTTTCCATCGTTTTACTGTTTTGGCATATCCTGATCGAGTTAAACTATCTGCACCAAAATCTGACATCACATAAATTTCATCTTGATTAATCCAGCTTGTATGGGTTTTAGCTGTATCGATGAAAAAACCATTCTCAACAAAGATTTTCTTTTGAAGATTGAATTCCCTTACTTGTACGGAATCAGAGCCTTCTTTTGCTAAACTCACTAGACAATATTGATCATCATGTTGAAGCAAATAAGCTTCTGCGAAAAACCATTGTGTATTCTCTTGCTGACTAATTTGATCAAAATCAATCAAAACCTCCCATTCAATATGATCGTTCTGATAATCCTCTAGCGTAGTACGACGCCACACTCCCAATGGATTATTTTCATCTTGCCAAAGATTGTATACAAATCGACCTTTACGGCTGATATAAGGCAGAGCCTTGGTATTTAATAAAATTTTCTCAACACTTTTATAGAGCGGTTTAAATCTTTCATTATCCACAAATTTTCGCTTAGTGGTCTGATTTTGTTGTTCCACCCAAGCGAGTGCTTTTTCACTATGGATATCTTCTAAATATAAAAATTGATCGATCATAGGAGTCGTCTCTAAATAATTTTTATCTATAAATGAATCGAAAATATGGATGAATTATTGCTACAAATATAAAAAACAGACTGGAATTTTAAAAACGACACTTCCAGCAGAATAGTCATTTTGACATTTCAATTTATTTTATAAACTAAATAAAAGATTAGTTTGTAATTAACTTTAATCTTTCCTATAATAAGCGCCTCGCAATTTATGCGGCACATACTGTTTGTTTTTTACATTCAGTTGTGACTCCTTGCTTCTAACGATCACGTTAGGGGCTGTATAAACCGTAAGGAGCTGACAATGCGTCACTACGAAATCGTAATTCTGGTACACCCAGACCAAAGCGATCAAGTTGTGGGAATGGTAGAACGCTACATTTCTCACATCAAAGATGCTGAAGGTCAAATTCACCGTTTAGAAGATTGGGGCCGTCGTCAATTGGCATACCCAATTAACAAAATTCATAAAGCGCATTACATTTTGATGAACATCGAATGTAACCAAACTACGCTTAATGAATTAGAAGAATTGTTCCGTTACAACGATGCAATCCTTCGTAATGTTATTATTCGTCGTGAACACGCAATCACTGAAGAATCTTTACTTGCTAAAAGTGCTGAAGAAAAACGTGCGCGTAAAGCTCAACGTGAAGAAGCACAACAAGTTCAAGATTCTGCTGAAGCTTAAGGAGAACATCAATGGCACGTTTTTACCGTCGTCGCAAGTTCTGCCGCTTTACAGCTGAGAACGTTACGTACATCGACTACAAAGATATCGATACTTTAAAACAGTACATCACTGAAAACGGCAAGATTGTTCCTAGCCGTATTACAGGTACTAAAGCTCGTTACCAACGTCAATTAGCGCTTGCGATTAAACAAGCTCGCTATTTAGCGTTGATTCCTTACACTGACAATCATAAGTGAGGTTGAGCTGTGGATATTATCTTATTACAACGCATTAAAAACCTTGGTAAATTAGGCGATAAAGTATCAGTTAAAGCTGGTTACGGCCGTAACTACCTTATCCCTCAAGGTAAAGCAGTAGCAGCTACTGAAGCTAACACTGCTGCATTCGAAGCTCGTCGTGCTGAACTTGAGAAGCAAGAAGCTGAAGTATTAGCTGCTGCTCAAGCACGTGCTGATCAATTGAACGAAGTAAATATCGTAATCACTGCGAAAGCTGGTGACGAAGGTAAACTATTCGGTTCAATCGGTACTCGTGACATCGCTGACGCGTTGACAAATGCTGGTCTTGAAGTTGACCGTGCTGAAGTACGTTTACCTAACGGTGCGCTACGTCACACTGGCGAATTCAACATCGCAATTCAATTGCATCATGATGTTGTTGCTGAAGTTCTCGTTACTATCGTATCTGAGTAATTTTTGCAAAAAAAAGAGCATGCGTTCGCATGCTCTTTTTTTATCTCTAAATTTTGGTTATATCAAGTAAATTTTTTCTCAACTTTTATTTCCAAATCAAGCGCTTGTTGAAACACACAAAGTGACTTACAACACTTAAATTTATACGATCTATATTTTGAATTAGATAATGGTATCTTGAATTTTATTTTTGCTTTAAGATAAGTCTGTAAGCATTCATTTTTTGTTGTTCTCATTAAAAATCAAGGTTTTATATGTCTCAGGCGACTGCCAAAGTAAATACAAATAATTTTAATGCGGATTCAAAGAAAACCGAATCGGCATCTTTAAAAGAGTTTCGTACGCCTCCACATAATTTGGCGATTGAACAAGCCGTTCTCGCTGCTTTGATGACCGTTGCGGAATCATTCGAACAAGTCAGCGATGTTCTCAATGAAAATGACTTTTACGCGACCCGTCACAAATATATCTTCCGTGCCATCGAGCAACTCAATAAAGAAGGCTCACCTTACGATGCTGTATTGGTTAACGATTGGCTGATTAAGCAAAATTTATTGGATGCAGTTGGCGGTGAAGAATACTTAATGCAACTGATGGCTGACTCCCCTGCCAGCTTCTATAACTTAGAAACCTATGCCACTAAAATTCGTGAATTTGCCACTTTAAGAAATATGATTAAAGTCGGGAATGAAATCCTGCAAAATGCTTATGACACCAAAGGTCGTGAGGTCAGTGAAATTTTAGATTTGGCTGAAACCAATATTTTCTCTATCGCAGAACAACATAACAATAATGCTAAAGCGCAAGGTCCAAAACCGATCAGTAGCGTTACTGCCGACTTAATTACCAAACTCGATGAACTTTCACAGCTTGAAGGCAGCATTACGGGTTTAAGTACAGGTTTTGTTGAATTAGACAATAAAACCTCAGGGATGCAAGCAGGCGACATGATCATCGTGGCTGCCCGTCCATCTATGGGTAAAACCACTCTTGCCATGAATCTGGTCGAAAGCGTTTTATTTAATAGTAATCTACCAGCACTTGTATTCTCCATGGAGATGCCTGCAGATTCGATCGCAATGCGTCTGATTTCATCTTGGGGTCGAGTTCATCAAGGACATTTACGTTCAGGTAAAATGGATGGGGATGAATGGTCTAAAGTTACAGGCACCATCCTACAGCTCCAAGAAAAGCATCTTTATATTGATGACTCATCTGCTCTACCACCAACAGAAATGCGTGCACGTGCGCGTCGTATTGCCAAGCAACACGGGGGCAAACTCGGCTGTATCATGGTCGATTACTTACAACTGATGAAAGTGCCAGGTATGGGTGATAACCGTGTTGGTGAGATTGGTGAAATTTCGCGCTCACTCAAAGCCCTAGCCAAAGAAATGCAGTGCCCTGTTATTGCGCTTTCTCAGTTGAACCGCTCGCTGGAAAACCGCCCAAACAAACGCCCTGTAATGTCTGACTTACGTGAATCAGGTGCCATCGAGCAGGATGCCGATTTGATCATGTTTATTTATCGTGATGAAGTCTACAACAAAGAATCCAAAGAAGCAGGTACTGCGGAAGTGATTATTGGTAAACAACGTAACGGACCAATTGGTACTGTGCGTTTAGCTTTTGAAGGTCAATACACACGTTTTAGTAACCTATCACCTGAGTACTATGCGCAGTATGATGATGAAGAGTAAGAAAAAAAATGGATCTTAAAGATCCATTTTTTAACGATTGCAATTTACGATCTTTAAACGCTTTAAGTTATCAATACTATATACGCCATTATGTTTATGGAACTGATCTGGAACGGTCAATGAAATACATTGATTCTTTTTCAAATTAGATAGCTTTCGGTATGTCTCTTTGGATAAGTTCACTGAATAAATCACCAATTTACCCTTATTGGTCTCTAGTCTAATGGACTCCTCCGTATATTGTTTAGGATCATTTTTAAGTATCCTAAATTGACCAATCGCGGCATTGGCTTGAGCACTTAAAATCATCAATAATACACTCGCCACACAAAACCATTTTTTCATTTTCATTCCTGTTAATTTGTTCATCTTTAACTTATAGAATAACTTTTTCATGCTGTTGCAAGTTGTTAAATTCTGTTGAAATTTTTAAATCAATTGCCCTCATCCAACATTGCATAATGATAATAATGCCCACGATGATTCTTTCAGAACCTGAACATATTGATAAAATTTAGTGAAATTTAAAATTGTGATATGTATTTCATGAACATGGGCATACAATATTGCGCAAATGACTAACACCCGTATTGTCTACTTTGTTTAGTTTTTTTCAATTTAAAAGCATTCTCTCAAATTAGGAGTATTTCAGGTGCGCCAAGCAACTGTTTATATTGATCAAGAAGCACTTCAATATAATTTAAATCGCGTCAAACAACTTGCCCCATCCGCTAAAATTGTCAGTATGGTGAAAGCCAATGCATATGGTCACGGTGTAAAAGATTGCTTGGCAGCATTAAGTGCAACCGATGCTTTTGGTGTTGCATGTTTAGAAGAAGCTTTAGAAATTCGTGAACTTGGCTATCACCAACCGATAACACTGATTGAAGGTGTTTTTTCTGCAGATGAGATGCAAATTGTTATCGATCGAGATATTGAAATTGTGGTTCATCATCAACAGCAAGTGGATTGGTTGCTACAACATAAAGCGCATTACAATGCAAAGCAACTAAAAGTATGGGTCAAACTCAATAGCGGTATGAACCGTTTGGGTTTTAAAGTGCCTGAAATTATTGATGTGATCAATCATTTAAAAGCAGAAGGCTTCACCTGTGTCTTGGCCATGCACTTTGCCAATGCCGATGCTGAAAACCACCAGCTCAATGAACAACAGAAGAATCAATTTTTACACGTCAAAGAAGCCTGTACGCCTGTTTTGGCCTCTTGCTGTAACTCCGCTGCTATTTTTAAATGGCCAGAACTGAATTTTGATTTCGTCCGTCCGGGCATTATGTTGTACGGCGCATCACCATTTGCCGACAAATCCGCATATGATTTAGACCTTAAACCAGTCATGTCTTTTGAAGCAGAAATTATTGCGCTAAATCATATTCAAGCTGGCGAAACTGTAGGTTATGGTTCAACCTTCAAAGCTGAACAAGAGATGGATATTGCCATTGTTTCCATTGGCTATGGAGATGGCTATCCACGTGCTTATCCAAAACAAAACTACGTTGCCATAGATGGACAATTAACACGTGTCATTGGTCGTGTAGCCATGGATATGATTGCTATTGATAACACTGAGTTAAAAGCATCATTGGGTACAAAAGTTGAACTGTGGGGTAAAACTCGACTGGTCGATGATGTTGCTGATGCCAATGGCACCATTGGTTATGAACTACTTTGTCGCTTAAGCAATCGCCCTGATCGTGTTGTACTGAAAAAATAATTTTGAATGGTTATTCTTGAAATTTAAAAGCTCATTAAAAAGCCCAATTAATCTGGGCTTTTTAATGGCTGATCATCAGCTTTGATCAAGATATCCAGTAGAATATCAATTGCATCATCATCCAAATCATTTAAGTTAAAGCTATCAAATCCTAAATCAGATAAGTAGGTTTTTATTTCGCTATGTCTTGCTACATATTTCATTTTCCATGCAGCAAAATTGCGCTCCGCAATAATTTTAAATCCATAAAATTTTAAGTCTTTATGACGCTGATCTTTTTTTAATTTTTCAACCAGCTGATCCAGATGTTGTTTTTCCCCTTCCACACATTGAAAAAAATAACCATCGGCGTAATACAAGACACCTGAAATCTCATGATAATGATTAAAGTGATATGCTTCGGTTAAAATACTTCTTAAATCATCAAAAATTTCAGGCGGTTTTGTTGACGCAGTACTACAGTAACAAAACTGATAAAGCATTCCCCAATTCCAAATAAAAAACGACATCCGTTAATGTAGTTTTAATAGATTCAGCTGTAAATAAATTTATTATTTAAATCAAAATTTTAATGATATTAAAATACTTTACTGCCAATAATCATCTGTTGGAATCTCTAAGCTGTTTAAGCCTTTGCGCAAGGTCTCAGACCAAAGTTTACTAATATTTGAAAAATAAGGATCTTCTTCATAAATACGCTTTCCAACAGGAACATGAAAACTATCTGCCTGATAAATAAGCGCATCAAGTGGTAAACCTACAGATACATTCGAACGTAAAGTTGAATCAAAAGAGATCAGACCGCAACGCAGTGCCTCACTCAAAGGCGTATCAAATTTTAAAGCACGATCGAGAATTGGTTTACCATATTTGCTTTCACCAATTTGAAAGAACGGCGTATCACTCGTTGCATTAATAAAATTACCTTGCGGATAGATATTATATAGTTGCATATCTTCGCCTTTAATCTGACCGCCAAGCAAAATACTACAATAATAATTACTTTGCTCTTGCTGATCTGTCGTGACATCTGCAATGGTTCTTTTCAAGGTGTGACCAACCAACTCGGCCATTTCAAACATGCTATTCACACTATATAAATTTGGCTCAACTTTTAGATCTAGTTGATTTTTGAGATGACCAATGACTGCTTGTGTGGTTGCTAAGTTCCCTGAAGTTTGAATGGTAATAAAGCGCTCACCTTCCACCCCATAGGTATAAAGCTTACGAAATACCGAGATATGATCAACTCCAGCATTGGTTCGTGTATCACTAATGAACACTAAACCATCTTTTAAACGCATTGCACAACAATAAGTCATTCTAAATCCTTAAGGTATTACTTTTAGCAAGGTAGAACCTGCACAATTGAACTCATGCTTTCTATACCACCTTTATCTCGCACTCCTCTCACAGGTGCAACATCCCAATAATCACGACCAATGGCAACATAAATATGTGAGCCAGGCGTATAAAGTTGATTACTCACATCAAAAGTATACCAATTTTGATCTAAATAAATTTCAGCCCAAGCATGACTCGCCAAATGACTGGTATCTGGCACATACAAATAACCAGACACATATCGAGCGGGCACACCCAGCACTTTACACATCGCCAAAAAAACATGTGTGTGATCTTGGCAAACACCCTGACGCTCTTCAAATGCATGAATTGCAGTGGTATTTACACCTGTAGTATCACTGATATAAGGCATATGTGCCAATAGCGCTTCCGACAAACGGATCAAATTATCATGTGAAACGTAAGGTACATGTTGATGTACAAAATCGATCATTTCTGGATTGCATAAGGTATTCTGTGTTTTTTGTAAAAAAAACACTGGACTCATCTCCGCATCAATCGCCACCTGAGAATCCACATTTATGTCAACAATACCTTGCGCCATGATCGAGAGATTCTGATACGCATATCGCTGCGTAGCTGTTACCCAGATATTTTGAAAAGCATCCAATCGCGAACTCTGTTCACCAGGAATACTGATACCCCATGACAACACCTGCTGATGTGTATTGCTTTGTGGTGTCATTCTGATGTATTGAATGCTATTTTTCGCAGTTTCAGTATATTGGTAATGCGTTTGATGATTGATCATCAGTTTCATACATCTGCCTCAAAAAACGACTGTACTTGATCGTTAAGCTGGTAGAAATTATTAAAATTTGGCTCAGCTTTAAATTCAGCCCATTTTTCATTGAGATCATTCCAACCATACTGATTCAATAGTTCAATCAATCCATCCATTTTTTCAACGGTGTCTGTATAACTTTGATTTAATCGAATCTGATGATCAAGTTTTTCCATCAATTCACCTAAGCTATAAAATAGGAAAATATCTTCGTTTTCAGCCTCAAGTACTTCACTACACTCATCTACCACTGTACAGATGTATCCTGCATTTTTATCTGCTGCATCAATCATCTTTTTCATTGCTGAGTACGTTTGCATGGATAAGATGCCACGCAGATCATGGATATTATTTTTGACACACTGAAATTGTTGGTGAAAAGAGGCTGGCTGCTCAGGATTTAAAACCAATTCGTTGAGTGATGAGGCATCAAATGCAGGTAAACAAAATGCATGTGCATAGGTCATCGCTTGTTCATCATTTTGGAATGGGAATTGACCACATAAATATTGTACGCGAGTCAAATATTTTCCGACCCAAAAAATATTCTGTACATTGCTTGTCAGTAAAATCATGTCACTCTCCCTCTTAATCATTTTTTATTAGGAATGTAAGGTATCGACAACCCATGTGTCTTTAATACCACCACCCTGTGAAGAATTTACAACCAATGATCCTTTCTCCATCGCAACACGAGTTAAACCTCCTGGCACGATTTCAGTTCGTTGTGGCGAACTCAGTACAAATGGTCGCAAGTCGATATGACGCTCACCCATACCATCATCCGTTAACGTTGGTGCAACAGAAAGCGCCAAGGTTGGTTGTGCGATATATAAATGAGGCGATTTTAAAAGCTTCGCTTTGAAGCTTAGGATTTCTTTTTCACACGCTTGAGGCCCAATCAACATGCCGTAGCCACCTGAACCTTGAGCTTCTTTTACCACAAGGTTTTCGAGATTGTTTAGGACATAATCAAGTGCTTCAGCTTCACGACATTGATAAGTAGGAACATTATTTAGGACAGGTTTTTCACCTAAGTAATATTCAATCATTTTATCAACATAAGGATAAATCGATTTGTCATCTGCCACACCTGTACCGGGTGCGTTGGCAATAACAACATTGTGACTTAGGTATGCAGAGATAAGACCTGCCACACCTAAAGTGCTGTCAGGCATAAAACATAAAGGATCTAAAAAAGCATCATCCAAACGCTTATAAATTACATCAACTTGTTGTTTTCCACGTAGGGTTTTAACATAAACCTTATTGTTCTGTACAAAAAGGTCACTGCCCGTTACAAGGGGTACATCCATTTCTCTTGCTAAAAAACAATGTTCATAGTAAGCGCTGTTATATCGTCCTGGCGTCAGAACAACGATAAATGGATTGTCCACATAGGCATTTTCTTGCAAAATTTGTTTGAGTAATTGAGGATATTGCTCCACACCATGCAGTTTATTGGCCTGACATAATTCAGGCATCAGTTTTTCACTAATTTTACGGCTCTCAAGCATATAAGATACACCCGATGGGGTTCTTAAATTGTCTTCCAATACGTAAAATTCGCCTGATTTGTCTCGAACAATATCAATGCCGCTAATTTGACTATAAATTTTGCCATTTAAATCATGCTTATACATGAGTGGCAAATATGCTTCATGCGTTAATACCTGTAATTCAGGAATAATTTTCTCTTTTAAAATCGTTTGATCATGATAGATATCATCAAGGAATAAATTAAGCGCGCGCACTCTTTGCGAACAACCTTGCTCAATTTTATTCCATTGCTGTTTTGCAATGACACGTGGGATCAAATCGAATGGAATAATGCGATCTGTACCTTCTGACTCTCCATAAACCGTAAATGTGATACCGTGATTTAAAAAGTGCTCCTTTGCCTGCAAGTTAAGTAATTTAAGCTCATCCAAACTATGTTCGCATAACCAAGCTTCAATCTTTTTTGAAGCTTCTAAACTAATTGTGGAGTCATCCAACATCTCATTAAAGAATTCTGATTTTAGTTGATCAAATAAATATGCCGTACTGTTATGTTTTATATCCATCTTTAATGCTTGCTTAAATGTTCCCACGTTGCCCTCTGGTTCGAATGCGCCTGAAATAGAATTTGTATCTTTGTCTTCTTTAAGCATACAAACCTCTTATTTTTTATCTATTGTATAAATACAGATGCAATTTCAGTGCCAACAACTAAGCACATCGTTACTACATTAATCACTTAATTTTGCAAACAACTCAATTGCAAATTACACTAAGTTGTTTCCAAATATAGAAATGTGTTTTTGAGGCTTGCTAAAATTCACGAGTTTTTTTATGGTGTATCAAAGCTTTTTCATTCTTTGTTTATTCAACGTTAGTTAAAATATTATGTCCTCACAAGAAAAAGAAACCTCGAATAGCCTATATCGACAATGGCAAATTCTTTCTAGGCTCTCCACTGGAAAATGGATGGGCACACGTGAATTACAAGAAACTTTAGAGCGTGAAGGCATTGAAATAAGCTTAAGAACCATTCAACGCGATCTCAATCAAATCTCGCAACGATTTCCTATAGAGAGCAATAAAACCGTACCTCAGGGCTGGCGCTGGCGTTCAGATGCTCCTATACAAAGCTTGCCACATATGACCAGCTCTCAAGCCGTCACCTTCATGATGGTCGAGGAACATTTAAAACACTTACTCCCACCCAGCCTAGTAGAAGAAATGACCCCTTGGTTTGATCTTGCTCGTCGTAGCTTGTCGACACAGAACAATGTTCGCCAATGGATTAACCGTGTTCGGATTGTTCCTGCCAATCAACCGCTCATTCCACCTGTGGTCGAAAAACAGGCACAACAAGCGATTTACGAAGGTCTGTTACAAGACAAACAGATTGAGTGTGTTTACCGTGTTCGCGGCCCACATGGCGAGGAAAAGACTTATATTTTGAACCCTTTAGCTTTGGTTCAAAAAGGTGCGATCATTTACCTCATATGTACACGTCATGATAAAAATGAAGTTCAGACTTTTGCATTGCACCGTTTTAGATCGTCCAAGGTGCTCGATACACGTGCGTTGCACCCTGTCGATTTCGATATAGATAAATATATTGACTCTGGTGCACTGGGTTTTCGTGTCGACTACACCAAAGCGACTAAAAATGTAGATTTAGAAATTTATATGCACGAAGCCGATGCACTTTATTTCACCGAAAGCCAGCTCAGCTTAGAACAGCAAATCACCAAAATTTCTGAAGATCTTTATAAAATTTCTGCCAATGTTCCTTTTACATCGCAATTGGTTTGGTGGTTAAGAAGTTTTGGTAAAAAAATTATCCGCATTGAGCCGATTGAAGTTTTCCATGCTGTCCATGAAATTGACTAATAATTTGTATCTACGTCACATTCAATCCTCGTCAATGGTGAATTTTTAAATAAAAAAAAGAGCCATGATATGTGGCTCTGTATAAGACTTTTTAATATGATTCTGGAAATAATCGTGTTGTCTTCTTCTATGGCTATGGATTACAGAACATCTGTGCCCCAAATATTCATGTAATGTTGATTTTAGGTTGATGAGGCTCACACCGTGCAGCATGCGAGTTCATAACCGTTATAACGTATAGATTTCATTGTCATCATCATACCCTCTGTTGTGAATGTAGATTTACTGTAGTACGGTTTTTAAACCCTGTGAAATAATGATAATTGCAAGCGTATGCTGTTTTTTGCATTAAGAATATTTATTGCATTTTTATATCTGTATTGAATAAGTTTAATTATCCAAGATTTAGCTCGTTTTTTATCCACAAAGTCTTAATTATTGAATTTCATTTAGCAGAAAATGGGTAACAATGTACCCATTTTTTGATTAAATCAGATTTATTTTTTCTGCGATTTATAACGAGATAATGCCGTTACCGCCAAAGCTGACAATACAACCCCCGGCACACTGGCAATTAAAATCCCCGTTGTACCCAATCCCAAAGCTAGGATTTTCCCTGTCATTAATGGACCTGTCATTGCGCCCAAACGCCCTAAGGAAATTGCACTTCCCACCCCTGTCACTTTGCCACTTGGCTGATAGAAAATAGGTGAAATTCCATAAAGAATGGATTGACCACCCGTAGAGAAAATACCTCCCATTACCCCTGCAAAAATTAATAGTGGTACTAACTGAGCGGTAAATAAAATACAGATTGCAACCAACAGACCCGTATAAATAATCACTGACATCTGCCAAAGTTTAAGTCGATCCAATAGGTATCCTAAACCTAATGTTCCTACTACAGCGCCAACTTGGAACATCAACATTACACTAAAGGCTTGGCTTTTTTCTAGACCTTGTTCCATAAGTAAGTTGGGTAACCAACTAATCAGGATGTAATTCACCATTAAAGTAAAAAAGAAACTGAGCCACAACGGTAAGGTTTGTTTATAGCGCTGTTGTTTAAATAAAATTTCAGTCATTCCAGGAACGACTTCATCTGATACTTTTTCAACTTTTTCTTTTATTTTATCTTTTAATATCAACATCATAAAAGGAATAAGAATTAACGGCGTAATCCCCCCGATTAAAAATAGGGTTTGCCATTTAATGTCACTATATAAGATCGCAAGCCCAGCAACAAAAATTGCTCCAACTGGTAAACCACAATACATCAGACTATTGAGTTTGCCTCGATTGGCTTCTGTTGCTTCATCGCCTACCACTGAAATCATGGTCGGCATAGCAGCACCTAGACCGAGACCTGTGAGAAAGCGTGCAATATATAAAATTTCTAAGTTGGGTGCGATAGCGGTGATACTAAAGAAGACACCAAAAATGGCGATAGAGAGTATCAATACTTTCTTTTGGCCGAAATAATCTGCAATACGACCACCAAAGAATGCCCCGAATAGCATGCCAAATACACCTAGGCTAAACACATAGCCCATTTGCACTTGATCTAGACTAAAGGTTTCAGCAATTCCTTTCGCTGCAATACCTGGTGCTTGCAAATCAAAGCCTTCGAAAAAAGCCACCCAAAAGCATAAGAACACGGTGAGTATTTTTTGAATTTTTCCTGACTGTATTTGTGACATCACTTAACTCCCTGTATAGCAAACAAATTCAGACATTTATTTGAATGTGTTGGCTATTTTCAGGGCTAATGTTGTGAATAAATAGTGAGACAATGGTAGTGGTTCTAATAAGGAGTGAGTAAAAATAATAAATAAAACAATATTAATATAATTATGACATTAAAAATCAATCACTTAATTTTCAAAGATTAAAATTATAGAACTATAGCTTTTACTTATAAAGACACTTGAAGCGGAAGAAAAAGTAAATAAAGCCTCATAAATAAAAAACCCGCATTACGCGGGTTTTTTATCACATCAAAATCTTATGCAGATTTCTTCGCTTGGTTATTTTTACGAATCGTAATCATCACCAACTGAACTGCAGCAGGTGTTACACCCGGAATACGGCTTGCTTGAGCAAGTGTTTCAGGACGAACATCTTTCAACTTCAAAGTAATTTCACGAGACAAACCAGAAACAATATCATAATCAAAATCAGCAGGAATCTTGGTTTCCTCTAAACGCTTCATTTGTGCAACATCTTGATGTTGACGGTTAATATAACCTTCGTATTTCACCGCAATTTCAATCTGTTCACCCACAAATGCTGAAACTTCAGAACCTGTCAGTTCCGCAATTTGAGCAAAGTTGATGTTTGGACGTTTGAGCAAATCAATCGCAGAACATTCTTTAGAAAGATCAGCACCCGTCATTTCAACAAACTTTTTACCCATTGGGTTGTTTGGCGCAGCCCAAAGATGTTGCAGACGACCTGTTTCTTTCTCTACAGCTTCCATTTTTTCACAGTAAGCTGCCCAACGCTCATCATCCACCAAGCCCATTTCACGACCAATAGAGGTTAAACGTTGATCAGCATTGTCTTCACGAAGCATCAAACGATATTCCGCACGTGAAGTGAACATACGGTACGGTTCTTTAGTACCTAGCGTAATAAGATCATCAACCAATACACCCATATACGCTTCATCACGTTTAGGTGTCCATTGCTCTTGATCCCAAGCACGGCGTGCAGCATTTAAGCCTGCAAGTAAACCTTGAGCACCTGCCTCTTCATAACCTGTTGTACCGTTAATTTGACCGGCAAAATACAAGTTATTAATGGCTTTGGTTTCTAAAGAAAACTTCAATGCTTGTGGGTTGAAGTAATCATACTCAATCGCATAACCCGGACGCAGAATGTGCGCATTTTCCATACCACGAATTGAGCGAACCAATTCAAACTGAACATCGAATGGTAAAGAAGTTGAAATACCATTTGGATAAAGTTCATGTGTATCTAAACCTTCAGGTTCTAAGAACACTTGATGCGAGTCTTTATCGGCAAATTTATGGATTTTATCTTCAATCGATGGGCAGTAACGTGGACCTACACCTTCAATCACACCGGTATACATTGGCGAACGATCTAAACCACCACGAATAATCTCATGAGTACGTTCGTTGGTATGTGTGATGTAACAGTTCACTTGTTCAGGATGCATTGATGCATCACCCATAAATGACATGGTCGGTGATGGGAAATCACCTGGTTGTGGTGTCATTACAGAGAAATCAACCGAGCGTGCATCAATACGTGGTGGTGTACCAGTTTTTAAACGACCCACCGGCAAATTCAATTCACGTAAACGAGCCGCCAATGAAATCGATGGAGGATCACCTGCACGACCACCTGATGAATTGTTTAGACCCACGTGAATCACGCCACCTAAGAATGTACCCGTCGTTAACACCACAGTTTTCGCGTCAAAGCGAATACCCATTTGTGTCACTACACCTTTAACCGTATCGCCTTCTACAATCAGGTCATCCGCTGCTTGTTGGAAAATATCCAAATTGGCTTGGTTTTCCAAAGTATGACGGATTGCTGCTTTATAACGGATACGGTCTGCTTGTGCACGTGTTGCACGTACTGCAGCACCTTTACGTGAGTTCAAAATACGGAATTGAATACCGCCTTTATCGGCAGCCAATGCCATTGCACCGCCAAGGGCATCAATTTCACGAACTAAATGAGATTTACCAATACCACCAATGGCTGGGTTACAACTCATTTGCCCCAAAGTCTCAATGTTATGAGTTAAGAGCAAAGTCTGTCGACCCATACGTGCTGCGGCAAGTGCCGCTTCCGTACCTGCGTGACCGCCACCGATAACAATGACATCGTAAACTTTAGGATAGTGCATAGTTCAAGATACAAAAAAAAAAGACTGCATATTATAGCAAAAAAACGTGATGACATTTAATTCTATTTCAAAAATGTCCACATAAAATTGTTAAGAACTACATGATGTGACAATTTTCCTCATTAAAATCAAACTAATTTATTTATTTTTAAAGCCATAATCGAAATGTATTTTTACTTATCGGTTTTAGATACTCCAAAACTATTTATTTATAAAGGGATATAGCGATGAAAAAAGCCATTTCAACTACTTTGTCGGTTTTAACGTTGTGCTTAATGACTGCAAGTTTTGCCAACGCAGCGCCAGCAAAAAAAGCGAAAGCAAAAGCTGAATCTGCAGGAAGCGAAACTCAGCTACAAGTCCGTGCATGTAACAAGAAAAAAGAAGGTGATTGGGTGTCTTACGGCTATAAAGGCGTAACATTCAACGGCGTATGTAAGCCAAATGAAAGTGGTAAACTTCAGTTCACTGCACCTGCTCCTACAGGTGGTTCAGAAGTTCCAGCTGCATCTTCAGCTCCAGTAGAAACAACCACTTCAACTTCAACAGCGCCAGCAGTTGACCCTGCATCTCAGCCAGCACCAGCAGGTAGCTCAACTGAAACTGCGCCTACAAGTGATGTAGCACCTACAAGTGGCGCAGCTCCACTCGATAGCAATGCACCTGCATCAGATGCTATTCCTACACAACCTGCTCCAAGCGAAGCACCTGCTCAAGCTGATCCTGTAGAACAAGTACCAGCTCAATAATTAATTCTGGTCTTTATTTTTATCGTTACAGCTGTAATTAAAGTGATTAGACATAATCACTTTAATCCCCCTCTTAACTCTACTTTCTGTTTGTTATTCTTAAATATTCAATTCTAAGTCAAACTTGATTGCTCCAGACTCTCTAAGTGAAACATCCTAAGCCAAGCATCTTAATTGTGTTGAAGTTAAAATAATGATTTCAAATTAATCAAATAATGCATATATTTGAATCATAAAAATAAATTTTGACCAACACTTATAAGGATATTGGGTTATGGATTCAGGATTGATTACCATTTTATTGCCACTTGCACTTGCAATTATCATGGCTGGTTTGGGCTTAGAGCTCACGCCTAAAGACTTTAAACGTGTCAAACAACACCCTAAAGCTGTATTGATTGCACTATTCTGCCAATTGGTTGTCTTGGTCGGCATTGCCTTTCTCATCTGCAAAATTTTGGCTTTACCGCCAATGCTTGCGGTTGGACTCATGCTATTAGCTGCATCCCCTGGTGGAGCAACCGCAAATTTATTTAGTTATCTCTATAAAGGTGATATTGCACTCAATATTACGTTAACTGCGATCAATGCGGTCATTGCAGCTTTTACTTTGCCTTTAATCGTCAACTTTTCAATCGCTCATTTTGTTCAAGATTCAACTCAAATTGGGCTACAACTCAGTAAAATAATACAAGTCTTTGTGATTATTTTAGTTCCCGTATTAATCGGGATGTTGATTCGCCATTATAAACCGCAGATTGCATCGAAACTTGAAAGACCTGTCCGAATATTTGCTGTGGTCTTTTTAGTGCTCATTATCATTGCTGCAATCATTTCAGAACGTGCCAATCTGGCGCATTACCTTGCTCATATTGGTTTAGCCACAGCGCTGTTCTGTATTGCAAGCTTAACCATTGGTTATTTTGTGCCACGTTTGTTGAAGATATCGAGCTTTCAAGCCAGAGCCTGTGCATTTGAAATTGGTATTCATAACAGTACCTTGGCTATGACCATTGCGCTAACCATCATGCAAAGCAGTGAAGCCGCGATGCCAGCAGCCATATATTCTATTTTTATGTATATCTTTGCAGCGATATTTGGTGTTTTGATCACACGTTTCAACAAAGAACCAGCACCCGCCATAAACAACGTGTCATAGTCCCTAACAGTCTATTTGCAACAAAAAAGGCGTTTAAAACACGCCTTTTACTTTTTAATGAGGTGAATACAGCACGATTCCGCTACAATAGACTTTTAAAACTGAGATTAGGTATTACTGGTGAAGTGGTTACAAATTCATATTACTGTAGAAAAGTCACAAGTTGATTTCACTGAAACATTATTAGAGTCTTTAGGCGCAGTGAGCGTGACTTTAGATGATGCTGAAAATCAAGACTTACTTGAACCTCTACCAGGTGAAACACCACTTTGGAATAAAGTTATTGTCACTGGTATCTATGCTCAGGAAGATGACGAACACATCGATGTTGCTGCTTTAGAGACATTTATTAAAGCTCAAATGCCAAATGCACCATTACGTAGTGAGTTCTTGGAAGATCAAGAATGGGAACGTACTTGGATGGATGCTTACGAACCGATTCAAATTGGTGAAAATTACTGGATCGTTCCAGAATGGATGGAAGCACCAGAACCAGATGCAGTAAACATTAAGCTTGATCCAGGTCTTGCATTTGGTACGGGCAACCACGCATCTACCTTCTTATGTTTACAATGGCTGGGGCAAACTGATGTCAAAGATAAGATTGTCATTGATTATGGTTGTGGCTCAGGTATTTTAGGTGTAGCTGCCCTACTTCTTGGTGCCAAAAAAGTCTATGCAACGGATATTGACCCACAAGCTGTTTTGGCAACACAGCAAAACGCTGACCTCAATGGTGTACTCGATCGTTTATATGTAGGTTTGCCAGAAGAGTTTAACGCTGAGTTGGGCGATCAAAAAGCAGATGTATTTGTTGCCAATATTCTTGCTGGACCTTTAATGGCATTGGCTTCTGAATTTGCAACGCTGATTCAACCTGAAGGTGAATTTGCATTGGCCGGTGTGATTGAAGAGCAAGTCGAAGAAGTTTCACGTGTGTATTCAGCGTTTTTCGATGTGCAATTGGTTGAAAAACGAGATGAAAACTGGTGTCGTATTTCTGGTAAACTTAAAAAATAAAAGTCAGTTTAAGTATATATGAGTGATAAACAAACACGCTGTCCCCATTGTCAAACTGTATATAAAGTTTCAGTTACTCAGTTAACTGTTGCTCAGGGGATGGTGTGTTGTGCAAAATGTTCAACTCAATTTAATGCCTTAACGTATTTAGTCAAACAACCAGAGTCTGAAGAACTTGTAAAAAAATCTACAAGTTCTTCACCCAATGATTTAAAGACCTTTCAAAAAGACATTTTTGAAGAAAAAGATATTATTGCAATTTTTGATCGTAAAATTGAAAATTCGAATATGGATTTACGCACGTATTTAAACAATTTAAATAAGTTCAATATCGATCCTATTGCTGCATTCCCCGCGTTGAATTTATCTTCACGTTCAAAAGACCGTCAATTTGATAAAACCTCTAAACCAAGACATCCAGCATATTATGTGGCTTGGTTCTTTGCCAATGTAGCCTTACTCTTTATATTCGTATTCCAATTGCTTTGGTTTAATCCATCACTTCTCGCCAAGTCACCTACATTAAATGCTTTCTTTATTAATAGCTGTGCCATGTTTAATTGTGTCACCATTGATCAGCGTTATAAAAAGATGACCATTTCACATTTGAATACGGTGGCTATAGATGATCATTCAACTGAATTTAATGGCATTTTGATCAATAACTATGAAAAGAGTTTAAATCTTCCCTTATTGAAGCTGAGCTTAATAGACAAAGGAGTGATCAAAGCATCGTACATCAAATCTTCAACTGATTATTTGGTACCGAGCTTAAATGGAATCACTCGAATTCCGACAAATAGCCCTTTTGAATTCAAATTTGCCATAAATGTATCAAAAACATCCTTCGATAATTATAAAATAGAAGTAATCCGCCCTTAAGATTGGAAAAAACTATTAAAAATTGAAAAAAAATGTAGTTTTCTTGCTCACTTTTTCTTTGAGAATGGTATCATGTGCGCCACGAAAGCTTTGCCATATCAACTTCTCGCAATATTTTTTAAAAATACAGTTCAACACATGTGCTTTATTAGATAATTTAGCGCATTGAGTGCATTTTTTATAAATATTGCGGCTGTAACAAATTTTAATGTCTTGTTACGGTTAAATTTCGCTCAAATGCAAAAGTTATGGCAAGCTATTGTTCTTGTTTTAGAGCACCTGTTTTAGGAACTAAAACAGAGCTCAATTTTTTTTTTGACCACAATTTATCACTTTACCCAAGTGATGATAGATTTTCGGATTAACTCGCATGAATAGCAAATCTCCTATTTTTACTGCACAATCTGATGTCGCTCTTCGTATTCACGTAGATCGCGCAGTTCGCCATTATTTTGCACAATTGCAAGGCGAGCAACCATCTCAAGTTTACGACATGGTGCTAGCAGAAATGGAGAAACCTCTTTTATCTGTCGTTCTGGAATACACGCGTGGTAACCAGACACGTGCTGCAGAGATCCTCGGACTTAACCGTGGTACGTTACGTAAAAAGTTGAAAGCTCACGGTTTAATGAGTGAATAAATGATAAAATGCTTGCGGTTACCGCAGGCATTTTTTTTAACCTGTATATTTTTGAAAACTGATTTAATTTAACTTGTTCCTTTTGTTTTACTCTGTTCCTTGAAAACTGTGACGAAGATCATGACTATTAAACGCGCTTTAATCTCTGTTTCCGACAAAACTGGTATTGTTGAATTTGCAAAGAACCTTTCTGCTCTAGGGGTAGAAATTTTATCTACAGGTGGTACGTATAAATTGTTGAAAGACAATGACGTCGCTGTAGTTGAAGTTTCAGAGCATACTGGTTTCCCAGAGATGATGGACGGCCGTGTAAAAACACTACATCCAAAAATTCATGGGGGTATCTTGGCTCGTCGAGGTCTCGACGAAGCTGTGATGGCTGAACACAACATCGACGCGATCGATTTAGTTGTTGTTAACTTATATCCATTTGCTGCAACTGTGGCAAAACCAAATTGTTCGCTTGCTGATGCGATTGAAAACATCGACATCGGTGGCCCAACAATGGTTCGTGCAGCTGCGAAGAACCATGCATCTGTTGGTATCGTGGTAAATGCATCAGATTACGACACGGTAATTGCTGAACTTAAAGCTGAGGGTGCTTTAACTCATGCAACACGTTTTGATCTTGCAGTGAAAGCATTTGAACATACTGCGCAATATGACGGTATGATTGCATCTTACTTAGGCGCACGCGTAGGCAAGGAAGAAGGCACTGCTGACAAATTTGCACGCACCTTCAATACACAATTGAATAAAGCACAAGACTTACGTTACGGTGAAAACCCACATCAGTCTGCTGCGTTCTATGTTGAATCAACTGCGACTGAAGCATCTGTTTCAACTGCAAAACAGTTACAAGGTAAAGAACTCTCTTATAACAACATTGCAGATACTGACGCTGCACTTGAATGTGTTAAATCATTCGCGAAACCAGCATGTGTGATTGTGAAACATGCAAACCCATGTGGTGTTGCGGTGTCTTTAGACGGTATTCAAGCAGCATATGACCTTGCATATGCAACCGATCCTGAATCTGCATTTGGTGGCATCATTGCATTCAACCGTGAATTAGACGTTGCAACCGCGCAAGCGATTGTGGATCGTCAATTCGTGGAAGTGATTATTGCACCAAGCATCACTGATGGCGTATTAGAAGTAACTGGTGCGAAGAAAAACGTACGTGTGCTTGTGTGTGGTGAACTTCCTAAGATCGATGAACGTGCTGCACAGCTTGACTACAAACGTGTAAACGGTGGTTTGTTAGTCCAAGATCAAGACTTGGGTATGATTACTAAAGATGATCTTAAAGTCGTGACTAAGCGTGCTCCTACTGAACAAGAAATTGATGACTTAATCTTTGCTTGGAAAGTGGCGAAATATGTGAAATCTAATGCGATTGTGTATGCGAAAAACCGTCAAACCATTGGTGTCGGCGCAGGTCAAATGAGCCGTGTAAACTCTGCACGTATCGCTGCAATCAAAGCTGAACATGCAGGTTTAGTGGTTGAAGGTGCAGTGATGGCATCTGACGCATTCTTCCCGTTCCGTGATGGTATTGATAACGCTGCAAAAGCAGGAATCAAATGCATTATTCAACCAGGTGGTTCTATGCGTGATGAAGAAACCATTGCTGCTGCGGATGAAGCAGGCATTGCAATGGTATTCACTGGCATGCGTCATTTCCGCCACTAATTCATTATAAGTTGTATTTATTAATCCCCCTAAATCCCCCCTTTGTAAAAAGGGGGACTTTTCACGTTAGAAACCTGAGTTTTAATACGTGATACCCTCCCTTTTCTAAAGGGTGAGAAGCATCGCTTCGCAAGGGGGAATTCTATACATTGAGGGATTTTTTAAATGAATATTTTAGTTTTAGGTAGTGGCGGTCGTGAACATGCATTGGCATGGAAAATCGCACAAGACGATCAAGTTACAAAAGTTTTTGTAGCGCCTGGGAATGCCGGTACTGCAACTGAAAATAAATGTGAAAATGTCGCTTTAGACATTCTCGACAACCCTGCCATTATTGATTTTGCCAAAAACAATGCGGTTGAATTGATCGTTGTGGGTCCTGAAGCCCCTCTGGTCAATGGTGTGGTCGATGCTTGCCGTGAAGCTGGTGTGAAAATTTGGGGACCAACACAATTTGCAGCGCAGTTAGAAGGCTCTAAAGCATTTGCCAAACACTTCTTAAAACGCCATAACATTCCAACTGCATTCTATGACGTATTCACTGAAGTGGATGCTGCGAAAGCATTTGTTGAAAAAAATGGTGCACCGATTGTGATCAAGGCTGACGGTCTTGCTGCAGGTAAAGGTGTGATCGTTGCAATGACCAATCAAGAAGCGTTTGATGCGATTGATGACATGCTTGCAGGCAACAAGTTTGGTGATGCAGGTTCTCGTGTGGTGATCGAAGAGTTCTTGGCAGGTGAAGAAGCATCATTCATTTGTATGATTGACGGTGACAACATTTTGCCAATGGCGACTTCACAAGACCATAAGCGTATTTTTGAAGGCGACCAAGGTCCAAATACTGGCGGTATGGGTGCTTACTCTCCTGCTCCTGTTGTAACAGCAGACGTATTTGAAAAAACCATGAATGAAGTGATGCGTCCTACCGTTGAAGGTATGAAAAAAGACGGTCATGTTTATACTGGTTTCTTATATGCAGGCTTGATGATTGACGACAAAGGTCAGCCTAAAGTCATCGAGTTTAACTGTCGTTTTGGCGACCCTGAAACTCAACCGATCATGATGCGTTTAAAATCATCTTTGGTGGATTTGGTTCAAGCAGGTATTGAAGGCAAATTACCGAAAGAAGCTGAATGGGATGAGCGTAAAACGGTTGGTATCGTTTTAGCGTCTAAAGACTATCCTGAAACTTCAAGCAGTGGCGATGTAATTTCAGGTTTAGATACTGTAATGGCTGATGCGAAAGTCTTCCATGCAGGCACGAAAGCACTTGAGAATGGTGACATCGTGACTGCTGGTGGTCGTGTGCTTTGTGTGACGGCTCTTGGTAATACCATTAGTGAAGCACAAGCAAAAGCCTTAGAACTTTGTGAAAAAGTGACATTCGACGGCGTTCAATACCGTAAAGATATTGGTTACCGTGCGATTGCTCGTGAAAATGCTTAATTCTTTCTCATAAAGATATAAAGTAAAAAACCCCGCTGAGTGCGGGGTTTTTATTAATAATTTTTATTTCATTTGAGCTGCTAATTCTTTCCATTCATCAAAATTAGTATTTTGTGGATTACTCCAGTTTAATTCTTTCCCGACTTTTATTTTTCTAAGACCTATATTTCTTCTACAAGTAGCTACCTCAAGAAGCTCGGATAATATTCCCCACAATTCAAAAATTACTTCATATTCAGGACGTCTTCCTCTATGCACTAGTTTATTTCGAGATTTTCGAGCACTCTCTAATATCTTATAATTTTGTCTTGAGATAATTTTGGCTAACCTTAAAAGTTTATGCTTAGTTGCTATATTTTTTAAAAACTTACCTTCTTCCCATGTTGTATGTAAACATCTTACTTGTCTTGGATAGCTATCCTTACATTTCATATAAATCTTCTTCCATAAAATTTCTGTAATTTGCTCAACCACAACCCACAAATTATTAAGCGCATCATTATTGTTTTGATTAATTAAAGATGTATAGCCATTTGATAGAAAGAATAGTGTGAAAGTAGGTATAGACTTAACTATTTCCTGTCCTTCATTATAAGCCTGTCTCAGATCATTTAAATGTAAGACTCTTGGACACATCAGTGGTGCAAGTCGTTCAGATTTAGATGCCCAATTGCATCTTAATTGATTATGAAGCGATGGCAGATAAGAAAATAAGCTTTGTTTTTCATATAATGTCCCTACTACTAACTCATGAGGATACAGAACTTCTACATGTATTCCACCTAATAATAGGCAACACAAAATCTCATTTAATTTAGCAATACCATCAATACGTGTTGGAAACTTTTCACTTTGAGGAATTGCTATTACTCCGTCATAGCTAATTAAAGCACTTAAGCTATCATCACTTTCTAAAGAAAGAATTCCGATTACTTTTGATAGTTGCGTTCCATCATAAGAATTATTATTGATTTGATCTAATGTAAAATTGATCTGCGGTTGCTGTTCACTAATTATTGCTGAATAAGGTTTTAGATGAACCATCCATGTGGGATTATATGATGGTAGTCTAGAAGTAGGCTCTATATAATCAATAGGAGCATCTGTTCTTTCAATCCAACCACCCTCATACCAGACGGATGTTTCTGTCGGTCTTTCTTTAATATTTTTAGTTAGTGTCTTAGGAATATTACGATTTTCAGAAAGAAAGGGATCATAGTCATCTTCAAAAGCATATATTTGTCCAGTTTCGGTATCCTGATACTCCTTCATAAAGCATCCTTGTTATAATTACTGTTTAGAAATTAATAAGCACTATTATACATAATATAGTCCCATCAAATGACATCTCGATATATTCAAACCCCTCGCCTCATCCTCCGCCAATGGCAAGACGCCGACACTATCCCATTTATCCAAATGTGTGCAGATGATGATGTCATGCGCTACTTCTATAAAAAACTGAGTGCTGAGGAAGCTACTGCTTTTATGCAACGCTTAAAAGATGCAATAGAAACTCGTGGCTGGGGGCTATTTGCAGTAGAACTTAAAAGCACAGGTGATTTTATCGGATTTATCGGCTTACACGTACATCCATCTGAATTTGACATGGCAGATGCCCCAGAAATTGGTTGGCGTTTACTACCACAATATTGGCATCAAGGTTATGCCACAGAAGGCGCAAAAGCTGTGCTTAAACATGCGTTTCGCAATCTAAGATTAGACAAAGTGATTTCATTTACAGCACTACAAAACATCCCTTCTCAACGTGTGATGCAAAAAATTGGCTTGGACAAAGTCAGAGAATTTGATCATCCGCTCATTCCAGCCAGTCATGAATTGTGTCCGCACGTGCTGTATGAAAAGCTCCGTTCAGACTATCTCTCTATTCCCTTTTGTTAATGCCATAGAGAAAGTTTTAAGAGATACGCTTCAACTTCGCATCATTCATTTTCAACTTAGAATTTATGAGTTTTGAACACGTGGTTGAAGCTTCACCATCATCTTAGAATAACCCCGAATAAAATTCGATTGCACCAATTCTGGCGCTTCCAAGACCTCAATACGTTCAAAGCGTTTTAATATTTCTTCCCATAAAATTTTTAATTGCATTTCTGCCAGTCGACTCCCCATACAACGGTGAATCCCATACCCAAAGGAAAGATGCTTATTGGCATTGGCACGGTCAATCATGAACGCATCTGCATGCTCAAACACCGACTCATCTCGATTGGCAGAGGCATACCACATCACTACTTTATCGCCTTTACGAATAAACTGTCCACCTAACATCACATCTTGCGTTGCCACACGGCGCATATAAGCCAAAGGGGTTTGCCAGCGAATTATTTCACTGATCATATTCGGTATCAAATCGTGATTTTGCTTCAGCTTTTCAAATTCTTTCGGAAATAAATGCATGGCATAAACGCCTGCTGACATCGAATTTCGTGTTGTATCATTGCCGCCCACAATCAATAAAGCTAAATCGCCCAAAAACTCTAGCGGTCGTTCAATTAAATCTTGGGTTGCTTCATTGCGAATTAATAAACTCATTAGATCAAAACTTGGGGCTTCACCTGCCTGAATCCGTGCCGCTTTGTCATGCCATAAAGCGCTAAGATCACGTAGCATCTCCTTAAGACCATCAAATGTTGTATCAATATCCATTGTTCCGCCTGTTGTTCCAGGTGTCGATGACGCAATTTCCGACCAATACACCAGTTTACGGCGTTCCTCATAAGGAAAGTCCAATAACGTTGCTAACATCCGTGATGTCAGCTCTATGGAGACACGATCAACAAAATCAAATGGTGTATTCAAAGGAAGATGATCAAGCACATCAATGGTTCGGGTTCGAATTAAACTTTCCATCTCTTGTAAATTCTTCGGCACAAAAACCCCTTGTACCGCTTTACGTTGAATGTCATGTTTCGGTGGGTCCATGGCAATAAACATTTCTAGCTCTAAACCTTTGGGTTGCTCGCCTAACATGATGATCGGCTCAGATGAAAACAGCGCATGATTTTTATCGACAAATTGAACATCGTCGTACTTCGTAACAGACCAGAATGCACCAAAACGACTCTTAGCCTGATAATGCACAGGCGCTTCTTGTCTTAAACGTTGATAGTAGGATACCCAAAGCCCTTGTCGATATAAAAATGGCTGACTCAGATCAATGTCTTGCAATGCTAATGAATCGACTTCAGGCAATGGCGTCTCAACCATCGGCTCAAAATCTGGATTTGTAGAAAACTGACTTTTTAATTGATGAAATATATGAAGCACTTTCACTTGTTGATGTAGCGGTAAAAATTTCGACACCCGATGAATCAAACTTTGTCTTAGATTTTTACCATGCATAGATAGCTTCATTGCAGTCCCTGCTTTTGTTATTGTGTAATGCATCATTGCATTACCACTATTTTATTTACCCTTAATAATCTCAATCAAATCAATAGAAAATAATGTGAAAGCAATGTGATTGACTTTTTAACCCATCGATAGCTGAATTGCATCACTTTTGGATGATTCTGATTTTATAAACGTTGAACAAATATTGAAATTTAGATTGATAATAAAAATGTTATATCGCTTGTAAATCCATTTAAACAAGTATCACTTTTACTTTAAATTTTAAATGATGTTAAAACCAGCGCAGTGTTGGTTTTAACAGAACAATACGCTATTTTTATGATAAATAAATACTATTCACTCACACCTATTTGAATACGTTCATCCAATTCTGGATGTTCTTTTAAATCATTTAAATCAATTTTATCTTTATCTGAATCTGGAATTGCATACACTTCAATCTCTCCAGAACCAGCCAACATCGTATCGTCAGCTAAATTAACTTCAACATCATTCCCATCTTCATCCAACCAATCTACCCACAAAACTGAATCAAAAATTTTGGATGGAGTCACAATACAATAGCATTCAGGAACTAATCTTAAATTAAATTTTTGAATTTTCATTTGAATCTCTTTAGATTTTTATAAAGGTCATTGCATGATAATTATGTCAAAATTCAACCAGCACATAGTTTGAATTTGTTAATTATTTCAGTAATTCAACACTGGTTTTTGTATATCTATTTTTGTTATTTATATCCTAAAAAATCTTATATAAATTATAAAAATCAAAAACAACATCATTTTCTTATTGTTAGTCTAATTAAGCTTATGTTTAAAATGACAAAATTTTAATTTTCACATCAATTCTTATACACATATAGTGATAATAACTAAAGTTCTTTTCACTATATTGAATAATAAAATATTGTTATGATTCATTCACTTTATTGATCATCACAAACTGCCTCAGATCTGATATAACCATTTTTCCAGTGAAAATATCAAAATCTGTATAAATTTGCGATCACATCTTTCAGTGGGACATCATTTTAAACCGATAGCATCAGGACAAATTCCGATCTACACTCTAAAATAATGTGGAATCAATTCACCTAGGAAAAACAAATGAAAAAGCTCCTTGGACTTGCATTAGGCCTTACAGTTGTACTTACTGGCTGTTCAAAATCAGACACTCCTGCTCAAACTACAACAGAAAAAAAAGATTCATCTGAACTCCAAACAGTAACCATGGCCTCTACAGGTTCAGATGCTGACATTTGGCGTTATATTGCCTCTCTTCCTGAAACAAAAGCAGCTGGCATTAAGCTAGATGTCAAAAACTTTACTGACTATGTCTCTATGAATACCGCTGTAGCTAATCATGAGATTGATGTGAACGCATTCCAATCATATGCTTATATGGTCGCTTATAATGACGCCAATACCGCTAAGATTGCACCATTGTCGACTACTTATTTAGAACCGATGGGCATCTATTCAAGTAAAGTCAAAAAATTAGATGAGTTCAAAACTGGGGCAACCATTGCTATTCCAAATGATGGTGCCAATGAATCACGTGCTCTTCTTCTCCTTCAATCTGCTGGCTTACTAAAACTTAAAGCAGATTTTGATTATGTAAAAGGCACACCAGCAGACATCACTGAAAATACCAAAAATATTGTCATTAAACCTATTCAAATGGCAACTGCTGTTCGTGTTAAAGACGAAGTAGATGCCATTGTATTGGGCAACACCTTGGCAATGGAAGGTGGTTTAAACGTACTGAAAGATGCCGTTTATTATGAACCAACTGACCAAAGCACGAAAATGAATGTCAATGTTTTAGCTGTCGCTGCAGATCGTCAAAATGATGCTGTGTTGAAAAAAGTCGGCGCTTTATACCATACGCCTGCGGTAGGCAAATACGTTCAAGAGCACTTTGGGGGTACAAAAGTTGATGTCGATAAACCTGTTTCATATTTAACTGAAGCAAAATAACCCTATACATTCATTTTATAAACAGGCAAATTAAATTTGCCTGTTTTTATTTTAGATACAGTTCTTGACGACATGATTGAATTTAAAAATATATCAAAACACTATCAGCTTAACGGTCAAACCATACGAGCTTTGGATCACATCGACCTCAGCATTCCTGAAGGCAGTATCTTTGGCATCATTGGTTATAGTGGTGCAGGTAAAAGTACATTAATTCGTTTGATTAATTTGCTTGAAAGACCCAATGAAGGTCAGGTGGTGATTCATCAAAAAGACTTCACTGCTTTGAATGCAAGTTCGCTTCGTCAAGAACGTGCAAATATTGGCATGATTTTTCAGCATTTTAATTTATTGCAAACCAAAACCGTTGCAGCCAATATTGAAATGCCGATGCGTTTGCTCGGTTGGAGTAAAGCCGAACGTGACAAACGTCTCGATGAACTTTTGGATTTCATCGATCTCAAACACAAAAAAGATGCCTTCCCAGATGAGCTTTCAGGCGGACAAAAGCAACGTGTCGGTATTGCCCGCGCATTGGCCAATCATCCTAAAATTTTACTCTGTGATGAAGCTACCTCTGCCCTTGATCCACAAACCACACAGTCTGTTTTGACACTCTTAAAAAAAATTAACCGCGAACATGGAATTACCATTGTGATGGTGACGCATGAAATGGATGTGATTGAATCGGTTTGTGATTATGTCGCTGTGATGGAACAAGGCAAAGTCATTGAATCAGGCACTACCCTTGAAATTTTTAGTCAGCCTCAACATCCAACAACAAAAACATTTATTCAGACTGTGTTAGAACAGCAATTGCCTGTCAATATTTTGAATAATTTAGAAAATCAGAATCATCACAGTATTTATTGTCTAAAATTTTTAGGACGTTCTGCTCAGGAAACTGTGATTCAAGCCGTGATTAAAAACTTTGATGTGAGTTTAAATATTTTGTTTGCCAATATGACCGAAATTAACGGCAGTGTTATTGGGCAGATGTTTATACAGCTTTTGGGTGAACATAAAATGATTGAAGATGCGATCGCATTTTTAAAACAACAAGGTGTTGAAGTTGAACAGTCAGGAGTCAAAGCATGAGAGATTTAATTGTGCAATGCCTGACTGAAATCACAGCACCATTTTGGCATAGCGCTCTGTCAATTGATCAATTTGTCACGGCAATGCAAGAAACCTTTGTAATGGTATTCTTTGCAATGTTATTCGGTACAATTTGGGGTTTTTTACAAGGAATTTGTTTATATATCACTCGTCCTAAGGGATTTTTACCAAATGCCTTTATTTATAATACGATCAATCCCATCGTTAATGCTTTACGTTCACTACCATTCATTATTTTAGCAATTTCAATTATTCCATTGACACGATTCATTATCGGATCTTCTATCGGCACTTGGGCTACTATCGTTCCCTTAACCATTTATGTGGGTCCTTATATTGGTCGTTTGGTTGAAACTTCATTATTAGAGGTAAATGATGGGATCATTGAATCTGCACAAGCAATGGGTGCAACCAATTGGCAAATTATTTTCAAATTTGTTATTCCTGAATCACGTAGTTCGCTGATTTTAAATTTAACAACTGCAGCAATCAGTCTAATTGGTGCAACAGCAATGGCAGGTGCTGTAGGTGGTGGTGGTATCGGCGATGTTGCCATCTCTTATGGTTATCAACGCTTTGATAACAGCGCTATTATACTTACTGTTATTGTACTCATTATCATTGTTCAAATTGTTCAAATGACGGGTGAATGGTTGTCGAAATTGCGTTAATGTTTGCCTCAACACAGCAAACAATCGAATGAGGTTTGCTGTGTGAAAAAATCTAAATAAGGAAATGGATTGTAAAATCCCAAACATAGAATAAAAACAATGAACTCAGAATATAATTCAATTGAAATCAATCAATTAAATCATGAAACTAGTATCAAAATTGAATTTAAAAAATCAAGTTACCATTCTGATATTGTACTGAATTATATGGTGTTGAGTGTGATGTGGATTGTCGGTATTTATATTTGTATTGCTTTATTAATGAATGAAAATTCAGATAATTATCTCATATTAATTATATGGTTTTTACTGCTTGTTCTGTTCACTTATCAGACGTTTATTTGCTCACTTTGGCTTAGAAACGGCAAAGAACAAATTAACATTCAAGCCAAAAAAATAATAGTGACCAAGTTTCATCCTCAACATGCATTAATTAATGGATATGAAGAAACATATGAAATCAAATATGACGAATTAGAAAATTTTTATTATTCTGAACATATTACCTTCCGTAAACAAATCCCCAGTTATAAATGTGGACATATACATTTCAAATTTTTAAATCAAAAAGTATCAATTGGTATCAACTTTTCACCAGAAGAAGCAGAATATGTTATGGAACTGATTGAGAATAATAGTCCAATTAAACGATCAACATAGAAGGATATCCTCTATGTTGAATCAGCGCTTAATCCACCCAAAACTCAGCAATTTTTTTCATCAATTGAGCTCGATACGGCGCAGTCGGATTACAGTCATTGCGACGGGTTTCATTTTCATAGAAAGTCTGCCACTCTTGCACCATCGCCAAAGTTACACCCTTTTCTTTAAAACCCTGCACATCTGCTTGGGTCACATTTTCCAGACGTGTTTTCGCACCATCCATCCCTGTACCCCAACCAATAATACCGCGACCAAAACTTGGTAAACTCATATTATTTGGCGTCTTCGGGATAGCATTTCGAGCAATATTTGGATTCACCTTACATTTTGAATCACGAACTTGAGTTGCTGATTCTTGGGTTGCAACTGTACTACAACCACTTACAAGCAAACCTAACACACTGGCCATTAGCCATACTTTTTCCATTTCAAAGCACTCATCAATACATTTTGACTTTATTCAGCATCATCACAGATAAAGCTAGAATTTAAGCCAAGCATTATAAACTATCTTTAAAAAATGAAGATTCGAAAACAGCAGTATCAAACGCTTATCGTTGTTTTTTTTAAATCTAGGCTAAACCATGCATTCATAAAATTCATCTATGCAAAATTAATATTGAATTTTTATTAGCAAAAAACTGCCAATGTTTTAAACTAAATTGAAGCCAAAGGGAAAAAAGCCAAATGAATTTTAAAGTCCACGTTATCGATGTCAAAAATCAATTACAAAACTATATTTGGTTATTGGAAGACATTCATACACATGATGTGATTGCGGTTGATCCAACTGAAGCGAGTTTGGTTCAAAGCTTTTGTGCTGAACATGATCTCAAACTCAAACAAATTTGGCTTACCCATTGGCATAAAGATCACATTGGCGGTGTGCCTGATCTTATTGCAGATCAGCATATTCAGGTTTATGGTCCTCGTGAGGAACTATCAAAAATTCCTTTTATTAGCCATCCCCTTCAGCACCAAGATCGCATCGAGTTCAACGGATTAAAAGTTGATATTATTGCTGTTCCAGGTCACACCTTGGGTCACATCACTTATTTTATAGATGCTCTAGATATTCTGTTCTGTGGAGATACCTTGTTTGCTATGGGTTGCGGTCGACTCTTTGAAGGTACAGCAGAACAGATGTACCAATCATTGAATCGTCTTGCAGCGTTACCCCCACGCACTCAAGTGTATTGCACTCATGAATACACACTCTCCAATGCTCAATTTGCATTACATGCCGAGCCTGACAATTTAGCAATACAACATCGAGCTGAACAGGTGAGATTACAAAGAGAAAAAGGTGAGATCACCCTTCCCTCAACGATTGCACTTGAACTTGAAACCAACCCATTTTTACGCGTAAACAGTGCAGAAGATTTTAAGAAATTACGTGAAATGAAAGATCATTTCTAAGTTTTAACGCATAAGATTCACTTATAAAATTTGATGTGTTGCCACATAAGCATCTAACTGAGACTGCGTCACAATTTCAGTTTTATGCATCTCATCCACTCGAACCAAGAGCAATCCCCCTAGAGCAGGTTGATAACGTCTTGCACTGCCAAATGGTGTATATGCGACTTGGGATTGCTCTGCAAAGATTAACCAGTCCTCATGGCCAAGCATGACTGCGACAGGCGTTTTTCCTTCTGCCTTGAATTGCAATATCTGCTTAAACACTTGAGCTTGAATTGTGTCAGTAATAATTCATACATGCTGCTAAAATTGTGAACGCTTATAAATCATGATCGAAGCACTGTCCAAGTGCATTTTTATATGACGCCAGAATTTATTCATATATAAGTCTAATTTTTAATCAAATTTTAGATCGTGCGTTGTTATTTCGCACAAATATATGAAATATCCTGATACACACTCTAAAATATTCATTTTAAAGTGATTTTAAACTCAATAATAATTAAATTAATAATAATCAAATATTTAAATACCAAAGTAAAATTATTTTGAAACATTTTTAATCATTCTAATAACTTGCAATGTGTATAAAATCGTCAAATAACGATATTTTTCAATAAATCGTTAATTCTACCCTTTAAAAACTTTCATACATCCCTATCTAATTCTTATGACTTATAAAAGGAGTTGTCTCGTGAAAAAAGTTGTTAAGGCAAAAAACTTAATTGCATTTCGTATTTGGTTAGAAAAATTGGGTTATTCCGTTAAAAATTTGACGGACAATCGTGGCTTCACATTTAGCTTTAAAAAAGAATATGGTCTTGTCACCTGTGATTTATCTGGCAATCCGCTAGCAATGCAATTGGGTGAAGAGTTTGAGGATCACTTGAAGGCTTAACGGTATGTAATACTCATTGGACAACGATTAAATAAGAATAAAAACATCTATCTATGGATTGACATGGCCCATTTTGATGGGCTTTTTTATGTCTTTATTTAAATTGATTTTATAGAAAGACATATGCTAAATGATTATGCATTCTATAAAATTTTAGGCAATAAAAAAGCAAGGTATCAAACCTTGCTTTAATAATGGTGGGGACGGAGAGACTCGAACTCTCACACCTTGCGGCGCTGGAACCTAAATCCAGTGCGTCTACCAATTTCGCCACGTCCCCTTTGAATACTCATCGCATGAGTTTCATAAAACTTGGCAGAGGATCAAGGATTCGAACCTTGACGAACGGTTTTGGAGACCGTCATGCTACCATTACACCAATCCTCTATTTCAATTACTTCGGTCGTTCCACCTGAGTAATTAAACTTGGTGGGGACGGAGAGACTCGAACTCTCACACCTTGCGGCGCTGGAACCTAAATCCAGTGCGTCTACCAATTTCGCCACGTCCCCGATGGCTGTGTATATTATAGAGATCATTATGCTATGACAAGCACTTTTTTCCAAAAAAACCATCGTTTGTGCAAATATAAAACAATTCATGTATACAGTGCTTTTTCTTTATACATTTCTGCTTAATATCTGTTTTATTTGATAAATATTTGCACAACGATTCACTTTATTTTTCTCTAACATGGCTGACAAAATATTATTTAAAAACCCATATTTGTCTACTAAATCGCCATTAAAAGTCTGACAATGCCATTTTGCCCAATCCAAATAGCTTTTTAGCCTTATTTTTTGTTGCGTCAACCACTCAAACCAGATGATCGCGAGAGCGTAAATATCACTTTGCACGGTTTTAGGTTGTCCATGAAATAATTCTGGTGCCATATAACGAGGTGTTGCTGTATTTTTCATCAGGTGAGCATTTTCAATTAAGCAGGTTTGCTCAAAATCAATCAAACAGGTCCGATTTGAATGTGTTCTAAAATGCTCAACTTTTAAATCACCATGTATAAATCCTGCTTGATGCATACAACTCACTGCATCAAGACTGCATATCAAAATATGAATGATGGTTTCTCGATTCAATTGTTCAGGAGATAAAGAAAATAATGCTGCCGAATCAGCAAGGATGATCCCCTGCTCTATATATTGCGACTCGGTATATGGCACTTTATTTTGGTTTTGCTGCAAATCTGCATTATGTGCATGACAAAGTAAATGTCCCAGATCAGCATGACTGATGTTCTGAAAAGGCAAAAGGAGATTGGGTTGCAATTGATTCAGTACTTGATAAATATTTAATTCATGTCTCAAAGACTGTTCACCATCTTGATAATGGTCTTTTAAATGCAGTTTGAGCCAGTACCGCTGATGCTGAATTTCAAATTGATATATTCTTCGTCCAAAATCTTGACGACGCACGTTTTGAACATCATGAAATTTTAGATTTTCGAGTTGTTCGAGGTTTAGCTTCAGCAGTTGACTCACAATAATCTCTTTGGCGTTTTAAATCTTCCAGACAATGTTCAATCGTTCGACCAATACGGGCATGGGTTTCAATGATCGATACTTTCGGCCATGTTGCGCGCTCCCCCTCTTTTTGTAAAATTTTAAAAAGACGAGGTCGAGGGTTTTGCAACATATACTGATAATGACGCAGACTATAATTACCAACAATATTTAAGTCACCATAGTACCGCTGATCGATAATTCCATAACCATGATCAAGCACTCTTCTCACTGAAGGTATACTACCCAAACTTTCACGAGTAAAGTTCATCACATCCATGGCAATCGTCTTACCATGTTTTCTAATTAAACGTTTAGGCCAACTGAGTAAGTCTGTGCGTAGACGTTCTTCATCCGACTGCATAAATGGCACAATGTGCGGATTGACCTGACTGGCAATGGTGTAATTTATATTATACAAACGCGCCATTTTCTCTTGTGGGAAATCATTTCGTACACTTCCATCGACCCAACGAATACTGGCCAAATAAGGCGTATGCACACCGTCATAGCGCTTACTGGTCAAATGCACGGGTGGAAACAAAATAGGCACTGCACATGACGCTAACACAGCACTCCACACCAATAAATCTGGCGCCGTATATTTATTCATAATTCTTGAATCTTCTTGCGAAGCATTATAAGGCGCAACACTAATATTAATATCTAGACCTGATATTTCATAAGCTTCTTCAAAAGTAGTATCACCTAAGTTTTCAATTAAGAATTTTTTTAAATATTGAACATCGGCCAAACCACCATTGCCTTTCAGCAATTCCATAAAACTGCGAAAATGAAAAGCCTCACTATAAAAATTATCCCCTGTTAAGACTTGTTTAATTTCATTGGGCTTTGCGACCCCTAACATAGCTGTCATCATCGCGCCTGCACTGGAACCTGATAACACTTGAGGCATTAAATCCTGCTCTAAAAGTACTTTACAAACACCCGTGTGAAATAATCCTAAAGATGCACCACCAGAAAACATCATCGCTGGTTGCCCATATACTTTGGCACAATTTTCAAAAAAACTTATTTTTTCACTGAGGCTGAGTTTTTCGCATTGCTCAGACACAATGAATTTCATGCTTTTACACACTTCAGAAATATAATCTTCAATAATCCTCTTGGTGCCAATATAAGTATGCGAAAACAGTAAAGGGTGCCCAATGTTTGCAACATCATGACTTAAGCCTTCACGAAGAATATAAATGAGATCGCCTGTTCGTTTATCTGTTTGGTAACGTCGAAGCAAATTTAAACGATGCGAAATAATCGCAGCATCAAAATATGGTGAACTATTATCATATTTCCACTCTTGAGCCCCAGTCTCTTCATCTAATTTGAGTGCAATTTCTTTCCATTCTTCATAACATTCAGCCCGATCTAACTTGTGTCTCATTTTTTTAATACGATAGGCTTGATGTGGATTTAGATTACGTGTCTGCAACGGAATCATATGTTTTGCATCCTTTTACTAAAAGATATTTATTATTTTCTGCTTCCAACAGCAATTTTAACGATGACGCCCCCCTTCTACATATCATTCAACTATGCAAAATAATCAAATTTTAATCAACCTTTAAAATTAAGCTTAGAATTTTTATAAGATTTTACCACTATGCGCACGATAAAATAATTTTGTACATAGGCAAGTTTATATTTCTAGACTAATATTTAACAAAACTCACAGCACTGATATTAAATATTATGGCGACTTTAGAACTCCCCGATCACCTTATTGAACGTTTAAGCACTTTACTTGAGCAACTACAACAAGTCTTACCTGAACCCAGACAAGAAACTGACTTCTCAGCGCCCGCATTCAAATGGCAAAACAAACAACTGAAAGCAATTCCACATCCTAAAATTATTCATTTGGATGACCTCAAAGGCATTGAACGACAAGTCCAAAAAATTCTGCAAAACACGGAACAATTTTTACACGGCTTACCTGCAAATGATGTACTTTTAACTGGATCACGTGGTACAGGCAAATCATCCATTGTTCGGTCGCTACTGGCTAAATATAAAGATCAAGGTTTGCGTCTGATTGAAATTGAACGTGATGATCTCTCTGATTTACCTGAGATTCAAAAGATCATTGAACATCGCCCTGAAAAGTTTATTGTCTATTGTGATGATTTGGCATTTAACGCAGAAGATGAAAATTATCGTAGTTTAAAGAGCGTCTTAGATGGTTCATTACAGTCAGGATCCAGTAACTTTATTATTTATGCGACCAGTAACCGTCGTCACTTGTTACCTGAGTTTATGCATGAAAATACACCTGTGACCCGTGTAGATGTACCACAATACACAGAGTTACATCCTCAAGAAGCCATTGAAGAAAAAATTTCTCTATCTGACCGTTTTGGACTTTGGTTGTCTTTCAACCCAATGGATCAAAATCTGTATTTGGAAATTGTTGAACATTACCTAGCAAAAGAAAAGATTGCTTTTAGTGATCAAGTCCGTGCTGAAGCTTTACGATGGTGTCAAGCACGTGGACAACGTTCAGGACGTGCAGCTTACCAATTTTCCAAGCATTGGATCGGTTCACAGCAGTTAAACTCACAGCTCTAACTTTTAGAAAATTTGTCTAAAAGATAAGTCAAAAGTCCCCATTGGTCATGATATATAGGATGAGCCTTAGCACTCATCCTTAATTTTTACTTCACAATATTACAAGCAAAATGTTTCAATATTTACTCAAAAAGTATAATGAGTTGAATTCAAAAAATTTACCCCCATGGGTTTTGCAAAACTTGCTGACTCTGACAAATAGACACTGTAAAAAAAATCTTTAGGCAACAACTTCAAAATGAAATAGTTAAAATTTAAATACTTATTTTTTAAAAAATTATGGTGATATACACCCTTAAAATCCAGAATCTTTTTTTTGAAAAAGTATCATTAAGTACAACCTACAAAAATTATAATCATAGCAAAATAGTCAAGTTTTTTTATATGACTAATTGTGTAGAAATAATGTAGAATCTTCACATAAGGTTATACATTGTAAACAAATATTTCCTACCTATAATACAACAAACGTCAGATATATATTCACTTTTCCCATAATACAGCTAAAAATTTCGCAATAATTTTTAATTTTTTCTAAATAAACTCTAACAATAAAGAAACTGTAATTCATGCCAATCAATAGTTTCATACGCACTCAATAATAAAATCTTATAGAGATTGTAATGAAAGAAAAAATTTTAAAAACGATTCTTTTAGCAGCTGTTTCATTTGCAGCAACACAGGTATTCGCCGAAAGCCATACAATATCTGTAGGTTATGGACAAACTTCTATCGAAAAAGGGTTAAATCCAAAAGGTGTAAACGTACAATATCGTTATGAATTAGATTCTCCAGTGGGTATTGTTGCATCAGCATCTTACTTACAAGGTGAACAACGCTTCCTGTACGGTTATGGCTATGAAGATTGGAATGTAAACTACTATTCATTTTTAGCGGGTCCATCATTCCGTTTTAATAAAGTGCTCAGTGTTTATGCCTTAGGCGGTTTGGTTCATGGCCGTGCTCACTATTTCGATAATGAAAAAGACTACAAATGGACTAACCATTACCATATTAAAGATACAGCCTTTGCCTATGGTGGTGGTCTGATCATCAACCCAACCAAGAATCTTTCTGTAAATGCTGGCTATGAAGCTACTCGCCTAAGAGATAAATCATTTGAAGGTTTTAACGTAGGTGTTGGTTACCGTTTCTAATATAATCAGAAGAGTTAAAAAAGAAGAGGCCTAGTGTCTCTTTTTTTTATTGATAACTCACCTAAAATCGTATTTAAAGCGAATGATTAAATACAGATATTAACATTAGGTAAGTTTATAGAATACATGAATATTTTAAGCTTCTTTCACAAATTATTTTTTATCCAATTAAAATTTATCATAAAGTTCCCTCTCCTGAACAATTTTTAAAGCACTGCTTTAAAATGAAGCGCAAGTGAGCGCAAGGATGTGGTTATTTTTAGCTTAAAATCCTTCATCCTAAGCTCTCCCTGAACCATAAATGGTGCATGAAAATTAACTTTCGTTTTTAATTCAAATACAATTTAACGATCATTTTTTGATTTATGATAGAGATCTTTGATTCCTAATATTTATAAATAACCCGAATCTCGGATAAGTTTTTTCTTTAAAACACAAGAGAAATATAATTTTAGTGCTATCAGATCAAAGTATAGGTTTTTTTTCATAATCAAAATGATTGTTCAATCTAAGATGAGTGGTCTCTTTTCCTTAAACAAGATTGGGACTATAAATAACAAACTTCCGAGTAAATGAGCAAAAATGATTAAATAAAAAATATATTATTGTTTACATTGTAATAATAAATCACCAAATTTATTTTTATTTTTCAAATCTCAATTGATTATGTAGAGAATATGTAGAAGCTCAGCATAAAATAATTTCTAACAACCTCCAAAATAGTTAAATTAAGCCACATAAGTGACGGATTTCGCTTTTATTTAATTCATTATTTGTGCTAATTTTCATTCAAATATCTTGAAATAAATACCAACAATAAAGGCACTGACATCAATGCCTGAGAATAGTTTCATACACACTCAATAATAAAATTCTACAGAGATTGAAATGAAAACTTTACAAACCATTCTTTTGGCAGCAGCTGTATCGCTTGCAGCATCATCTGTATTCGCAGATACCCAAACTGCTTCCGTAGGTTATGCACAAACCGATGTGAGTCACGGATTAAAAACAAAAGGTGCAAATGTTCAATATCGTTATGAATGGCAATCTCCCGTAAGCCTTCTAACTTCAGCCTCTTACCAAACTGGAGATAAACGATTTAATCACGCAACTGGTTATGATAAATGGGATGTTGACTATTATTCATTTTTAGCAGGTCCTGCATACCGTTTTAATGATCTAGTGAGTGTATATGCTTTAGGTGGTGTAGCGCATGGTAAAGGTGAGCATACTTATCACACAAATAATAGACCAGCAATTCTTGTAGATAATCCAAAAGATACCAGTGTAGCTTATGGCGCTGGTCTAATTATTAACCCACAACCGAACTTATCTTTGAATGTTGGTTATGAAGGCACACGTCTTAAAAAATATGATTTTAATGGATTTAATGTCGGAGTCGGCTATCGTTTCTAATTTAACAATTTAAAAAAAAGAGGCTTCGGCCTCTTTTTTAAGTTTGTTGATTGCTACCCTACTTGTTCAGGTTTTTCTAGCTCAGTCATCGGCCAACGCGGTGTGGTCGTAACTGACAAGCCATCTTGTTGACCGGCTTTTAATCGTTGGTATCCTGCAAAAGCAATCATTGCACCATTATCTGTACACAGTGCAGGCTCTGCATAATAGACTTGTGCTTTGATTTTGGCTAAATCTGCCTCTAAACGTTCACGAAGACGTTTATTGGCACTCACACCACCCGCAATCACCAGGCGTTTTAAACCACTTTGTTTTAATGCTTTAACTGACTTTTTGACTAAAGTATCAACCAAGGCTTCTTGAAATGACGCCGCAATGTCTGCTTCACGACCTTGCCCTTCAACTTTTTTTAACTGATTTGAAACAGAAGTTTTCAAACCACTAAATGAAAAGTCCAAACCCTGATGCAACATTGGACGAGGGAAATCAAACGCGCTGCTATTGCCTTGTTCAGCCAGTTTGGAAATGTTTGGACCACCTGGATATGGCAATCCCATCATTTTTGCAACTTTATCAAAGGCTTCACCAGCCGCATCATCAATTGATTCACCTAAAATTTCATACTCACCAATACCGTGCGCCGCCATCAATTGAGTGTGACCACCTGACACCAATAATGCGACAAACGGAAATTCCGGTGGAGTTTTTGAAAGTAATGGCGCAAGCATATGACCTTCCATATGATGAACACCAATTGCAGGTTTATTCAGTGCAAAAGCCAAAGTACGTCCAAAAAGCGCCCCTGTCATGAGTGCGCCCATCAGACCTGGGCCACGCGTATAAGCGATCGCATCAATTTCAGACTTTTTCACACTACAATCATCAAGCAATTGATTTATTAGTGGAATTAATTTTCTCACATGATCGCGAGATGCCAATTCTGGCACTACACCGCCGTACTCTGCATGCAATTTAATTTGGCTATAGAGCACTTGTCCTCTTAAGCCAACTTCACTGTCATAGAGTGCGAGACCTGTTTCATCACATGAAGTTTCTAAGCCCAGAACGATCATTAAACTGCCTTTTACACATTTCAAAATATTGCTAAAGCTATTATAGACTTGTGGTATGAGATGTAAATGAGTAAAATACTGTCCTTCACTTGTGACTCTGTGCAATCGTGCACTTAGTCTTATCCATAAACTAGAGGATTCTTCATGCCACAAGTTAAATTGAAAGAAGGCGAACCAGTAGACGTAGCTATCCGTCGTTTCAAACGTTCATGCGAAAAAGCGGGTGTTTTAGCTGACGTTCGTAAACGTGAATTCTACGAGAAACCAACTCAAGAACGTAAACGTAAAAAAGCTGCTGCTGTTAAACGCTACCAAAAGAAATTGGCGCGCGAATCAGTACGTACTACTCGCCTTTACTAAGATTAATTTGTGATTGATTGACTGTCTGGACATATAGATGACTACTTTAAAGAACCAAATCACTGAAGTTTTGAAAGCAACTATGCGTGCTAAAGAAATGAATAAGTTAACGGTAATTCGTAGTCTACAGGCGGCAATTAAGCAAATCGAAGTCGATGAGCGCGTTGAACTGGATGATAGTCGAGTTCTCGCGGTCATTGAAAAGCAAATCAAACAACGTAAAGAATCGATTAAAGCCTTTGAAGGTGCTAATCGACAAGACTTAGCTAGTAAGGAACAAGCTGAAGTTGAGGTTTTATCTCAATTTCTACCAGCAGCTATGACTGAGGAAGAACTTGATTCAATCATTGCGCAAACGATTACTGCGCAAGAAGCTACTAGCATGAAAGATATGGGTAAGGTGATGAATTCTCTACGTCCGATCATAGCCGGACGTGCCGATCCTGCACAAGTTTCAGCTAAAATCAAAGCCAAACTTGCATAATTCCCACTTCGTCTTTACACATCACAGTTTGATTTGGACTGTTTAACTGCTTTATTTCAGATGAGTCATCTTTTGAAAATAAAATATAGGTTAAATAGCCCAACTCTACCCTTCTGATTTTTTAACGTATCAGTTTAATTTTTAAAAGATTAATTTTTAAAAGAAAAAACATCACTTCTTGTTGTAACTCATTATTCTTTAAAAATTCTCTAATTTAATTCAAATTACATTGAATACCATATCCACTCAAAATTTCCATTTCCTTCGACATCAGCACTTTATTGATAATATCTTGCTTAGTTAAATTCGAGTAAGAAAATGGCAATTCACTTCGATTACGATCAGTTGCCTGATAAAAGCTATCCGCATAGCGTTGTAAAATGCCACAGAATTCTTGTTTCTGCTCTGGTTTAAATTGAGTAATTGAAGGATCTAAACTTTTTAGAAATTTTTTCATATCAAGACTATATTGCTCAGAAATTTTCTGAATGTCTTTAACATAACGAACAGGTACTTTATCCGCAAAAACTTGTGATGCAGTCATCATAGAAAGTACGAAAATAATAATTTTTTTCATTTTAAAATCAAACACTTTATTTTTATCTAGCTTAATAAATTCCTTTAAAAAAGGGAAGAAATATTATTCAAGAACGTCCAATTATTCAGCATTTATTGTCAGTATTTGTGAAAAAGTAAAAGACCATCATCACTCCCCGCAAAATCATTGTATTGATTGTTTTTGAACACAAAAATGGATGATTCCCTAGATAAAATATGAATCATTAGCCAGTTTACTTACGACTGGAATTTATGTTGAATTTAATCTACCAATCAATATCAACTTGCAAAATATAGGTCATGATTAAAATTTAAACATCTTGTTTTTCTAACAAATAAAAACCATTTACTAAATTTTAAGTTGCCTATCAGATTGCATGGTTTTTAGTCGTGCATCAATGGTCGAAGTCATTGAAACATTTCCTTTTGCCAAACGCTGTGCATGCAATAATGATTTTATTGCCCCTTCTTCAGCACCATTCCAAAATTGAACTTCAGCACGGTAACGCAATACATTGATGGTTCGCATTGGATTATCCTTGTCCAAATTGGCCGCTTGTTGTAATAGCTGCCAACCTAAAACATCACGAGGATTATTCAATACAAATTTATTGACCAATTTTTCAGCTTCTTTAGGCTGATTTTTACGTATATATACTTCTGCAAGCTTGTAACTTGATGCTCGATTTTCAGGAATTACCCGCTGCTTAGCAAGAATGGTTTGTAATGCAGCATCATATTTGTGTTGCCCCAAATAAATATCGGTTTGAATAAGATGAAGTAAGCTGTGATTCGGCTCCAGAGTTTTAGCAATATTCATTTGTTGTTGTGCCAATGCATAATCACCTTGACGTAAATAAAACTCACTTAAGGCCAAAACACCTGCAAAATTTCGATGATTTGCTATGGCTTTCAACTGATTTTCATTGGTTTGATTACTCAGCACCGCTGTGTGCCATTTAATCACATCAAAGTCCTGCTGATCAGATTTTGATTTTACTGCTGGAAATTGATTGGCTCTTAAACGTGCCTCGCTCATACGCTCTGATGTTAAAGGGTGAGTCAACCAAAAGTCAGGCAAGAAACTGACTTTCGTGGTTGCTCGATCCATAGTTTCAAAGAAATCTGCCATACTTTGTGGGTTAAAACCCGAACCATACATAAACTGCATCCCAATACGGTCTGCCTCACGTTCTTGGTTGCGACTATAACTCAGTTGACGATCCAGCAATGCAGCTTGTGTGCCCATCATAATCGCACCACCCACATCACCATCTGCTTGTGAAGCCAGAGCTGCGCCCACAATAATCCCTGCCAGTGCGAGTAAACCCTGCCCCTTAAACGCTTCTTTGGAACGACTATAATGGCGCTGTGACACGTGTGCAATTTCATGCGCCATCACCCCTGCAACTTCATCCAAATTTTTAGATGAAGTAATCAAACCACTATTGAGTGCAAAAAGCCCACCAGGAACTGCAAAAGCGTTAATTTGTGGATCTTTAATCACCACTAAACCAATCGGTCTACCCAGCTGCGTTTGACTTAAGATGCGTGTAAAAACCCCCATGAACTGATCTTGCAACCATGGATCTTGCACCACAGGAAATTGATTCTGCACTTGACGATAGACTTTTTCACCAATCATTTTTTCTTTTTGTTGATCGATTAAGCCAATTCCACCACCAATTTCTGGCACAGAAAAATTAGGACCTTGATGTGAATCAAAATCATGTGCAAATGATAATACTGAACTTAATCCCACACTGATCGCCAGTACGATTTTTTTCAATTTAAACCGCTCAAAATGAAAATTAAAAACACTATAACATTGAATTTAGGATGAATTTGCAATGAAGTGTTATGATTTATTTAAGCCTAATGATGCTTAAGAAAATGTTGGATTCACAATATATCGGGGCTTTTGCTTATTCAATGCTAACTTAAGATTTTGATAAGCCAGATTCGCCATTTTATAACGTGTCTCTAGGGTTGCCGACCCAACATGTGGCAATGTAATCACATTGTCCAATTCAAACAACGCAGTGCTTTGTAATGGCTCTTTTTCATAAACATCTAAGCCTGCTGCAAAAATCTGTTTATTTCGCAACGCATCAACGAGTGCTGCTTCATCAACAACAGCACCACGAGCAATGTTAACGAAAACTGCATGTGGCTGCATCAATGCAAATTCTTTTGCACCAAATAATGCTTTTGAATCAGCGTTTAAATCCACAGTGACCACAACAAAATCTGCACGTTGTAAAAGGTCATTCAATTCACAATATTCAGCATTCAATGCTTCTGCAACTTCAATTTTTTCACGTCGGTTATGATACAAAATATCCATGTTAAAGCCATAAAAACCACGACGTGCAATTGCAGCGCCAATATGACCCAAACCCACAATACCCAATGTTTTCCCAAAAATATCTTGCCCAAATTGAGCAGGACCTGCTGTTCTTTTCCAATGCCCTGCTTTGGTCCATTGATCTAAATGTGCTATTTGACGCGCTGCTCCCATCATGAGCGCAAAAGCCAGATCTGCAGTCGTTTCAGTCAGCACATGTGGTGTATTTGAAAGCCATATTTTTTGTTGATTTAAAAAGTCCAAATCATAGTTGTCATAACCCACACTAACAGAAGAAATAATTTTAAGTTGTTTTGCATTTTTTAAATTGTGTGCACCCAATACACGCCCAGCCCCAATTAAAGCATCAGCATCTTCACTTTCTTTTAAAATCTGCGCATTGACATCGCCTAACTTGGGATCAATCACCACAACGTGATAATTGGATTTTAATTTTGCTAAGATTTTTTCATGAATTTGACTAAATACAACAACTTTTTGATTCATTCTTCATCCCTAATTTCTAGTTTCAATTTTAATTTCTAATTTCTAATTTCTAATTTCAATATCAACGCACGATGTTCAATATTCTCTTCGAATGAAAATTTCTTAAAATATGAATTTGTATCAATGCCATTATCCGTATGGCTTTAAACCAAGTAAAAACATTTTTTAATCTAAGCTATTCAACTAGAGTGACTAGATAAAGTTGTCATCTGCTGCCATAGCGTTCTTTTAAGCTGAGGATTGTCTAGCATTTCTTGCAAACTTGCCAATTGTACAAATTGACCTTTATGCATTTCCTCAGTTAAACACTGTGCATGAATATGACCAATCGCAATAATACGCTTTTCAGTACGAATCGAATCTAAAAAACCTTGGATATAAAGCGATGCACCACGCCCATCTTGAAAGCTTTGTAATGCAAATGGCCACTTGAGTTCATTGTATTGTCCAGAAGCAGCCTTTTGAATATTTCGCCACAAATCTACCTGATCTTCACTCAATTCCGTGGCATTCACCAATAAAGTATAGTTCTCTGTAGAACAAGCTTGCAGGACAAAAGGATCCACTTCAATGGATTGACCATTGCTATGAAAAACTGCTGTTTTTGGTAGTTCAGTTTCAACATACTCAACAGTCTTCACTTCTACTTTTTTTAATAATAAAGATACTTCTTGCGCAGCATGGGTATTCTTGGTTTCTTCTTGTATGTTCTGATGTTGCGTGCTGGGCTGTAATACTGCTTGAGTATGGTCGGCTTGATGATGATGAATTACAGGATATTCAGGCGCAACTTGATCACGATACAATGCATCGGTTATGGTACGAGTAGGCACATCAGTTTTAGGCACCCAAAGATCAATGCCTAATACAGCTAAAATACTCCGCTGATGTTCGACCATATTTACATTCATCAAATCATAACTGGCATAAATGGGGTGGCTATTCTAACGACTTTTATTTCGTTTTGCTGATTTTTATATCTTCAAACAGAACATGTTTTCATGCAAATCATTTTTCATGTACTGTTCAATGAAAAATGCTTAAAAACCACTCGTATTGTAACGCATTACATAATCATTAGACTATTTTTCTTATGCATTTGATCGAGCATTTGTTCTGTTTCAAAACCTAAACGCCAATACAATAACTCTAAAACATCGAGTTCATCTTGTGTGATGATTCGATCATTCCAAAGACAGGTTTCTGCAATCCCTAAAATAATTAAACGATCACGTAATAGCAAACCTGCAATATCATTTAAAATTTCACCTAAATCAATCGGTTCATCTGAAATTTCTTCATAAAGCTCCAACTCTTCAGACGTTAAAATACGCTCTAAAATTTTATAACGCACTTCAAATTGATTGGCACTATTGATTTGTTGAACATGCAGTAATGCATCAACAAGGCGAACAATTTGTGGCTTTGCTTCTTCCAATGAACTTGGACGATGAATGGGCATAAGACCCAGCTCAGCTTTCACTCGTTCTATCAATAATGCATCCAATAAACCAATTTCACCATCTTCCTGAATAATTTTAGCCAACTTGGTAATAAATTGTCGTGCACTCGTGGCTGGCATGTTACCTAGATTGATACATGCTTCGTGAAAAATTTGAATGTGTACGCGACCATCAATGTTCAAAAGTGAATCGACGATCGCTCGACTCACTGGCGCTTCTGATGGAATAAATTCCCGGTATTGACGAATCATCAAAATTGCGACCATCACCTCTCTTGATCCAGTCGAGGTTTGCATCGCGCGTTGAATCAAATCTGGTCGCCCCATCTGTTGCCGTATTTCGCTGTTTAAAGGCTTAATTGCATCATTAATCGCAAAACTAATCGGTGATAAGCGAAGTAATGGTAAAGGCTGCGGAGACATCCAAGGGTTGTATTCCTCACTCATTGAGTCTTCTAATGAGCGCATTAAGCTAAACAACGGCTGTGTTCTGAGTTTTTGTAAGTTTTCGAGTTGTAAGTCTTGTAAAAGATTTGGGTTTAACTCATAGATACGATCTTTAATATTGGGATGAATATTCATCCAACTTTGCGGACTTAATGAGTTGGCAAAACACATATGCGAAATGGCTTCAGAATACTCACTGTGAATTTGTGAACCTGCATGGTGCACATAAATACGAAGCAACGTTTGCACATTGGCGTTATTCAGCATTAAACGTTTGGTTTTATAATCATTATGAAATGTGCGTCCGCCCAAAGTCAGGTATTTAATTAAACGGGTAATCAACACCCCTAAACTTCCAATTAACCAAATCACACCACCAATGGCAACAAAACTGGTTTCCAACTTGTGACGACGACCATTGAGTTGACGGTTAAAGCCTTGCTTAGCAATCTTACTGCCCCATTGACTAAAGGTAATGAGTCCACTGTATAAAATTTTCAGACGGGTATTTTCACGAGCTTCACCTGACAAAATTTGATTAAACTCATGGCCTAACAAACCGTATAACTCAAGCTCATCTAAATTTTGTAAAGCACCCCAAGTTAAAATAATGACCGTATCTTTAGGGTGAAAACCTGCAACCAGCGCATTTACACCAACTTCATCTGGCAATACATAAAGCGTAGGTACATCAATATCAAAGTTTTCCGCCAGTCTTTCAGTAATTCGAAGTGCAACACTTTCTTCAGGTACACTTTCAGAATGACGTAATGGACGTGCTTTCAATTGTTTGGCTAATGAATGCCCTCCCGCACGGAAGACATAAAATTCATATAAAACCGAGCTTCCAATCACGATGGTTAATATCGCAATCCAATATAAACTCAGAGAATGCCAAAATACAGGTTCGTTTGGATCAAGATAATGAACCAACAATCCCAAAACCGTGTTTAAAATAAAGATGGCTAAAATGACCACAAGCATACAAATGCTTGCAGACCACACAATATTTTTGTTTTTTGAAAAATAATAACTTACATCTTTCAATGTAAAATTTCCTGATTACATTGTGTCCATCATCATAAAATAAAAAAGTGGGAAAATCCCACTTTTATTCAGTTTATCAATAGAATTTATTACTGCCCTGTCTCTTCAAAACAGGGCGAATGATTTCCTCTGAATTGCAACAGTCCTGATTTTTGACTATCACATTTTTATTTTACATTTCTTTTATGCCACTTAAGTCAACTGATGCTGCATCAACATTGACATCGATATAACCATCTTTGGATTTTTTTGCAGTATCGTTACGACGTTGCTCTAAATCATTCAGATAGGCTTCATTGATCCCGCCAGCAACATAAATTCCATCAAATACAGAGCAATCAAACTCACGTAGATCTGGCACTTTTTTGGTACGCACTGCATCCTTTAAATCTTCCAAATCTTGGAAAATCAGACGATCAGCACCAATCATTTCACGAATTTCTTCAACATCACGATTGGATGCAATCAACTCATCTTTGACTGGCATATCAATACCGTACACGTTTGGATATTTCACCATAGGTGCAGCAGAAGCAAAGAATACTTTTTTTGCACCAGCGTCACGTGCCATTTGAATAATTTCATTACAAGTTGTACCACGGACAATCGAATCATCGACCAAAAGTACATTTTTACCTTGAAATTCAAGCTCAACTGGGTTCAATTTTTGACGTACTGATTTTTTACGTTGTTGCTGACCTGGCATAATGAATGTACGACCGATATAACGGTTCTTCATAAAGCCTTCGCGAAACTTCACACCTAAAATATTGGCAAGTTCTAATGCGGAAGTACGTGATGTATCTGGAATTGGGATGACCACATCAATGTCATGAAACTCACCCCATTCACATAAAATTTTATGCGCCAGTTTCTCACCCATTTTTAAACGTGCTTTGTATACCGAAATACCGTCAATGGTGGCATCTGGACGAGCAAAGTATACATATTCGAAAATACATGGGAAATAACGTGGATTTGCTGCACATTGCTTAGTGAAAAGCTGACCTTCAGCATCAATAAAAATCGCTTCACCAGGCACAACATCGCGTTCTACTTTAAAACCAAGTGCAGTTAATGCAACGGATTCAGATGCAAGGATATATTCTGTACCGAGTTCAGTTTCGCGAGAACCTAAAATCAGCGGTCGAATACCATTTGGATCACGGAAACCGACAATCCCATGACCTGTAATCATCGCAACAACCGCATAACCACCTTTGCAGCGCTCATGCACACGCGTCACAACATGAAAAATATCATCTGCTGTTGGATTTAATTTGGCACGCTTTTGCAATTCATGTGCAAAAACATTGAGTAACACCTCAGAATCCGAATCCGTATTCATATGACGTAAGTCAGTTTTGAATAAATCATCATGAATTTCTTCAGCATTGGTGAGGTTACCGTTATGCGCTAAGGTAATCCCGTAAGGAGAGTTCACATAGAATGGTTGAGCTTCCGCGCTGCTTGAAGAACCTGCAGTTGGATAACGAACATGACCAATACCATAATTACCCAATAAAGCACGCATATGGCGAGTATGAAACACGTCGCGCACCATACCATTGTCTTTTCTTAGAAAAAGACGACCATTGTCGCAAGTTACAATCCCTGCAGCATCTTGTCCCCGATGTTGTAACATCGTTAATGCATCAAACAACATTTGGTTAACGGGTGATTTACCAGCTATACCAACAACTCCACACATAGCAACCTCGCAGACAAGCTAGGATTAATAAAAAGGGTTTTTCGTTGAATGTGATGATGAATCTTCTGAATTTTTGGAATGATTTTGATCTGTTTCAAAATCTCGATTTCGTTCAGTAGAGTCATCTGATTTTATATGACTTAAAGCTTTGTTTGCCGTTTCTTTAGACAATTCTGTAGCCATTGGTGCAAAAGGTAATAATGCTTGAATAAATTTGGATTGTTTCCATTGTGGAGAACTATCAAAAAAAGAACCCAGTCCTTGCATAGTTATGAGGACGATCATCAAACCTTTCAAGGCACCAAACGCACCACCCGCCAATCTGTTTAGCGGACCAAGCTTTAAGGTTTTTAAAATTCCATTCAATAATGCGGTGACAATCCAAGTACAAACAATGATCACCATGACAATAAATGCAAATGCTGCAATTTTTTGCACCACAGGATCTTGGCTTAAGGCTGACATTGCTGGAGCAACGACATTGGCATATTTTGCACCCACAATCAGGGCAAAAATCCATCCAATGAAGTTCGCTAGGGCTTTAACGAATCCATGTCGCAAACCGTTAAGCCCTCCAATGAGCAAAATAATCAGTATAAATATATCAATGTAATTCATAGACTACGTCATAGCATGCACACAATCTTTAATCAATGTGGGACCGGTATAAATCAATCCACTGTAGATTTGAACAAGATTGGCACCTGCTTGTTGTTTGGCTGTGGCCTGCTCACCAGATAAAATTCCACCCACACCAATCAAAGGAATTTGACCTTTCAATAATGTGGCAAATGCAGCAAGGCACTGTGTACTTTTCTCAAAAACTGGCGCACCAGATAAACCACCTGCTTCATCACCGAAAGGTAAATGCTCAACCCCTTCACGAGACAAAGTTGTATTGGTCACAATCAAGCCATCTATCTTAAACTGGAGCAATTGAGAGGCAATAAATTCAACATCAGTTTCAGTTAAATCAGGCGCAACTTTCAATACCAAAGGGACATAATGCTGAAATTCATCAGCCAACTCCATCTGACGTTTTTTCAACGTTTCAAGTAGTTCTGTAAGCGCATGACCACTTTGTAAGCTACGTAAATTTTTAGTATTTGGGGAAGAAATATTCACAGTAATGTATGACGCGTAGTTATAGACTTTTTCTAAACAAATAAGATAGTCATCTACGGCATTCTCAACAGGCGTATCGGCATTTTTACCAATATTAATGCCCAGCACACCTTTGAAATTTGAGACTTTGACATTTTCAATTAGTTTATCAACGCCATCATTATTAAAACCCATACGGTTAATAATGGCTTTGGCTTTGGGAAGACGGAATAAACGAGGTTGTGGATTACCAGATTGTGGACGAGGTGTAATGGTTCCAATTTCAATAAAACCAAAACCTAAACTTGCCAGTGCATCAATGTATGCACCATTTTTATCTAAACCAGCAGCTAAACCAACAGGATTAGGAAACTCAATACCCATACATTGTACAGGTTTAGGTTGAATCACTTGACGCATTACACCCATTTTATAGGTCGATTTAAGTAATGATAATGTCAAGTCATGTGCACGCTCTGGCGCCAAAGAAAATAGAAATGGACGAGCAAGCGAATATAACATATCCAAAAAGTCTACTGCTTTTTAAGTTGCCACATTATATGCACAGACTTCAGAAAAAACCATGCCTGTCATATGTTTATTTTCACCGTCTATTGTACTGTTGCTGTTAATTTAATCTGTCCTGCGCTTTTATTTAATTCAAGTTTTTCAATGCTCAAACCCGCTTGCGCAAGTTGCATTATAAAATTTGCAAGGACAGCGTAATTCGCATGTTCAGCCACAATTTGAATCTGCTTGCCTACTTCTTGAGCAGCAATCGCTAAACCTTGTTGTTGTGCAACACGTTGCACCTTATCAGCGGTTGTCAAACTTGAATCATTATTGGGCTTCATGCTGGCAACATTACTTTGCATCCATACCAAAGTATCTTTAAGTTCAGTTAAACGTTTTTGTTGCTGATTTGCTGCAGCATTGGTTTTCCAAAGTCCATACCCCACCAAAGCAACCGTGACAATAATGGCTCCTGCAATCACCATGACACGTTCACGCAAAGACAAACTGGCCAAATAATCTTGAACCCGCTCAAGCATTGCATCCGTTTTTTCTTGAAAACTATTGATCGATTTCATTATTGTATTTTCACCGAACCCAACACATTTGAATCTTGTGTTTGTATATTGCCTAACTCCGCCTTAAAGCCTTGCTGATTCAATTGTGAAACTAATGTTTGTAAACCTTGTGCACTTTTAGCAATCAAATCCATATTCAAGCTTGAAGCATCATAATTAATCCGACTGGCGATAATTTGATGTTGCATCAGTACAGGTCCAACTCTGCTCAATAGCTGTAGTGCTTGCGTATTGCCATTTCGATTGGCATCTAATTTATATTGAAATTGACTCTTTAGATTTTGTTCTGTGATGGGCGTTGGTTCATTAAACCAAGATTTATATTGCTGTATTGCAATTACCGCCGTTTGATCTGCCAATTTTTTCAGCTTCGCCCAACGTAACAAATCATAGCTAAATTGAACCAATAACAGGCAAACTAAAACCGCCGCACATGCTTTCCAATACCCAGCGACCTGACTTGATTCCCCTTTCTGTTTAGGCAAAACATTAAAGGGGTGCTGTTTTGGTTTTGCAGGTGCTTCAAACTGATAATTATAATGCTTGAGTGTCTCTGTGGTTCCCACCGCAAACAATTGATTACTTTGTTCTTGGCTAAGACCATCGTACTTAAAAACTTGATCACGAGAAATAATCTCTAAATACAGACTTAAATCATCAATCGAGTTGCCATGAAATTCATGATCTCTTGCCAAAAGACGACCATTGATTTGAGTAATGATGGTTTCTTTCTGTTCTGGTTTCGGCAGAATTAAAAAATCAGGCAATAATGCTGTTATTTTTACTGGAATAAGTGTTAACGCATGTTGCATGGTCTGAACAGCGTTTTTTGCAATGCCCAAAACGGATACCTGATCTGGTGCTTGAAAATGTGACAGCACGCTCATGTGATCGATGGGCAAAATGACAAATTCTTCAAGCAAATAGCGAATGCCATCTGATCCTAATTGCTTATATTGAGTCTTAGCCATCGTTTGCTGAAGAATTTGAACTTCACGGCTTGGGAAAAAAACCACAGCATCCTGCCCCTGATACGGCGTAATATCCTGAATCAGTTGTTCCAGACTTTTGGCTTGAATCCATCTATCGCCCTTTGACCATTGCCAAACCCCGTCGGCTTCAGGCATCCACAAATACAACATTAATCTTATTCTGCCTTATTATTAAATTGTTTGTTGCTTGATCTTAAAGCTTGTTATCGTGTCGGTACAAATGCTTTTTGTTGTGTCGACAATCCATTTGCAATGACACTTTGTTCATAAATACGTGCTTCAGCCAAAGAAAATGCATGGAAATGCTCATGTGCCAGTTGTTCCGCAATATGTGCAACAACATTCATATGACACACCACAACGATATTTTCAAAAGGTAATTGAGACAACCATTCTATGGCATCTTTCGCATCGTCATCTGGCTTAATTTTATCACAAATGAGCGTCGTGACATTTGGGAAATGCCTTTGAATATGTGCCAATGTTTCTTGTGCCCGAACCAACGGGCTGACAATAAAAATATCTGGCTGAACCTGTTCTTTTAAATATGCAGCTGTCTGTTCAGCCTGTTGATGCCCTCGCACAGTCAATTGGCGTTTGCTATCGTTACCATCATATGCTGGCGAAGCTTCACCATGTCGAACCAAGGTCAGTTGCATATTATTCCTTATAAATCATTATTTAAGCAGATTGATGTCCTATCAGGCATCAATACACTGTGTTCTACGGATCAAAATATCATACTTTATTGTGTGGCAACACAAATTCCACATCGCTTCGATGACCGTTTTTCATCAGTGATACTGCGATATTGAGTGGTGGAGCATTTTCATAGATCACTTCATATAAAGCAGTGGTAATGGGCATATAAACATCCAACTCTTGTGCACGTGCATTCACTTGTACAATCGTATTTATACCTTCTGCCGTTTGCCCCAACTCTTTGGTGGCTTGTTCTAATGTTTTACCAGAACCCAAAGCAAAACCGACTTGATAATTTCGACTTAAAGGGCTGTTACAGGTTGCGAATAAATCCCCTACACCTGATAAGCCTAAGAAAGTCAGTGGGTTTGCACCAAGCTTAACTGCAAAACGACTCATTTCTGCCAATGCTCGAGTCAAAATCATACTCTTGGTGTTTTCACCGACTTTATAGGCTGCTGCCATTCCCATTGCTACAGCGTATATATTTTTCAGCGCGCCACCAAGCTCAACACCATAAACATCATCACTGGCAAAAACTCGGAACAACGCGCTATGTAAAGCTTGTTGAACAGCATATCGAACTAATTCAGAATGACTGGCAATCACTGTTCCAGCAGGCTGTCCTGCCATAATTTCCTTGGCTAAATTTGGACCTGACAAGACCCCATAAGGCACTTCTGGCAATTCTTCACGAATAATATCGCTCATAAAGCTAAATGTTTTCGCTTCAATGCCCTTGGTCAATGAAATCACAGCTTGAGCACTGATAAACGGCTTAATTTGACGAATTACATCTCGAAATGAATGACTCGGAATTGCCACCAAGATAATGTCACGATCACGAACTGCTTTTTCTAAATCCGTTTCAGCTCTTAAATTGGCTTCAAGTGTAAAATCAGGCAAATAACGTTTATTAACATGTGCTGTATTCATTTCTTCAGCTGCAGCTTCATCACGGATCCAGATCATGGTGTCACATCCATTTCGTGCTGCGGTATTGGCCATTGCTGTACCGAAGCTACCACCACCCAAAACGGTAACACGAAGAGCCGTTTTCTGGTCGATCACCACTGGCTCTACAAGATCTGTAAACTTCAAATCTGCCATTATTTTTTTATCCTAAAATCAAAAAAATTAAATCATCCACTCATCATGAATGATGAAAACCTATCAGCATACTGATTGTTTATTGATGCCAAAACTGTACATAAGGTTGGGGATCTATATTTGCACGTGGTGCAATCGCCTTGACTGCTGTACCAATATAAATAATCCCAGAAATAAGATCATGCTCTTTCAGACCTAATGCCTGTTTAAAATGGCTCGATTCAACCACAGCCCCACTACGCCACATGGTTGAAAAACCTTGAGCCTGCAAAGACAATAAAAAGTTCTGAATTGCAGCACCTGTACTGAGTGTCTGTTCAAAATACGGTACTTTAGGGTGATCTTGAAATTTGGTCACTGCAACCACTAACAAAGGTGCTCGATATGGATGATTTTTAACACGTTCAATTTGTGCATCTTCAATAGTACCCAAATCACGAGTCGCATCAGCCAACAGATCACCAAATGCTTCACGATGTTCGCCTTGTACCACAATAAATTGAGTGGGTTTTAAGCGATGATGATCAGGCGCAGTCAAAGCCGCCTTAAAAGCACATTCAAGTTGCTCCGCATTGGGTGCGGGTTCAATTAAATGACCGATAGACTGACGTTGATGAATATTGTCATGCACTGCGTGGAGGTTTGATTCTGACATGTGGCAATCGATCTTATTAAAAACTCTCAAACACTAAGCTTAGCATAAACTTGAAAAATTACTCCATATCCATTGTCAGCGTTGATCAGTTCGATTTTTTCACATGAAAGCATGATAAAACTTCATTTCTTATACAATTAATCTTTAATTACTCCCAATCCTCTGCATATGATGGTTAATATATTCAATATATTCTTTTTTTTAGAAACATTGAGGACACGATGAACAAAACGCTTACGCTTACAGCGACACTCCTAACAGCAGGCTTGTTAACAGCTTGTGCATCTACTCCTACTCAAACACGCGCTATTCAAAATGCGAACAATCAGTATGAAGTAGCGGGTTTAGGCAATAGCCAAGTGATTTCTAAAAATAATGCCATTGATGCTGCTTACAAAACCTGTGGTAAAAAAGCCACACCTGTTTTAGCCAGTGAAAAGACAGAATACAATGGTGCGCTCAAAGGCGTAGTCAGTGAAAAAACTGGACAAGTGGTGACGGCAGCGACTTCGGTATTGGGCTCTATTTTTAGCAAAGGCATTGGCTTAGAAAAAGATACTGACTACCAAACTGTGCTTACCTTTACTTGCCGTGCAACAAGTTAATTTCTAGTTATAAAAAAAGTCCCTACTGGGACTTTTTTTAATGCATACATTTATTGCATACATTCGAAATCATTAGCAATAACCATCTAAACGCGTCAATGGAATCTTTTGACCAATGGCCTTTTCAATCTCTGGTAAATAAAAAGCATCATCTTCAGACAGGAAGCTAATGCTCACCCCACGTGTACCCGCACGACCTGTACGACCAATACGGTGTACATAATCATCGGACTGTTCAGGTAAAGTGAAATTCACGACATGCGATACGCCGTCGACATGAATACCACGCCCAGCAACATCAGTCGCAATCATAATGTTGTGTTGACCATTTTTAAATTGATCTAGCATTTTAGTCCGTTTGTCTTGTGCAATTTCACCCGACAACATTACAACTTTATAACCATCACGTTTTAAATGATCATACAGTTTACGAACTTGGTCACGGCGATTGGCAAAAATCATAACTTTTTCAATCGGCTCATCACGTAGAATTTCTTCAAGTAATTTGTATTTATCTGCCTTACCCACTACATACACACGTTGCTCAACATCAGCATTGGTTTTCTTTTCAGGTTCGATTTCAACCGTTACAGGTTCGAACAGCCATTGCTGAGCCAAATTCAAGACATCATAACTAAAGGTTGCCGAGAACATGAGGGTTTGACGTTGTTCTTTACGTGGTGAAAAACGCACAATACGTTTAACCGAAGGGATAAAGCCCATATCTAATAAACGGTCAGCTTCATCAATGACCAAGAATTCAATTTGATCCAGCCATACTTCTTTTTGTTCAGCGAAATCGATCAATCGACCTGGAGTTGCCACAATGATGTCAACAAAGCCTTTATCCAGCTGTTTCTTCTGCTTATCAAAATCGACACCGCCAACCAAAGTCACCACATTTAAGTCTGTGTATTTGGTCAGTTCGCGTGCATCACTTTCAATTTGTAATGCCAACTCACGTGTTGGTGCCAAGACTAAAGCTCGTGGTTCACCACGATAACGCTGTCCAGTCAATGGATTTGACAACAAGTCATTCATCACACTGATTAAGAAGGCAGCAGTTTTACCCGTACCAGTTTGTGCACGCCCAATCGCATCATGCCCTGCCAAAGTATATTTCAATACTTTTTCTTGGATTGGGGTCATTTCTTTAAACCCTAAAGCATCAATCGCTTTCTTCAGTTGCGGATGTAAATTAAGGGTTTCGAAACCAGATGACATATATACGTGCTCTACGGTCAGATAGTAAAATTATGGGTATTATAAAACAAAAACGCCCCAATTCATCAAAATTGGAGCGTTATCCTCGTTTATTTAAAACGGAGGATTAGTCTAAAGGCTGAACTTCTTCAGCTTGAAAACCTTTTTGACCTTGTACAACGCTAAATTCAACACGTTGACCGTCACGAAGTGAACGGTGGCCGTCACCTTGAATCGCACGGAAATGAACGAAAACATCATCACCGCCAGCGCGCTGAATGAAGCCAAAACCTTTAGTATCGTTAAACCACTTAACAACGCCTTGTTCACGAGCTGTCATAAGTAAATCCTCAGTTGGTAAGAAAAGGGATCACCCGGTGTTGCAAACAGCAGAGCAAACAAATTTCAAAACATTTTTGTATTTCAAAGCTTGTAATCATTCTGTAAAACTATTAACAAAATCCCGGTTATATCCATTATAAAAAGGGTATAGAGAAGCTCAAAGTCACCCTAGTCCCTAAGTACGCAACGAGCTTAACATGGGTTAAACACAATTAATAGAGTTAATTTTGC